>JBEKDN010000105.1:0-13757 GCA_050014335.1 Occallatibacter sp. | reverse complement strand
GAAGTGCGAATGGAAGCCTATATCGGAAACTTCATTGCTGTACAAGTCTCCGATCAGGAAGAGGACAACCAGCCGGACCACATTGAGCACCCAGATCAGCAGCAGACCGCAAGGGATGAGAAGAAGTACCTGGGGAAAGCGGCACTCTCTTCTGAAATACCAGACCCAGATCGTAGTGAAAGCAAAGATCAGCCCCAGCCCCTCCATTCCGGAACAGGGGTAGGCTATCTCCATATCGCAACGCGGAGTTCGAATGGTGAAGTTGGCAGCATCGACTGTAGCGTCGGGCTCAATGCGCTGGAGTATTGCCCGCACGGATGTGAAAGTGGCAACCTGTAAGCTGTGACCGGCACTGGTCCCTGATTCGCCCCATAAACTCTGCGACGGCGACAGCAGCGACCACGAGAGAACGCCCGCCAAGCAGGCATACAACCACAATAAGCCAGTGGCGCGAATCATTCTCACCCAAGTGCGAAACGGCGCGCAGGCCAGCGCCAGCAGAGGGATCTTGATAAGGAATAATGTTGTGATTGCCAGGGGCGCTGCTTGAGAAAACCAGCCACCTGGATGAGCCGCCGCGGCGTGAATGACTACCTCAGCAGCGACGCAGGCTAAATAACCGCCAAATAACAGATAGCCGAAGCGAACCCGCTCCGTCTGAACCTTCAGCCAAGAATGGCCGAGGCCGAGAAAAACCGCAAAAGACACAATGGCAACTGGTGTTATGCCCCAGTGAATATGCGGCGCTATATGCTGTGGGCCGAGGACTAGCACAGCCTCGAGCGCAAGTGCCAGCGCAAAAAAATAAAGTCGTGCAAGAAGCCTGCTATGCAGGGCAATAACTCCTGTCGGCCGGGAAAACATATCCCCGGCCGAGCAATCGTTGGAACTCATTTTTTCTATTCGTTCCTTCTACTTCTTGCGCCGAACGCGCAGTACCGCCAATGCTCCGGCAAGAAGCGTCAGACCACTGACGGCGAGGCTTGGGTCAACCTCGGGCCGCTTGTCAAACGCCATGCCATGCGCGGTAAGGCACGTAGCCAACGCAAACCCAAAAACCACAAATGAATACTTCAGAAGATTCTTAGTCATATGCTGATCCCTTCTGTGTTTTGTCAAAAATGACCGTTGTCGTTGATGATCAGGGAAATCAAATTGATGGCTCAATAAACCCAGTCTGTCTTCTGCTTCCCGTTGGTTTTTGGTTCAAGCCCAGGGGCCAGAAATGAGGTCCGCTTCTGGAATTAATCCGAATCGTCTGCCCGGAGGAGGAAGTCCCGGAATACGCAGAATCCGAACATTACAACCCGGTCCCGTTATAAGAAATCTTAGCATAATCAAGCACGAACAAAGCAAGACGATTTGAAAAAACAAAGTAACCGTCAAGATATTACCAGAACTGCTTAAGCAAGCATTGCAATGAGGTTACAAATGCCTATGCCAATTAAGGAGTGCAATGCCATTAGCTCACCGTCAGCCGCTGCTCCGCTCTTCTGGTTACGATTTCTATCTTGGCTGGGGTCAGCTCCGGCCCACCCCATCCTTCTTTCGACGCTTCTATATGAATCGTGCCTGCGCTTCTTCCGGCCTGCACAATCAACTGTGCAAGACCGTTGAAGAGCGACCTCTTTGGCTCCTTGTCGCTTTCCTGGCAATTGGGATCGCCGTTGCCCACGCCCAGCAGCGTGCCATCGCCTGACACCTTGAAAGCGATTGAATTATCCGCTGTCGGTACTGGCCGGCCGTCCTTGTCCAGCGCCTCCACGGTAACAATCGCCACGTCCGCGCCGTCGGCATCAATCTCTGTGCGGTCCGCGGTAAGCCGGATCGCGACAGTTGGCCCAGTCGTCTCGCGCCTTTCTTTGAGCACCACTTTGCCGCTCGTTAAACCACGCGCCTCAATCGCCCCCGGCTCGTACTTCACCTTCCACTCCACATGTCCAAGCCGCGGTACCTTCTGGCTGCCCTGACTCCTGCCGTTCACGAGCAACTCAATCTCATCGAGGTTGGAATGTACCCAAACCAGAATCTCCTCGCCTTCCCTGCCCGCAAAATTCCAATGGGGAAAAAGGTGCAGCACCGGTTCAGTTCCCCACCAGGCTTTGTAGTAGAAGAAGCTGTCCTTGGGAAAGCCGCACATGTCCACAATGCCGAATTGCGAGTTGATTGAAGGCCAGCCGTAGGGCGTTGGCTCGCCGCGATAATCGAAGCCCGTCCAGGCAAAGCCGCCGGCCGTCCACTCGCGCGTTGCGTAGAACTTCCACCACTCCTCGGCTGTCTCGCCCCATCGCGCCGGATTCACGTCATAGGCGCTTTCGGTGTTGCGCAGCGCATCGGTCGAGTAGTCGCCGCGCGTTGAAAACGCGCTCGCCGTCTCCGATCCGTAGATAGCAAGCTTGGGATTCTTCTTGTGAAATTCATCCGGGAACTGCAACTGATAATTGAAGCCGATAATATCGACGGCCTCGCTGACCCCCTTCTTGTTGTCGCCGTTCACCGCCGCCGAGACCACGCGCGTCGGGTCCAATTCATGGCAGCGCCGCACCATCGTCGCGGCAATCTTCGCGCCCTGCTCGGCCATCTCGTCATTCTGCAGATGCCACTCCTCGTTGCCAATCGACCAGAGAATGATCGACGGCGAATTGCGGTAGCGCTTGACCATCGCCTCCAGTTGCGCCAACCCCTCGGGGCTCGAACTCATCTGCCGCGTCTCGCACATCATCATCATGCCCATGCGATCGCAGGCCTCGACCCACTCCGGCGTCGGCATATTGTGCGAGGTGCGCACGGCATTGCCGCCCATCGCCTTCAGCACGCCCAGCCGGAAATCCTGCAAACGGTCCGGCAGCGCCGCGCCCACGCCCGCGTGATCCTGATGGTTGCAGGTGCCTTGAATCTTCAGCGGCTTGCCATTCAGGAAGAATCCCTTGTCCGCATCGAAGACCGCCGTGCGCGCGCCAAAGCTGATTCGCTCGGCATCGCACGCTTTGCCGTTTGATTCGACAGTAACAACCGCCGTGTAAAGATTCGGAGTATCGACCGACCACATCGCAGCATTGGTCAATCGGGCGGTTGAAGTAAAGGCAGTAGTGCTGTCCACTGCAATCGATTGCTCTGGAGCTTCGGCGGTGGCCACCGTTTTGCCTGCAGTGTCTAAAATCTTCCAGGCCACCTTGGCGCTCTCCGCCTGTTTACCATCATTTGCAACCACCGTGCCCAACGTAAGAGTTGCGTCATTGCCCTTGAGGTTCGCCCGCACATAGCTCTCCCACCGTCCCAGATGCAGCGCATCCGTCTTGGTCAGCCACACATGCCGGTAGATCCCGGCGCCCTCGTAAAACCAGCCATCGCCAAAGCTCGCATCCACGCGCGCCACAATGCAATTCTTCGCGCCGTAGCTCAGAAAATCCGTCACATCGAAGCTGAAGGGCGCATAGCCGTTATCATTGCGGCCAACAAAACAGCCATTCACAAAGATCAATACGCTGCGAAAAGCGCCGTCAAACTCAATGCTGATCCGCCGTCCCAGATCGCTGGCGGGAATCGCAAACTCGCGCCGGTACCAGCCCACGCTGGTCTCCGGATAGCGCCTGCCCAGCGGCTTGTAGCCGTGGGAATTCAACTCCGGGTCGCGCACAAAGGGCAGTTCCACCGCCCAATCGTGCGGCAGATTCAGCGCCCGCCATTTTGAGTCGTCAAATCCCGCCTTCGCGAATGCAAACTCGCCGGTCTTGGCAAAGTCGCCCTGCCCGTACCCAAAGCCAAGATCGCGCGCCGGGTCGCTGCCGTGGCCAAATTGAAACTTCCAGCCAAAATCAAAGAGCAGTTGCTCGCGAAGGCCGTCTACGGAGGGCGAACCCGCAAGCTGAGATGCTGCCCCCGCCCACGCGGAACGAGCCACCAGCGATGAGGCGGAAAGAACCAATCCTGAACGGAGCAGACTGCGGCGAGAAATCTTAGACACGGCGACACCCTCTTAGAGCATCGTCGGAATACAAATAGACTTTAAGGCACCAGTCAAATATGGCTCTTTTCGTGAAGAAGCCCTTCGAGCGCGCGCTTTCAGTCTACTTCAATCCTGAAGATGCTATAGCTTTCAAGCTCTAGCCGCGAAACGCAAGGAGGCCCCCGGCCAGCGCACAAAGAGAAACTATAGAAGAGTCGCCCAGAGCCTGTAAACGATCTGGCAAATCAGGGTGGAAAACAATTAACTCAAGCACCTGGATGTGGGTGTTTCACGGAGGAATGATTCCTGCGGAAGATGATCCCGGCAAGTCCCAGCAGTCCCGTCCCAAGCAGAATCAGGCTGCTCGGCTCGGGCGAATCGGGCGGGTTGGGACCATCGGAAAATCCCGCCAATGCAATAAAATTCTGCGGAACGTCGTCTCCCGTTGGCCATCCCCATTCTGGAATATAGATAACGAATTGCTGGTAGAAGGACGCCGGCTCAGTGCCCAAACTCACCGCCGAGATCGCGGCTGCCAACTGCGTTGCCGCCCCGCCGTCCGCCGGTGCGGTCGCTGCCCGCGCATTCGCGGAAAATATCTCCCACGCGGCCCACTGATCGTCAATAGCCTGCGTGTTGTTGTCCGCCGCTATCGAGAGGTTGTCATCATTGAAAAGCCACGCGGCCTCTTCTTCCTGTGTGCCCGTGATCCCTTGCACCTGCGCCACCCAGCTCTCGCCACGAGCGATGTCGTTGTCGAAGCTGACACACATCCCCGACATTGAAATAGAACTTCCGTCAACGCTCAAATAGTAGGGGTAAGCAGCATCGGAACCGTAGCTCAAATTCCCGGTCCCTGTCAGCTCCAATGTGACATACGAGCCGATCGTATCCGCGTTTGCAGTGAGCGGAGAGAACCAAAGCAAAGCGCAAAATACAGCAGCACAAAAAATCACGCGAGCCCGATAATCCCTCATTGCTTCAAGCCCTTCCAGTCCGCCAGAAGCCGGGGAGCAACCTATCGAGCAGGTTGTTCTTCTGTGCGTACATGGGACAAATTCAACCGCAACTGTCGCGGATCGACGCAAAAATACATCCCATGAAACTCAATGCGGATATAGGATCGAGCATCGAGATTCCGATCAAGTGTAATGATCCTAGGACAGTAAAGAGGACAGCACAAGATTACGGAGACACAATGACTTAGGTAATCTCGGTCGAGATTAACCCGTTACGTTGCTTATTTTACAGCGATTTTCAGTAACAACGTCTCGACCTTCGGCGCGGGCATTCAAATCCAAATCCGCACTCAAGCACAGAATCATATGTTCCTAACTCTATTGTTCATCGCATTTCCCGCACACGGCACGTAATCCTGCGCTTCAAAACACCGCCGTCAAGACTACATCCCCCGATAGAAGCTCTCGATCCACCCTTGCAGCAGCGAAGGAAAACATCCCAGCACAACAACCGCGGCGGCAATCAGCAGCAGTACCGCCATGGTAACCGGGTGTACTTTGATCGGCGTCTCATCGATAGCCGGCATCACGTAGGCGCGCTTCAGCACTTGCAGATAGTAGTAGAGCGACACGGCGCTGAAACCAACGGCCAGAGCGACCAGCGTAAACGGCACCGGTCCGGCCGATACGCCCAGCACCGCGGCAAAGAGATTGAACTTGGCCCAGAAGCCAACCAGCGGCGGAATCCCCGCCAGTGACAGGAAGAGCACCAGAAGCACCGCCGCCAGCCACGGATTGCGTTTATGCAGGCCGAGAAATGAATCGAGCCGATCACTGCCCGTCGCCCGCTTGACCACGCCGACAACGCCGAATGCGCCGATGACCGTCAATCCGTAAGTGAGGATGTAGTAGAGGACCGCGTTGGCGCTGCGCAGTGCCGGACCAGTCGTGCTCAAAAAGAACTGAAATGAACTTCCCTGCCCCGAATAGGCGCGTTGCGTGGCAATGCCAAGCAGGATATAACCCGCGTGTGCGATGGCTGAGTAAGCCAGCAGCCGACGCACACTCACCTGTACCAGCGCCGCCAGATTGCCCACGACCATGGAAGCAGCCGCGACCACCAGAAGAATCATCGCCAACGAGTGCCAGGCTAGATATTCCTTGCGCAGAAAGCCTTCGACAACTGTCGCATGCCCGCTTATCGGTCCACTCGGCATCAGCAGATTGCGGCTGACGGTTAGCAGCAGCGCAAAGCTGGCTACCTTGGAAACGGAAGCAATGAATGCCGCCGCCGAGGCTGGCGCGCCCTCATAAGTATCCGGCGCCCACAGATGAAAGGGCACCACCGCGATCTTGAAACCCAGACCGGCGACGATAAGAATCCAGGCTACATAGAACAACGGACTCGTTCCCGACTCGGCAATGTTGTACTGAATCCAATATAGATTCGTGCTGCCGCTCAAGCCGTAAAGATAGCTGAAGCCAAAGAGCAGAAACGCCGCCGACATGCCGCCAAACAAGTAATATTTCAATGCGGCTTCGGCGCTCTTTCCCGATCTCTTCGAGAAAGCCGTCAACACGTAAAGGCCAAGACTGAGCAACTCCAGCCCGACGAAGATCACCAGCAAATCTTGTGCGCACGCAATCAGCAACCCGCCAGATGCGGCCATCAGCACGACGGCCACATACTCGCTGGCGTGGCGTGTGAAATCCGTGCCGATAAACAGAAGCAGCGTCAGCGCCGTTAATACCAGGATTCCAATTTGTGCAATCGTCGCGCCGCCGCCATTGACCAGAACCAGAGATCCATCCACATCTAGCCCAGGCCCCGTCTGTAGGCCAATAGTCCAAATCGCCGCCCCGCACCCAGCCACGCCCAGCACCGCCGCCACAGCCACACGCACCTTAAGAGCGGCCTTGCGCAGGAATCCGAGATCGACAATCAGGGCCACCAGCGCCGCCACTTCCAGCGCCGTCTCCGGCAGCGTTACGCGGAAGAGGGCGGAATAAAATCCTGGGTAGTTCATTGCACCCCTCCCGCAAGCAGAGCTTTCACAGCAGGCTCGATGGTATCCAGAAGAACGCGCGGCCATAGGCCAATCGCCAGACTCGCCCCCGCCAGCAGCGCAACGCCCGTCACTTCAGGCCATGTGATCGCGGCCAGTTTGTGCCCGTTCTCCTCTTCCAGCACATGCGCGCTGGGCAGCAGATCGCTGAAGAAGGCCTTCTGCAACGCGCGCCAGGTATAAGCCACGCCGACGACAATGCCGACGCCGGCGACCAGCGCCCACCAAGGCTTGGCGATCCAGGCACCGACCAGCACCTGCATCTCTGCCCAGAAGCCGCTGAAGCCCGGCATTCCAATCGAGGCCAGCCCGGCAATCACGAAGGCCCAAGCGGCAAAGGGCAAGCGCCGCGAGAGATGCATCCGTTCCAATTCCGCCAACTGCCGCGTGTGCGTGCGGTCATACACAATGCGGCCCACAATGGCGAAGAGCAACCCGGCGATAATGCCGTGCGAGAACATCTGCAGCACCGCGCCGGTCATGCCAATCTGGTTCAGCGTCATCAACCCCAGCAGCACAAAACCCATGTGGCTGACGCTGGAATAACCAATTACAAATTTAAAGTCCGTCTGCGCCAGAGCCACCAGCGCGCCGTAGACAATGCCGATGACGGCAAGCAGCGCAAAGGCATCGCGCCAGGAGCCAATGCCGATAAAGGAGAATCCCCAAGGGTCAAGGCCACGCGGAAAGAGCGCAATGCCCACGCGCAGGCAGCCATATGCGCCCAGCTTCATCACCACGCCCGCCAGCAGCATGGAAGCAGCCGTAGGCGCGGCGACGTGCCCGGTGGGAGCCCAGGTGTGAAAGGGCCACATGCCGGCCAGAATCGCAAAGCCCGTGAAGACCAGCGGAAAGCACCACATCTGAAAGCTTGCGGGAAGCCCCGCGTGAGCCAGCGCGTCCAGCGTGGTGGAGTGGCCGCCTGCCGTCGCATAGGTCGCAAGCAGGCCGGCGAGCACCATCGCCGAGCCCGCGAAGGAGTAGAGCGCCAGCTTCATCGCCGCATACTCGCGCCGCGTCGAGCCCCAGATAGCGATCAGAAAATACTTGGGGACGATTGCGATTTCGTAGAATACAAAAAGCAGAAACAAATCGAAGCTGAGAAATACTCCGTAGACGCCGCCAATCAACGCTAGAAAAAATGCGAAAAACTCATTGGTGCGCAGCTCGATATTCCAACTGAAGAGAACACCGGCCACAGCGGCAAGGCCCGTGAGCAGCACCAGGACGCGGCTTATGCCGTCGGCGGCAAGCAAAAAACGAATTCCCATCGATGGCGCCCATGGCACATCGACGAAGGTCACTCTTCCCTGCCCCATCCCGGCCACAAAGCCCGCCGCTCCCATCGCCAGCCCGGCCACAGCCACCGCCAGCGCCAGCCAGCGCGCCAGCCCAGGCCGCCCCTTGGGCAAGAGTGCCAGGAGCAGGGCTCCGGCAAACGATATGTAGATAGTCCAAACCAACATCAAAATCTCCAGTGAGCCAAAAGGTTCACCACCGTCGGGTTCACGCTGTCCACAATCAACGAAGGCAAAAGCCCCACGAGCAGCATCAGGCCGATCACCGGCGCAAGCGCCAGCCGCTCGCCGTGATGCAAGTCAGGAAAACCCGCGCAATGCTCCGGCACCGGCCCGGTAAAGACCTTCTGAACAACGGTAAGAATCACGACAGCGGTCACCAGCAGCCCGAGAATCGAAACCGTCGCCGCAACCCAGGCCAGCGAAAAAACGCCGCGGAAGATGAGAAACTCGCCGGCAAAACCATTCAGCCCCGGCAAACCCAGCGACGAGAAAAGAGCAATACCCATCAGCCCCGCAAGCACTGGAGCGGGCTTTCGCAGTCCGCCAAATTGATCGATGCCGCGATGGCCTCCCGTGCGCTGCTGAATCATCGCGATAAACCAGAAGAGCGCCGCCGCCGTGATGCCGTGGTTGAACATTTGCAGAATCACGCCGTTGAGCGCAAATGCCTGACTGGCCAGAATCGAATTTGTGGCGGTGCCCGCGGCCGGAACAGCCAGCGCAAAGATCGCAAGCAAACAGTAGCCCAGGTGATTAACCGACGAGTACGCGAAGATGCGCTTCAAATCCTTCTGCGCCGCCGCGGCCCATGCGCCCATCACGACAGTCGCGACGGCCAGTACCAACAGCGGTGTGCGCATCTGAGAAATCTGCGGGCCAAAAAGCGGCAACGCGATCCGCAGCAGCCCGTAGACTCCCATCTTCGACATTGCGCCGGTCAGCAGCATCGTCACCGGCGAAGGCGCTTCAGCGTAGGCCGCGGGCAGCCACGTATGGAAGGGTATCAACGGCACCTTTACAGCAAACCCGGCAACTACACCGATGGCTAGCCAGAGCATCACTGGACCCAGATGCGCCGTGATCATCTGATCCAACTCGCCGGTTGAAGCAAGAAAGGTGAGGCGCGGAAAGTCCATGCTGCCCGTGGCGACAAAGACGGCGAGAAACGCGACCAGCAGAGCCACGGAACCGGCCATGGTGTAAACGAAGAACTGCGTTGCCGCCGCGCCGCGCCGCGCCCCACCCCACAGCTTGATGAGGAAGAATGCCGGAATCAGGCTCAGTTCCCAAAAGAGAAACCAGTGAAAGAAATTCAGCGCCGTGAATGATCCAATGAGTCCGGCTTCAAGCGTGAGCACAAGAGCAAAATAAAGCCCCGGCTGATGGTGCACTCGCGTCGCGGCATCCACCGACATCAGCGTAACGATTGCCGAGAGCAGCAGCATCAGCGCGCTCAGCCCATCCACTCCCAGGTGATATTCGATGCCCAGCGACGGCGCCCACGCATATTGCTCAATTAATCCATAGCCGCCGGTCACCGCCCCTTTGCTCCACGCCGTCCATATCGCCAGCGCAAGAGCCAGCGTGAGCAGTGACGTGATCAGGGCCACTTCGCGCGCGCGCTTGCCCGCTCCAATAGCAACAACCGCTCCGATCAATGGCAGCACGGTCAGCAGCGACAATAAATGAAATTCGTTCATGGCCGGCTGCTCCAAATCAGAATTGCGGCCAGCACAACCACCGCCAGCGCCAGAACTCGCAGGTAAGTTTGCACCCTGCCTGTCTGCACGCGCGATAGCAAGCCGCCACCCACACTCATTTCATCGCAGCCTTTATCGAAAATGCCGTCCACAACATTTGTATCAAGCAGGCGACTCAGATGCGCCCACAAACCGAAAACGCCCGCGACCCCGGCGATCACGCCACCCCAGACTCTTCGATCCAGCCAGTCCGCCACGCGCGCCCACCAACCGTAGAATGCAATCACCGTTGCTCCGTAGAACTCGTCGATATAAAGCCGGTCGCGCAGCGCGGCCCACACCGCTGGAACGGCGTGCTCCAGCGCATCCGGCTCCGTCGGTCTGGGTGAGCGATCACCGTAAATTCGCCAACTGAACCAAATGCCAAAGATAACCACAAACGCTGAAGCAGTCATCAGTATCAGCAGTCGTGATTCAAATAAGGCGGGCAAATCGAAACTCACCGCGCGGCCATCCAGAAAGGCGCGGAACCACGGCCATGCCGGCGTTCCAATCAATCCCAGCGCCATGGCGAAGAAAGCTAAAATCGAAAGCGGAGCAGTCATTGCCTTCGGACTTTCATGCGCTGGTTTGCCGCCGCGCCAAACGCCAAAGAAAACATAAGCCACCTGCCTCGTCATGTAAAAAGCCGTCAGCAGCGCGCCAAAAACCAGCATGTAAAACGGTGTCTTCGCTACGCTCCAATGCTGCGCGGCTTCTAGGATTCCGTCCTTGCTCCAGAAGCCGGAAAAAAGCAGCGGAAAGCCGCAGAGCGCCAGCATTCCAATTGCATAAGTCAGAAATGTCAGCGGCATATCGGCCTTCAATCCGCCCATTTTACGAATGTCCTGCTCCTCATGGCAGCCGTGAATCACCGACCCCGCGCCCAAGAAGAGAAGCGCCTTGAAGAAGGCGTGGGTGATCAGGTGAAACATTCCCACCGCCACGCCGCCCATGCCCAAGCCCGCCATCATGTAGCCGAGTTGCGAGACCGTCGAGTAGGCCAGAATGCGCTTGATGTCGTTCTGCGCGACGGCAATCAGCGCTGCAAAGACGGCCGTGAATGCGCCCACCCAAGTCACTACTGCAAGCGCGGCAGTGCTTCCGCCACCTAGCGCCCCAGCGTGCATAAGCGGATAAACACGAGCAATCAGGTATACACCGGCGGCCACCATCGTCGCCGCATGAATCAGCGCAGAGACCGGGGTCGGGCCTTCCATCGCATCCGGCAGCCAGACGTGCAGCGGAAACTGCCCGCTCTTGCCCGCCGCTCCGGCAAAGATCAGCAGGCCTATCGCGCCAGCCGCCGTCCAGCCCCATGCGCCAGGCTGAGCAAGCAGCGCGGCCAGCGAACTTGCCTCCATTGAACCCGCGCCATTGTTATAGAAAAGCAGCGTGCCGGTCTGCGCGAAGAGCCAGACAATGCCGAGCAGAAAAAAAACATCGCCGATGCGCGTAGTAAGAAAAGCCTTCTTGGCAGCGGCGGCAGCCGAAGGCTTCTGGTACCAGAAGCCGATCAGCAGATACGAGGTAAGTCCAACCAGTTCCCAGCACATAAAAAGAAGCAGCAAGCTGTTGGCAATCACCACGCCCAGCATCGCTCCGGCAAAGAGCGAGAGAAAGCAGAAGAATCGCGTGAAGTTTTCATCGTGCTCCATGTAGCCGAGCGAGTAAATAAAGATCAGCAACCCCACAAAGCTGACCATTACCAGCATGACGGCCGAGAGCGGATCGAGCACCCAGCCCAGATCGACCTGCGCCGCGCCAACTTGAATCCATGTGAAGTTGACTACTTCGCGCGCGGCAATCCCTCGCGTCCATTCGCTCACCACGTGCGCAAATGCAACCAGCGAGAGCGCGAGCGAAATACCCATCGCCCCAATGGCCAGAGTCGCCGAGACTTTGCGCCGCGCCTGCTTGAGCAGCGCAGCCACTCCGGCGGCCGCAATCGGCAGCGCGGGGATCAGCCACAGCATCTTTGCGATGGAAGATGCCGCCGTCAGTGGGGCGTATGAAATTGTCTCTTGCATCAACATCTCACCCCTTCATCCTGTTCATCGCGTCCAAATCCGTCGTCTTCGCGTGGCGATGAATCTGAATCACCAGTCCAAGCCCCACCGCCGCCTCAGCCGCCGCAACCGCAATAGAAAAAATCGCAAACATCATTCCCGTCAGCAGCTCCGGATGCGGCCCGTAACGCCAAAAGGCAATGAGATTCAGATTGGCCGCGTTCAGCATCAGCTCAATGCCAATCAACACAAGAATCGCATTCCGCCGCGTCAGCGCTCCGGCCAGCCCAATCGAGAACAGCAGCGCGGCTACCAGAAGATAACCAGCAAGCGGCGTCATCGCTTCGCCTCTTTCTCATGAATCGCAATGATCACCGCGCCAATCATCGCCGCCGTCAGCAGTACCGCGATAATCTCCAGCGGCAAAACGTAGCGTCCCATCAACGCCTGCCCAATCTGCTGAACCGTGACAACAGGCACGGGCGCGGATCTGGGCAGCATCGGCGCTGTCCGCAACACCGCCCAGCCCAGCACCGCAAAAACCGCCGCCGCAATGGCTAATCCAACCAGCCATAATTTGCTGAAAACTCCGCCCGTGGGCGTCTCTGAGCCCTTGGTGAGCAGAATCGCAAAGACAACCAGAATCGCAACCGCGCCGATATAAACCAGAATCTGCGCAAAGCCGGCAAATTGCGCGTCGAGTTCCAGAAACAGCAGCGCCAGCCCCGCAAAGGCCACCGTCAACGCCAGCGCGCAGTGCACCGTATTCTTCAACAGCACCGCCGCCAAGCCGCCGACAACGGTGAGCGCCGCAAGAATGTAAAAGACAAAGCTCATCGGTCGCCCACCCTCTCCAGGATGCCGCAAAAAACTCTGTCATCCTGAGCCAAACGCAGCGGAGTGAAAGGATCTGCGTTTCCGGCGCCATGTTGAACTCTTGAATTCATCTCAAAAAATTCACTCCGCATAGCGATAGCTCCTCGGCCCAATCTTGCCTCTGCGCAATCCGCCCAGGCCCAGGCCCGCGTAAGCCGCAATCAGAATCGCTGAGCAGACCGCCCAGCGCAGCCACCCGTCGCCCATGAAGCGCCACAGCCCGGCGACGAAAAGATCCAGCAGGCACATCGGCAAGACAAACTTCCATGCAAAGTTCATCAGTTGATCTTGCCTGAGACGTGGCAGCGTTCCGCGCAGCCAGATAAAAACAAAGATCGATAGCATCAGTTTGGAGAAGAACCATATCCACGACGGTACCCAGGTGAGAAAGGAAAACGGCGCCGTCCATCCGCCCAGAAAGAGCGTCGCGCCCAGCCCGGAGATGGAGAACATCGCCAGATACTCGCCCAGAAAAAAGAGCGCGAATTTGAAGCCCGAATACTCGGTGTGGTAGCCGGCCACCAGTTCCGACTCGCCCTCCGGCAAATCAAACGGAGAGCGATTTGTCTCCGCCGTGGTCGCAATCGCATACATCAAAAATCCCGCAAAGCCCCACGGCGTAAAAATGTACCAATGCGGCAGGCCGTAGCTGTAATGATTCTGCGCGGCAACAATTTTGGTCAGGGAAAGCGAGCCGGAAATCATCACCACGGTCACGCTTGACAGCAGCAGCGGGACTTCATAACTAATCATCTGCGCCACCGCCCGCATGGCGCCCAGAAGCGAATATTTATTGCGGCTCGACCAACCGGCCATGAACACCGCCAGCTCCGTCGATGTGCCCATCGCAAAGTAAAACAG
>JBEKDN010000104.1:0-13994 GCA_050014335.1 Occallatibacter sp. | reverse complement strand
CGCTCGCACGAGGTTTAGAGATAGGAAATCCCCATACTCTCGTGTCTTTTTGTGAAAAGGTGGGGAAATCACGAACCAATAATCCTGACTAGCCCAGAATAGTGGCCGCGCGCCTTTTTTCTGGCGCGGGATATGCCGAAGGCTTCTGGCCCCACCGCAGGTGGCCCCATCGCAGGTGGATGATTTACCCTTGAAGTCGCTATGAAACTCCAGAAGGCACTCCTCCTCTGCGTTCCAGCCCTGGCCTTTGCCGCCTCGGCGTTTGCCCAAACCCCAGCCAAACCGGCCAACACCGCTCCCAAAGCACCCGCCGCTCCCGCTGCTTCCCTGCCAACCCGCGCGGTGCTCGATACCTCGATGGGTCGCATCACTTGCGAGTTCTTTCCCAAGCAAGCGCCGCTGGCTGTAGCCAACTTCATCGGCCTGAGCAAAGGCGTCAAGACCTGGGTCGATCCCGTTAGCGGAACGGCGCAGCACAACAAGCCTTACTACAACGGCACCATCTTCCACCGCGTTATCCCTGGCTTTATGGCTCAGGGCGGCGACCCCACAGGCACCGGCACGGGCAACCCTGGCTACATGTTTGTCGATGAATTCGACCCGAGCCTGAACTTCGACGTGCCCGGACGCCTGGCCATGGCCAACAGCGGCCCTAATACCAACGGCAGCCAGTTCTTCATCACCGAGCAGCCTTACGCATCCCTCAATCAGCACTACACCATCTTTGGCCAGTGCACGGACGCCAGCGTATTGGTGGTTAAAGCCATCACCGGCGTGCCGCGCGACGACCGTGACAAGCCGCTGACGCCTGTGGTGCTGAAGAAGGTGACCATCGTCCGCCCCGGCCAGCCGCTGCCGCCCTTGCCCGGCGCCGCCACCGCGCATCCGGCTGCACACACCGCCGCCAAGCCCGCGACCAAACCGTAACTAGCTGATAGCTGTCAGCTACCAAAAATCCAGGAGCAATCATGTCTCTCGCAGCAGGAACCTACGCCATCTTCACCACCACCGAAGGCAAGGTCACCGTCCGCCTCTTTGAGTCCGACGCGCCCATCACCGTCAAAAATTTCATCGAACTGGCCGAGGGCGGCAAGGAATGGACCCATCCAACCACGCACAAAAAATCTACTGACAAGCTCTTCCATGGCACCATCTTCCACCGCGTCATTCCCGACTTCATGATTCAGGGCGGCGACCCCACCGGCACAGGCATGGGCGGACCCGGCTACCGTTTCGGCGATGAAACCAAGGGATCGCCCCACAAGTTCGACAAGGCCGGCAAGTTGGCCATGGCCAACAGCGGCCCCGGAACCAACGGCTGCCAGTTCTTTATCACCGTAGCCGCCACGCCGTGGCTTACCGGCAACCACACCATCTTCGGTGAAGTCGTCGAGGGCCAGGAGATCGTCACCAAAATCTCGCTCGTCCCGCGCGGCGCTCAGGACAAGCCAAAGACTCCTGTCGTTCTGGAGTCGGTCGTCATCGAGCGTGTCGGCTAGAAATCAGAAATGGGTGCCCCACCCTCGCCGCGTTCTTGTTTTTGCGGCTAGGGTGGGATACCTCGATTTTATGTAAGCTGGATCAATATCTGGCCGCCGCTCCCCACCAACCGCTCCACCTCGGCGTGCAGCCGCTCAGTGATCGCCGCTTCGCTCTCCTCGGGCGCAAAGCGGATCGGTTGGCCCACATGCACCTCGATCTTGCCTGATCGAATCCAGCTCCGGCCTCCGACCTTCAATTCGCCCAGCCCGCGCAAACCCACCGGCAGCACCATCGCGCCCGATTCCTTTACCAGCAGGCCGATGCCGCCGCGAAAGTGCGCCAGCGTGCCCGCAGCCGAGCGCGTGCCTTCGGGAAAGACCAGCACATTGTAGCCGTGGTCCATCAACCCCCCGGCATGAGCAAAACTGCGCTGAAAGTTGCGCCGCCGAGGCAGCGGAAAGACATTGAAGAGCGCCGTCAGCAGCAGATAAAACAGCGGTCCGGGCGGATAGAAGCCTCGCTTGCCAGCCGGACGCTCGGGATTGCGGAAATGCCGATACTCCTCCAGCATCTCGCCGGACATCGCCGCGGCAATCCGCCTCCGCAGCGCAACCGGCAAAGCATATTCCACCAGCGGTCCATCATAAGCCGTAACATGATTGGCGACGATCAACATCGGTGCCTCGCAACCCGGCAATTCCGGTGCAACAACGCGCGGATTCGCCAACAGCCAGACCAGCGGTCGCACCACGGCCTCAAGGAAGCCAATCCGCAGCCATCGAACGGGCAAGAGCCATGGCCAATGCGGATAGAGGTAGTTCCCCGCCTCCGTTTGATAACCAGAATTACCTTGGTCCGTATCAGGGCGCGACTTCAGGCCAGCCGAAAATGCCGCAGGATCACCCAGGCCTTTAGCCCCGGAGAAACCCTCCTCAAGCAACTCGCTCCGTGCGCCATCCATCTCGCGTTCTTCCGCGGAATGGGCGGGAGACCAAGCCCCCCCAGCCTCGCCCGCCACCAGCGCCCGTAGTTCACCCAGCGTACGCGCCTCTTCCAGCAGCCCACTCTCCGGCGTCGCCCCCAGCCGTTCTTCCAGCGCTGCAATCAATTGCACTCTGCCCAGACTGTCCAGTTGCAGATCCTCTGCCAGCCGCAGTTCGTCGCCCACGCCAACCGGCGATTCGCCGGTAATCTCGGCTATCAGCGCCAGCAGCCAATCCGCAGAAGCACCAAAGGCGGCGCTCGCAGCCGCGTGACCGTTTCCCACAGCGGCGGATGCGGCCTGAATCTCAGCCAGCCACGCAGCAACCGCCTTGCGCCGCACCTTGCCGGTCGAGGTGCGCGGCAGGTCCGGCTCCGGCCAAAGCATCCAGCGCCGCAGCCGCTGAAACTCCGCCAGCCGCTTGTTTGCCCCCTCGATGACCCCCGCCGCGCCGTCGCCCCGCATCGCCAGCACCGCGCAAGCTTCGATTCCTGAAGCCGTTTCCATCGGCACCACCGCACAGGCCGCCACGCCCTGCTCCTGCTCGATGGCCGCTTCCAGATCCTCCGGGTGCAGATTCACGCCCGCCGCGGTGAC
The DNA here is from genome assembly GCA_050014335.1 of Occallatibacter sp. Taxonomy (GTDB): domain Bacteria; phylum Acidobacteriota; class Terriglobia; order Terriglobales; family Acidobacteriaceae; genus Telmatobacter. The sequence continues at coordinate 10,933 of JBEKDN010000104.1, read as the reverse complement.
AATCACTTCGCTCTTGCGCCCCACAAAACGCAGGTCGCCGCTCTCTTGGCGTTCGGCCAAATCGCCAGTAGCCAGCCACTCGTCCGTGCGCGGTTGCAGAGCGCCGCCAGACCAAGTGGCCTGTGAGATCATCGCCCCGCGCACCAGCACCTCGCCGTCCGGACCCAGCTTCACATCGCGCCCCGGCAGCGGCTTGCCAATGCTTCCCCGCGCTACATGGAAAGGATGGTTCAGCGTGATCAGCGCGCTGGTCTCCGTCATGCCGTAGCCTTGCACCACCACAAATCCCAGCCCGTTCCAGAACTGCTCCAGCGTCCCGCCCAGTGCTCCGCCGCCGGAGATCAATGCCCAGAACTTCAGCCCAAAATCGCTGTGCACGTCGCGGAAACGCCACCAGCGTTCCCACGCCCTGATTCCCTTCGCCGCGGTCAAGCGCTCGGCCAAACCCGTCCGGCTGGCCTCCAAATGCGTCTTTAATAGCGCAATCACCCGCGGCACGGCGGCCAGCACACTGATGCGCTCTCTCTTAATTGTTTCGATGATTCGCGCCGCCACCAATCGGCTCTCGAAGTGCACCTCGGCAGCCAGGATCGGCGGTATCCATAACCCCATCGTCTGCCCAAAGACGTGGCTCAGTGGTAGCGTGTCAAGAATGCGCAGCGGATGCACCAGCCGCTCATATCGCATGTATGGCTGCGCGCCCCGCTCAATCGGCTCCACGCTGGCCAGCACGTTGCCATGCGTCAGCACCACGCCCTTGGGGTCGCCGGTAGTGCCGGAGGTAAACAGGATTTGCAGCGGAGTCTCGCGGCTAAGTCCATCGATGGGCCCAGCCTCTTCGGCGGGCAGCGTAGAGGGCCAGTCTTCAAAGGCCAGCAGCGGAATTTCGATCTCTGGGTGCCCCGCCCTCGCGACGTTTTTGTTTTTGTCGCTAGGGTGGGAATCCTCAGACTCCAATGGTGCGCGTGCCCCATCCATTCCGTGTTCTTTTCGGAATGGGTGGGATACTTGAGCCCCCAACTGCCGCAGCAGCAGCGCATCGCCCACCGCCAGTTTGGGTCGCACGTCAGAGACCACGCGCGCGGCAAACTCCGCCGTCCCGTAGGCGTCCAGCGGCACCGCCAGCACGCCGCGCAAGATGCAGCCATGGAAGGCCGCAATCCATTCCGCGCCGTTCTCGCCCCACAGCACCACGCGGTCGCCCGGCCCAATGCCCCGAGCCGCCAGCAGCGCGGCAAAGCGCCCCGCCAGCCGCGCAAGTTCCGCGTAGCTGGTAGCGCGCCGCCGAACGCCCTTGGTGCGGACGACCGCAATTTGGTGGCCGTAGCGGCGGAAGTCGTCAAGAAGTGTAGCCAGATTGTCGCGCATCGTATCTCCGGCAAGGACCATGGTAGCAGCGCCGACGCACGTGCTACGATGGGTTTCTTCCGGGAATTTCCTTTGTTCGATGGTGAACCAATGAGAACGCTGATTTGTTTCCTTCTGTGTTTTAGAGCGATGTGTGCATTGCAAGCGCAGGAGCCCTTGTCACAGGACGAGGCGCTGAAACAGATTTATAGCCAATATGATGCCGGGAAGAAAACCGCGCGCGCACAGTGGGTGTGCGCGACGGATCGAGATGTGCCTGTATGGCCCTGCTCGGAGGAATTCAAGACGGTTTCCGTTTCAGTCGAATTGATGTCGGAAGTTGTCGAGGATGGCATCAGGAAAACCTATCTGGTAACAAGCGCCAAACCGAACGACGACTTATGGCACGGATTATTTCAATGTCACCTCTGCAGGCCCGCGATTGGCGTGGGGGTATTTGCGTGGCAATCCCAGCATTGGGTATTGCAAAGCTCCAATGCCGCTGTCGGTGCTTTTAGCGGATATGGCGAACCTCCGGCGGTTGAGCTTGTGCGGATTGGGCCGAAAAAACATGGAGTGATGCTATCCGCTGATGACCTGACGCATGGGAGCTACGCGGCTTTCAAGGTATTGCTTATGCCGATTGACAGGACCGTTGCTGAAGTGTGGAGTGTTACGATCAAAAAGAATTATGGGGATGGATGTAATCTCGATTGTGATTCATCGGCTACTTTCAAGTTCTTTGCCGCCAACGATGGAGGTTCCAGCGATTATTTCGATATTGAGGTTATTTCCAGGGGCAACAGCAACGAGGACAATATTCATTTGAAGCCGGAGAACTGGACAGAGATTTATCGATTCAAAGACGGCGAATACAAGCTGCTGAGTCACAAGGATCTCGTCGAGGCGAAGAAATCCGCAAACATCCCACTTCAATAGATTCATCCCGCGTGCCGAGATCAATTAATTCAAAATGCGGATTCGGGCCGCATGGAACTACCGCCTTCCGGTTTCGGTTTTCATGCGTCCACCAGCCCAAGCTCCTCAATCATTCCCTTCAAGATCCCCGCCGACTTCGCCAGCGCTTCCTGCTCGTCCGGCGGCAGCGTCACTTCCAAAACCCGCTCAACGCCATTCTGAGAAAGAATACTGGGAATCCCCAGGCTTACCCCCTTCAGCCCAAACTCCCCATCCAGCACGGCGGAAACCGTCAGCACTCCATGCTGATTGCGCAAAATCGCCGCGGCAATCCGCGTCAATGCCAGGCCCACGCCAAACCATGTCGCGCCCTTGTAATTGATGATGTGGTACGCGGAGTTCTTCACGTTATCGGCAACCTCGGCGCGCACCGCCTCCCAGCCGCCGCACTTGCCGCAGTTGCTGCAGAACTCCTCGATCGGCAGCCCGGCCATATTCGTCATCGACCACGCGGCAAACTCGCTGTCTCCGTGTTCGCCAAGAATATAAGCGTGAACATTGTGCACATCCACCCCGCAATGCTGGCTCAATAAATGGCGAAAGCGCGCGCTATCCAGCACCGTGCCGGAGCCCAATATGCGCCCGCGCGGCCAGCCCGAGCGCTTGTGCGCCACATAGGTCAGCACGTCCACCGGATTGCTCACAATCAACACCACCGACGACGACTTCTGGCCAACAATCTCATCGATAATTTCCTGAATGATCTTGGCGTTGCGTTGCAGAAGATCAAGCCGGCTCTCGCCCGGCCGCTGCTTTGAGCCGGCCGTAATCACAATCAGGTGCGCATCGGCAAAGTCCTCCGCCTGCCCCACGCGAATCTGCACCGAGGGAAAGAACGCCTGGCCATGCGCCAGATCCAGCACCTGTCCCAAAGCCAGATCGGGATTGTGATCCCGCAGCAGAATCTCGTCGGCCAAACCGCTCTGGGCCAGCGCGTAGGCAAAGGTCGAACCCACCGCGCCTGCTCCAACAATCACAACTTTTCTAGGTTTCCATGGGGCATCGATCATTGAATTCCTCCGCGGCGCGTAGCCTTTTCTCCGTGATCTTACCATCCTGCGATTGCCGCCCGCTGCCGGGCAAATCCAGCGGGCAAGACGAGCTTTTTGTAGCCTTGCCGCATTTTCTTCATCTGCGCGCACGCCGTCTTCGCGCACCTACGCTTTACACTGGGACTGTGAAAGCCTCAGCCCAGTCCGTCCAGCCCAGCCGCAAAGACTTCCTCGCGCTCGCCAAAGAGCACACGCTTGTTCCCGTCTGCCGCACGCTTACGGCCGACCTCGAGACGCCGGTCTCCGCCTTTCTGCGCGCCGCGTGGCTTGAGCGTGAGTGCTTCCTGCTTGAGTCCGTCGAGAACGGCGAACAGGTGGGCCGCTACACCTTCATCGGTCTCGCGCCCTTCAAGCGCATCGTCGCGCGCGGACGGGACGTCACCATTACTGAAGGCAAAAAAGTTGTCCAGATCGACGACGACATCTTTGCCGTGCTGCGCCGCGCTCTCAGCGGCCACAAGCCGGCGCGCCTGTCCGGCCTGCCGCCTTTTACCGCCGGCGCCGTGGGCTTCTTATCTTACGACGCCGTCCGCCAGATCGAGCGCCTGCCTTCCCTCGCCAAAGATGAGCTCGGCGTTCCCGACGCCTGCCTGCTCTTCTTCGATGAGGTGCTGGCCTTCGACCATGTGCGCAAAGAGATCTGGCTCGTTGTCACTGCCGACGTAACTCGCGGCAAACCAGCCGACGCCTACGAAAAAGCCATTGCGCGCCTTGACAAATTTGAAAAGCGCCTGATGCAGCCGCTGCCACACCTGCCCGCCAATAAAGCCAAAGGCAAGCTCAAAGTTACCCATCGCACCACCAAGAAAGATTATTTGGCCGCCGTCAATCGCACCAAGGAGTACATCAAGGCGGGCGACATCTTTCAGGCCGTTCTCTCACAGCGCTTTGACGTCGAGCCGGAGGCCGACAGCTTCCAGGTCTATCGCGCGCTGCGCACCGTCAATCCCAGTCCATACATGTACTTTTTGCGCTTCTCACCCGATGGCCCGCTGGGCGGCGCGCCGGATAAATCGAAGCACGCAGCCAAAAAGTCAAAAGCTTCCGCGACCCAAACCCTCGAGCTAGCCGGCTCCTCGCCTGAACTGCTCGTTCGCGTTCATCAGGGCAAGGTCGAGTATCGGCCCATCGCCGGCACGCGCCCCCGCGGCGCAACAGAAGCGGAAGATCAGACCCTGGCGGACGAGATGATCAACGACGAAAAAGAGCGCGCCGAGCACGTGATGCTCGTTGACCTGGGCCGCAACGATGTGGGCCGCGTCAGCCAATTCGGCAGCGTCAAAGTCGACCGCCTCATGTTCGTCGAGCGCTATTCGCATGTGATGCATATCGTCAGCAGCATTGAGGGCAAACTCAAGTCCGAGCTAACCGCCGTCGATGCCCTGCGCGCCTGCTTTCCCGCCGGCACGCTCAGCGGAGCGCCCAAAGTTCGCGCCATGGAAATCATTGAAGAACTTGAGCCCTCGCGGCGCGGAACCTATGGCGGCGCCGTCCTCTACGCCGATTTCAGCGGCAATCTCGACTCCTGCATCGCCATCCGCTCCATGCTCGCCATCGGCGGCAAAGGCTATATCCAATCAGGCGCGGGCATCGTCGCTGACTCCGTCCCCGAGTCCGAGCACCAGGAAGCCATCAACAAAGCCTCTGCCGTTATCAGCGCCATCGAGCGCGCCAGGGAGATGTAGGACAAAAGATCTTCGGAGTAAAAAAGGCCGGAGGATACAGTCCCATCCAAAGAAAGGCTCTATCCCATCCAGTCCTCTACAATCAATCCCTTCACCCGGTCGAACTCGCGCGTATTGGCCGTAACCAAAATGAGATTTCGATTGAAGGCTTGCCCCGCGATCAGCGTGTCATATTCTCCAATGCGCTGGCCTTTGCCTTCCAGTGCGGCGCGGATCTCTCCGGCGGCTCGCGCATCGCGTTCGGTGTAGTCCAGTACTGTGACCTCACCGTCTAGAAATACCTTCAGTGCGTGCGCATTCTTTACTGTGAATTCACTCTTGGCAACGCCGTACCAAAGCTCGTGGACAACAATCGTAGAGATTGCGAGCGTAGCTTTCCCGCGCAGGGCCTGCATGAAACGCGCTCGAATTTTGCTTGACGTCTCGTTAATCAGCGCGATGCAGACGTTGGTATCGAGCAAGTAGTTCACTTGAAATACTCGCGAATCGGCGCAAGATTCTGCTTTCGCCCGTCAGGAAAAAGCGGATCGCCTTTGAGTGCGTCGATCCGCGCAAACCACTCTTCTGGTGTTTCTTTTTTCGCCTCCGGCATCGGCTCAAGCAATACCCCAGCGCCCATGCGGGTTACACGCACGCGGTCGCCCTCAAAACGAAATTCCTTGGGCAGGCGCACTGCCTGGCTGCGGCCATTCCAAAACAGCTTGGCCTCCGTCTTCTTGGGATTCGCACCTGCGCCCGTGGCCATCTAACCCTCCAGGAATATCTATCGGAAGTATATACCAATTCTTCCATCATAAGAGTTCACACTCCAACTCCGCCCCGCTCAAATCCAACGCCTGCACCGTCCCCAAGCCCCAGTTTTACGCTTATGCCCCTGCTGTGCAATCATTCTCCTAACTTCAAATCCACAGGTGGTTGGCAACCCTATGAGTATTCGTCTGTCTGATGGAACCGAAATTCCCATCGAAATGCACAAGATCAGAATTGTGCAAAAGGTCCGATTGGCCCCCGCGCGTGAGCGGCTCCTGGCTATGGAGGCAGCGGGCTACAACACTTTCCTTCTTCGCACCCGTGACATCTTTCTGGATATGTTGACAGATAGTGGCACCAATGCGATGAGCGACACCCAGCAGTCGTCCATGCTTTTGGCCGATGATGCCTATGCCGGTTCGGAGAGCTTTTACAAGCTCGCCGACGCAGTCAAGGAGATTCTCGGTTACGAGTACTTGCTGCCAGCCCACCAGGGACGCGCCGCCGAGCACCTGCTTGCCCGGACCTTCATCAAGCCCGGCACTTACATCCCGATGAACTATCACTTCACCACCACCAAGGCGCACTTCAATCTGATGGGCGCAACCGTCCTCGAGCTCTTTGGACCCGAAGCCCTCAACACCCAAAGCTCGGATCCCTTCAAGGGCAACATGGATCTGGGCCGCCTCAAAGCCGCAATCGACGAGCACGGCGCTGCCAAGATTCCTTTTGTGCGCATGGAAGCGACAACCAATCTTATCGGCGGCCAGCCATTCTCCATGGCAAATCTGCGCGATGTAAAAGCGATGGTCGAGCCCCTCGGCATACCGCTCGTCCTCGATGCCAGCCTGATCTCTGAGAATGCATATTTCATTCGCCAGCGTGAGAAGGGCTACGAAAATTCCACCATCAAAGAGATCGTCCTGGAAATGATGGGCTTGGCGGACATCTGCTATCTCAGCGGCCGTAAAAGCTGCATGGTTCGCGGCGGTCTCATCGCCACCAACCGCAAGGATCTCTATGAAGCCATCCGCCCCTGGCTGCCTGTTTATGAGGGCTTCTACACCTATGGCGGCATGTCGTCCAAAGAGATTGAAGCCATGGCTGTCGGCATGAGAGAGATGACGGATCTTGAAATTGCCGGCTCCTCCGCCGACGCCATCAAGTTCTTCGCCGGCCTCCTCATCGACAAAGGCGTTCCCGTTGTCACGCCTCCGGGCGGCTTGGCTTGCCATCTTGACGCCATGCGCTTTGTCCCGCATCTTCCGCAGACCGACTATCCAGCCGGTGCGCTCGGCGCGGCCACATTCATTGTCTCCGGCATCCGCGGCATGGAGCGCGGAACCATCTCAATGGATCGCGATGAAGAGGGCAACGATGTGCCCTCCGATATCGAGCTTCTGCGGCTGGCTGTTCCGCGCCGCGTCTTCACCATGTCCCACTTCATTTATGCAACCGATCGCATCAAGTGGCTTCATGAACATCGCGACCTCATCGGCGGCCTCGAGTTCTTTGAAGAGCCTCCCATCCTTCGCTTCTTCGGCGGAAAATTGAAGCCAAAGAACAATTGGGGCGCCAATCTGGCCGCGGCCTTCGAAAAGGATTTCGGTCCAGACTGCTAGAAAGCCTACTTCAAATCAATGAATAGTATTACCGCGACGCCCCAGGTCTAAAATCGACTTGGGGCGTTCGGCATTTCAATGATGAAAATTCTTTTACGGAAACAGCATCTTGCGGTATTGTGCGTTTTAGCCTGCACGCTCATGGCAGGCATCCGCCTGCGCAGCGAGTCGGCAAGCGGCCTGCCAATTCTGCCCCAGAGCGCAATACCTCAACCCTCAGGCACACCTGGCGGATTGAAGGTTCTTGATTGGGCTGGCTTCAAAGCCGCCATCACCTATACCTTCGATGACTCGCTTCCCTCGCAGATTGCCAACTACCCTCAGCTTCAAGCCACCGGCGCGCGCATGACTTTTTTTCTGATTGGCTCCAGCGATCAAAACTCGCCTGTATGGGCGCAGGCCGCCAAGGACGGCAACGAACTCAGCAATCACACCGAACACCACTGCCGTGCAAACGGCGCGGACTGCGGAATGGGCATCTATGCCGGCAGCATCCAGGCCGAGTACGATCTGTGCACCGCCCACATCCAGCAAACTTATGGCGTGAGCAATGTCTGGACCACAGCTGCGCCGTTCGGCGACACCGGATACGACGCCGTCGCCAAGACACGCTTCTTCCTGAATCGCGGAGTGATGGGCGGGCAGGTCGCTCCCAACGATAACTCCGACCCGTACAATCTACCGATCTATGGCGCAACCGCCGGAGACACCGCCAGCATCTTCAACTCCTACATCGACTCAGCGCACAAGGCCGGCAGCTGGCGGATATTTCTCTTTCACTCGCTCGGGGGCGATAACGGTTACGCTCCCGTAAACATTGCCGATGTACTCGCCAGCATCCGTCATGCCCAGTCGCTCGGCGACGTGTGGATTGACAGCATGGTCAACATTGGCGCTTACTGGGCGGGGCAAAAAGCAGTGACAAATGCCGCCAGCAACAAATCCGGTAAGAATACGATTCTCACTTGGACCCTGCCCGCTCACTTCCCTCCAGGAAGATTCCTGCGCGTTACCGTAACCGGAGGAACGCTCAAGCAGGCTGGCCGCGTTCTGCCCTGGAACAGCGCCGGCTATTACGAAGTCGCGCTCGATGACGGCTCCCTCGCCATCTCGGAATAGATGCACGACGGTAGCATGAAGCGACAAAGGCTATCCTGAAGTGAGCCATGCCGGCTACTCCGCGCCAATTCGATGGGATCGTTCTGGGTGCGGGCGCGGCCGGATTGATGTGCGCTGCCGTCGCAGGCCGGCGCGGACGCCGCGTCGCGCTGCTCGAGCACAACGCGCAGCCGGGCCGTAAAATCCTCATCTCCGGCGGCGGCCGCTGCAACTTCACCAATCTCAACTGCGCGCCTCACAATTTCATTTCCGCCAATCCGCATTTCGCCAAGTCCGCGCTGGCGCTTTATCAGCCGCCTCACTTTCTCGAACTTGTCGAGAGCTACCGCATCGCCTGGCATGAGAAAACCCTCGGCCAACTTTTCTGCGACCACTCGGCGCGAGCCATTCTCGATATGCTGCTGGCCGAGTGCGAGCTAGGCGGCGTGGCGCTGGTTTTGAACGCACATGGAATTACAGTCGAATCCAATTCCAATGGCTTTTCGGTTTCGTCATCGCAGGGAGATTTTCACGCTGAGTCGCTTGTCGTCGCAACAGGCGGACTCTCCATCCCCAAGCTCGGCGCAACCAGCCTGGGCTACGACCTCGCGCGGCAATTTGGCCTGCCAGTAATCGCCCCTAGTCCAGCTCTGGTGCCGCTCGTGCTGGGCGGCGCGGAGGCCGCATGGACTCAACTGGCTGGCATCGCAGCGGACATAGTTGCATCGGCAGGCGCTGCTCGCTTCCACGAGAAAATGCTGGTTACGCATCGCGGCTTGAGCGGCCCGGCAATCCTGCAAGCCTCCTCGTACTGGCGTCCCGGTGAGCCGCTGCTCTTGGATTTCGCCCCCCAACTAGCCGCCAACGCCGACCTTCTTGCAGCTTTGCGCCAGCCCAGCGCGCGCCGGGATGAGGCCGCATTTCGTCAGGCATTGCGCCAGTTCCTGCCACAGCGCCTGGCGAACTACCTTGCCCAAATCGCCGCGCCTCATGGCTGGTCAAACGCAGCACTCCAAGCCTGCGAAAAGCAATTGCGCGCCTGGAAGCTGCATCCGGTGGCCACAGAAGGCTTTGAGAAGGCCGAAGTCACCGCTGGCGGTGTCGATACCAACTCCCTCCACGCGCGCACCATGGAAGCACGTCCCGTCGCCGGCCTCTACTTCATCGGCGAAGTCGTTGACGTCACCGGCCAACTCGGCGGCTACAATTTCCAATGGGCCTGGGCCTCGGCAACAGCGGCGGGAAAGGCCGTATAAATCCTCCGGCTGCTCACGGCAGCGCAACTCTTTTCACCTTCCCGTGTCTAAGTTTATGAAAGCTTATGCAAAGAACTCCGCGCAATCTCGCCCTCATTTCAATCGCCGCCCTTCTCGGCCTCTCAGCCGCCGCTCAATCTGCCAGCTTCATCGTCTCGCAGCATGGCAGATCCGTGGGCACAGCCAGCTTCAACTTCATCTCCAGCCCTCGCGGCTATGAGTCCACATCTATCGTCCACGTCGCCATGCAAGGCCTCAACTACGCCCTCTCCAAGACCGAGCGTCTCACTTCCGCCCGTCATTTGCGTCATGTGCAGTTGAGCGCCACCGTCAACAATACGGCGGTCAACGTCACCGCCGCGCCAGACGCCGCGCAACTCCTTCTCAACATCGCTGCCAACGGCCATGCCACCACCGCGCGTCTCGCCGCGCATCCCGGCGCCGTCTTCCTTCCCGACTTCGATCCCGGCGCATTGGAAACCCTGCTTTCAATGGCCGTCGCGCGCAACAATCGCGACCTATGGGCCATCATCCCCAAAAAGTCCGGTTCCATCGCGCCCATCCAACTCGCCACCTACGCCGACGAGCAGGGCACACTCGACGGCAAACCCATCGTCGTTCACCACCTCGTCGCCGCCATTGCCGGCGCTTCCACCGACCTTTTTTCCGGCCCCGACAACCAGCTTCTCCAGGCCGAACTCCCCCAGCAAGGCTTCGCTCTGGTCCGCAGAGGCTTCGTGCTCACCCCGCCCGCCAAGCCCGGCGCGCCACCCGCTCAATAAGCTGCCTTCCGTTGCAGTAAGAAACCACGACCCTATTGCAAGCGATTAGCGAGCAGTTGGCCGCACCGCAGGTGCCGAGCGGCTGCCCCACCGCAGGTGGCTTGTCGTAGTCACGAGCCTCGTGGCGCGCAAGCGTCGGCTGCCCCAGCGCAGGTGGCTTGTCGTAGTCACGAGCCTCATGGCGCGCAAGCGTCGGCTGCCCCACCGCAGGTGGCTTGTCGTAGTTACGAGCCTCGTGGCGCGCAAGCGGCGGCTGCCCCACCGCAGGTGGCTTGTCGTAGTCACGAGCCTCATGGCGCGCAAGCGTCGGCTGCCCCACCGCAGGTGGCTTGTCGTAGTCACGAGCCTCATGGCGCGCAAGCG
>JBEKDN010000103.1:0-14008 GCA_050014335.1 Occallatibacter sp. | reverse complement strand
CCCCTACCCTGTGGAGCCCGTTTTTTGCACCTAAATCTCCAGTAACAATCGGAATATCAACATCTTACAATTTCACCCTGTTAATTAAGTAGTAACTGCAAACCCCCAGTTTCACCCCATTTTGGGGCCAAAAGCAGCCCTTTTCCTATCAAAAACCACGCTTTTCCGACTGTTTTCAGAGGGCATTTCGCTGGAGCCGTGAATCGCCAGGTAATAACTTCAAACCTCGATGTCTGCCCCAGTTTCAACCCGGAAAAAGCCGCTATTGCTAGATTTTGATTGCTCAAAAAACCTTTAGCTTGCCGGAACAACCAGCTCCATATCCACAGTGCCGAGCTTCTGGCTTGTCAGGTCGCTCACGCCCAACAGAACATGGTACTTTCCCGGTTTCAGCGCCAACTCTTGCCGAAACGCAATTCCCGCCGTGCGAATAAACTTGTACCGATCTGGATCGAGATCGATGTTCAGTGTGCCTGAAGTTTGCGGCAGGCTCTTCGGTTGCTGCTCGGCGTCGTTAAAGGCAATCAGTTGCACCTTCAGCTTGGCGTGATAGTGTCCATCGGCAGAAGTGGTAAAGTTCACGTCGGCAGTCTCCACCGTAGATTGAACCGCCAATCCCGGCTGCAGAGGATCGGGCGGTAAGACCTTGGCGTGCAGCCTCAGCGCAGCCACTTCAGGAACTCCCGGCTGAAGCACGGTTTCCAGATCGCTATCTGTGTCAGACGCCGGTCCGTTCGCCAGTGCAAAGTATCCGCGCCGATAAGTCAATGAAGCTCCGCCCGTCGCTTCCACCTTGATCTCGCGAAAGTTGCCATTCCAGTTCGCATTTGCTGGTCGGTAGGCTATCGAGTAATAAGTTGCGCCATCTTCCAGCGTCTTCTGCATCGCTCCCGCCACGTCATTAGTGCCCACGATGGCTTCGCCGCCTGTCTCGCGAGCCAGGTCGTTCATCTCCGTCTTCAAATTGTTGAGCGTGTAGAAGCCGCCGCGCGGGTCGCCTGGCATAGAAGTTCCCACTCCAGCCGGTCCGCCGATTGCCGCGGTAGCCGACTGCGTAACCAATCCAAACACGCTTGTCGGGTACACCGCGATACGGGCGCTGGCTAGCAGGTTGAGCGTGGTCCGCATCTCTTGCTTGGATGTCTGGCTGAAGTGTCCCTGCGTCGTGGCCAGTTCGGCATTGAATTGTGTTCCATTGCCGACAAGTGAGGTGTACTCAGGTGCTGCGGTAACATCCACTGAAAGCGGAAAGCTCTCCGCAAGCCAATACATGCTCTTGCGGCCTGGGTAGCCTGCCATCGTATTCGCCACCTGGCCCAGCGCGCTGATAGTCGATTGCGCCCGGACATCGTAGCTCTGACCGGATGAAGCGGACCCAGATTCCTCCATCGCTGTCCCAGGTCCAGGATGCCGCCCAAACTGCGCGGCGGCATTTGCCGCTATCATATTGTCCGACGCATCGCCGGTTCGCGAGTTATCGAGAATCTGCACGGGCTTGAGCATCTTCGAAGCGGCGTCCAGCAGCGCCGGGTTGCCGGCCTCTCCCTGCACCGCCAGCAGTCCATTGCCCAGCGTGAACAATGCAATCCGCTCTCCCTTCGGTAGTGAGTGAAGAAACTTCAGCATCTGCTGACGCGCGTTCAGTTGGTCGTCGTTAGGCGTGTTCAGAAGATCGCAAAGCACTATCGTGATCGATTTTGATCCGCCGTTGGGATGGATGTTGGAGAACTCGTTCTGGGGAGCTGCCGGCTCGGGCTCACTCGCCGCCTGCGTCGCTGCTGGTTCCTGTGTGTGTGCGGTAAAGAAATTGATCGCCTGAGGCTGGCCGTCTTCCGTCAATTTGAAGTCCTGCTGCGTAAGTCCATGCACCACGTTGCCATGCGAGTCGCGCACCAGCACATCCACAAAAACCAGGCGGCTATTAACGTGCAGAGTGGTTTGGGGCTTGGCCTCGGTGCCGGTCTCCTGACAAAGGGCGGCCGCCGAAAGCAGGAAGATCGCAGCCAACTGGAAATAACGGTTCATTCGATTCACTCCTTCTGTCTCTCGACAGACGCACTTCAACGGCCTTGGCTCATTGAACCTGAACTACTATTCTGGGTCACCACTACTCGTTCGACGGTATTTCCATTCTATTGGCTAACCATGACGTTCGGTAAAAATCTGCAGACATCTCAGCCCAGCGTTCCAGCCGCCACGGGCGAAATCGCCCGCAGGTGCTCCACAGCCTCAGGAACCACCGCGAGCACATGGTCCACATCGGCCTCGGTTGCATTCCGCAGTAGGCTGAAGCGCAGGCTTGCGCGGGCGCGCGTCTTGTCCAAACCCATCGCCATCAGCACGTGGCTCGGTTCGATTGCGCCAGAGTGGCATGCCGACCCGCCGGAAATGGCCACGCCCTTCAAGTCCAGCGCAATCACTAGCGCCTCGCCCTCCAGCCGATCAAACCATATATTCGTCGTATTCGCCACGCGAGGAACTCTCTCGTCGCCCTCCCAACCTCCATTGACGCCTGTACCGGGAATATCCAGAATCCCACTCTCCAGCTTGTCCCGCAGCCGAGCCAGTCGGGCCAAGCTTCCGCCTTCGGGTGTCCCATCGTCCAGCGCGGTCATGGCCAGCTCCGCCGCCTTGGCCAGCCCCACAATCCCCGGCACGTTCTCGGTTCCCGCGCGTCGGCGGCGTTCATGGCTTCCGCCCACCAGCAGCGGCTCAATCGGCGTCCCGCGCCGCACAAACATCGCGCCCATCCCCTTCGTTCCGTGCATCTTATGGGCGCTGATCGAGAGCAAATGACAGCCAAAGCGCCGTACGTCGAATCGCACCTTGCCCGCGCCCTGCACCGCATCGACGTGAAAGAACACACCTGCCTCTTTGGCGATCTTGCCAATCTCTTCCACCGGTTGCAGCACGCCTGTCTCATTGTTGGCCAGCATCACGCTGATCAGCCGCGTCTCTGGCCGCAGCGCGCGCTGAATCTCCGTCGGATCAATCAGCCCGCTCGGTCGCGGCGCAACAAACGTCGTCTCCACGCCGCGCTCCGCCACCCGCTCGCCCGCCGCCAGAACCGCCGAGTGCTCAATCGAAGTCGTCACAAAGTGGTCGCCCGGCCGCAGCATGCCAAAGACCGCCGTATTATCGCCCTCCGTCCCGCCGGAATTGAAGATCACCTCTGCGTCGTGGCAGTTGAAGAACGCGGCCAGCGTCGCGCGCGCCCGATCCACCGCCGCATGCGCCCGCTGCCCATCCAAATGAATCGACGACGCATTCCCAAAGCGCTCCATCCAGTACGGACGCATCGCCTCCATCACCTCCGGCAGCAGGGGCGTGGTGGCATTGGCGTCCATATAGACCCGCTTCACTCGTGAATCTCCTCTTGCATCGATTCTACGGGAATCGAAAATGGTGCGCCCGCCCCGCCGCCTGGCGCGCCTTAAATATTTAATTACAAAATAGATACAGGATTACTCATCGCGCAAGTCAACTGTCACACGCATTTTCCTCTTTATCCGCCCAGCAACTTCTGTCATACTTGATTGTGCCCACCAGGTACGTCCAATCAAACAATTCATTTAAGAGGTTGCATTCATGTCGGCAAAGTATGTCTTTGTGACGGGCGGAGTTGTGTCCAGTTTAGGGAAAGGTCTTTCGGCCGCGGCTATCGGATGCCTGCTTGAGAGCCGTGGCCTCCGCGTTAACATGATGAAGTTCGATCCCTACCTCAACGTCGATCCCGGCACCATGTCGCCCTTCCAGCACGGCGAAGTTTTTGTCACCGACGACGGAGCGGAGACCGACCTCGACCTCGGCCACTATGAGCGCTTCACCCACGCGCCGCTCTCCCGTGACAACAACCTCACCACTGGCCGCATCTATGAGCAGATCATCCTCAAAGAGCGTCGCGGCGACTACCTCGGCAAAACCGTCCAGGTCATTCCCCACGTCACCAACGAAATCAAAAACGCCATGCGCAAAGTCAGCTCAAACGGCGCTGACGTTACCCTCGTCGAAATCGGCGGCACTGTCGGCGACATCGAATCGCTGCCGTTTTTAGAAGCCATTCGCCAGATGCGCCAGGAACTGGGCCGCGAAAATACCGTCTTCATTCACCTCACGCTTGTCCCTTGGATCGCCGCCGCTCAGGAGCTCAAAACCAAGCCCACGCAGCACTCCGTCAAAGAACTGCTCTCCATCGGCATTCAGGCCGACATCCTTCTCTGCCGTTCCGAACGCCCACTCGGACGTGAGATGAAGCAGAAAATCGCCGCCTTCTGCAACGTCGAGGAGCGTGCCGTTATCGGAGCCCTCACCGTCCCTTCGATCTATGAAGTCCCGCTCGGCTTTGCTCAGGAAGGTGTGGACTCGCTGATCCTCAAATACCTCCGCATCGATGCCCCTGAAGCCAATCTGACCGAATGGAAGGCCCTCGTTGACCGCTGCTATCACCCCAAGGATGAGGTTCACATCGCCATCGTCGGCAAGTACGTCGAGTACGAAGATAGTTACAAGTCGCTCAAAGAGGCGCTCACCCACGGCGCCGTCTCGCAAAACCTCAAGCTCAAGGTAACTTGGATCGAAGCCGAAGGCCTGGAATCGAAATTCCCCGGAGATCGAAGTTATGAATCGCAGTTGGAAGGCTTCGACGGCATTCTCGTTCCCGGCGGCTTCGGCAAGCGCGGCATCGAGGGTATGTTAAACGCCATCCGCTACGCTCGCGAGAAGCTCGTGCCGTACTTCGGAATCTGTCTCGGCATGCAGACCGCGTGTATTGAATTTGCCCGCAACGTCTGCGGCCTCAAAGACGCCAACTCCAGTGAATTCGACCCCGCAAGCCAGCATCGCATCATCTATAAACTCCGTGAGTTGCTCGGCGTTGAAGAAATGGGCGGGACAATGCGGTTAGGAGCATGGGCCTGCATTCTCCAGGCGGATACCTTGGCCTACAAAGCCTACGGCGGAGTGACTGAAATCAGTGAGCGCCATCGTCACCGCTATGAGTTCAATCGCGAGTATGAAGCCCTGCTCACCGGTGCCGGCCTGCAGATCAGCGGCACCACCCCAGACGCCACATATGTAGAAATCGTCGAGCTTCCCGGCCATCCCTACTTCTTAGGTTGCCAATTCCATCCCGAATTCAAATCCAAACCATTGGAGCCGCATCCCCTCTTCCGCGAATTTATAACCGTCAGTTACAAGAACCGCCAGACGCGACAAGTTTCAGAGCCAAGCGAACTCTCGACATTGACTAATGCTCTGTCATCCTGAGCGACCGGAGCGAAGCGCAGGATGACGGAGTATTTGTGCTGCATTCTTTTCGCGCCAAATCAATAATCTTCGGATTCGACCTACTTAAATGCGCCTATCATTGCAATTCTTCAAGAGGCTCCTTCTGTTAAACACGTAATATATCGTTCTATTCAGAGGAATCCATGACAGATACAATCAATTCGTCACAAACCAAAGTTGTAGATGAAGATTTCCCGATCTGGTTGCTCGGTGATTCGCCCTCCAATTCGCCCTCCGCCAAGGATCAGAATCTCACGCCTCTGGACCCAAGGCATCCAACCCGCCACTCCATCTGGACACCAATCTGCGATGTCATTCAACGCCACTTGTTCATCAAGTATAAGCTCCGATTAGACGATAGCAAATTATTCATTCGAAACGCAGTAAGCAAATCGACCTACAAGGAGGAAGGGAACAAAGAATTTGAAAAGCAGATTGATGAGTTTGGAAAAATGATGATAAAACACAATCCGTTTCTCGTACTCTGCTTCGGACAATTTGCTTACGAGTTTGCTCTCCGGGCGCAAAAAATGCCTTCGCAAAATTGGAAGCTTTGGATAATTCCGAAGCTGAGCAAGAAATTCGATGAGAGAATAAAAGAAGGTCAACTGGGTAGAGTGACGCTGCTGCTTCCGTTGCTACACGCATCGGCTGCTCGAAGCTTCCAGAGTGCCACTACGCATTTTTCCGGCGGACGCCCCAACTATTTTGAATACGTCGGTGGAAAAATCGCTAATGTGTTGATCGATTCGATCGAAAACCACACAGATGACAGGCTGGATAATATCTGGCTGCCTACAAATTAGAGCATTTTCTAAGAAGATTCTCTAAACCGAAAAACACCTGAAATCATCCGGTTTTATCATGGCTTTAGCGGTTTTTCAGGATCGACTACATTACTCGAAATTACCAGTTAGCGGAGATAAGAAATCCCGTCTGGAGTTCCAGCGCAAACGGCTTTTCCAAATCGCTCTTCATCTCCCAACCCATGCCATGCAGAACACTGTCCTTGATAGCGGTGATCTTCACGCCCTCATCGGACAGCTTTTCCGATTGCCAGGCTTGCCCGCTGCTTCCCCAGGCCAGGATCGCGTGATGGCCAACGAAGAACAGCAGACCTTGCTCAACGATTGGGCGAATCTCCATCACGGGGCGGAATGGAATCATCGTGAAGCGCTCTGGATTAGTGGTGTCGATCAGATAAGCGTAACCGCCCGAGACGGCGCAAAGCTCGTCTGGATTTGGACAGGACCAAAGCCCCGTTGGTACGACTGGGTCACGGAACCCCAGCGCGCAGGTGGAAAGGAACGGTTGCGCATTTTCACCGCCGGGCCGGACGAGCACCTCTAACGCGCCACGTTCAGCTTCTTCCGCATCGAGTGGATAAATGAAGTGCCGCAGCGGAAGTACCAGAGGCCGCGCGGCCAGTATCTCAGCCCGCCAGCGATTCGGAAAGCTGAGATCGACAGTGTTAGCGCGACCAAACACGCCTCTCACCGCCTGGCCTTGTAACCGAGAATCCATTCTTCCTGCTCCTCTGTGTCGGGAACCGCGCAGCCGCGAGTGATTTCCACGGCACGAAGAGCGGCCTGCGGCTCCCAGCCTAGCTCGATCAGCGTGCAGGCAGCGGTCATCGTTGCGCGGCCGATGCTTCCGAGACAATGAATTCCAATGTGCTCTCCGGCACGCAGGCGATGGGCCAGCATAGCCGCAAAGGCGTGGAAGGCTAACTCGTCTTGCGGAAGATTGTGATCCGGGATGGGATGAGAGTGAAATTGCATCCCGATTTTTCGGGCGATGATGCCTTCTTTCGCCAAGCCATACTTATGCGCCTCTTTTTCTTCGAGAAGCGATACGAGGGTTTCAACGCCGCCGCGTTTATAGAGTCGTAGCGCGTCGCGTAATCCCCAACCGCCACGCGGACAAAGCACTACCGCCAACCCAGGAGGTGGATAGCCGTGGACCCAGAAGATGCAGTTCCAGAACATGTCGTTCATTCGTTCAGACTCCCACAAAGCGCTGGATGCGCTTGCTGTTAAGGGCGATTAGAGCGCTGCCCAAATAATGCAGCCCAATTTGCGGCGGGGAAAAGCTAAAGAGGGGAACGATTGAAGTCATGCTGTATTGATGATAGCCGGTGCATCGCGAATAGAGCTACAAGCCTTATTCGGTAAATCCTGTCCAGAGTTATCCACACAACGAGCCTCAAAGGCGCCTCAACTTTCTGAAAGCCAAAGCCGCATCCGCGGCCTAAGCTACGCAAACTGCGACAATCGGGTAGCTGCACAAGCCACGGTAATCGCATTTAAAAATACGGGTGCCTTCGCAATCCCGCCTCGACCCTGCCAAGGCGAAAGGTAGCCTCCGCTAACCCGCGAGCCCAATGTCCCGCAATCGCTGACTTGCTAAATCGCCAACCCGCGCGGCGAATCCAACGGCTGCATCTCTTTTTGAACGCGCCCCATTTTTATATCGGTTTTTTGCGGATAATTACCGCTTGTTGGTAGATCCTATTAATAGGGAAGGGAGATCCCTCTATGACCGAAAACTCGCTTTCAACCCGCAAGCTGGCTCATCCCAACCCTCCAACCATACCCATTTCCCATACCCAGTTTCGTCGTTTCTTCTCCAAAAAATCCGCTACCCCCCACCCCCCCTACCCTGTCGAGCCCGTTTTTTGCAACAATAATTCCCGTAACAACCATAATATCAATAGCTTGCATTTTCAGCATATTTACCAATTAGTAACTGCAAACCGCCCATTTTGCCCACTTTTTGGCCCGAAACAGCGCCGTTTCCCTCCAAAACCCTCGCCTTTTCACCACTTTTCGCTGCCGCTTCTATCTATCTCGCCCGCATTCAAATCCTCTTCCACGGCCTTGAGTGCGCTCCATCGAATCCCGTGCTAAAACCTCAAATGCGATTGCCCTGATGCACAAGCCCTGTTTACTATACAATTCGCTGAATACAGGAGTAGAACCGATGACCGGAATTCCCCAACTTAGCGTGAAGGAACTGAAGAGGCGCATCGACGCTGGCGAGGATGTCTACCTGCTTGATGTGCGCGAGCCCTTCGAGTACCAGATCGCTCAGATCGGCGGAAAACTGATTCCGCAGAATGACGTTCCTTTGCGTTTAGCCGAAATCGATCGGGACCGCGAGGTCATTGTCCACTGCCGCTCGGGTGTACGCAGCCAGCGTATTGCTGAGTTTCTCAAGCAGCAAGGTTATTTGCGCGTTGCGAATCTGGCCGGCGGCATTCTAGCCTGGAGTGACGAGATCGACCCGACGGTGCCAAAGTATTAGGGGCGATTCGTCTCCGCACAAGGCGGTGTATCCAGACCGCGGAAGCAGTCGGCCTATCGCAGTTGATTAGCGCGCCATCTCGACTGCTCCCTGTCTCGCCAGTTCGCCAGTCTTGCCGATTTCGTCCAGCTTGCCAAAGATCATCTTTCCGCTGGCGGTCTGCAAGACGCTGGTGACAGAAATCTCAACCGGGCGGCCGATCAGTTTGCGGGCGTGATCGACGACCACCATGGTTCCGTCGTCAAGGTAGCCGACTCCCTGATTGAACTCCTTGCCTTCTTTCAGTATCAGCACGTTCATCCGCTCGCCGGGAAGCACGACGGGCTTCAGCGCATTGGCTAGATCGTTGATATTCAGCACTTCCACGTGGTGCAAATGTGCTACCTTGTTCAGGTTGAAGTCGTTGGTGACCACTTTGGCCTCCCACTTCTTGGCAAGTTCCAGCAGTTTTAGATCCACTTCACGGATGGACGGAAAGTCATCGGGGACGATCTGAACCTGAATCGATGCGCTGGATTGCATCCGCTGCAGCATGTCCAACCCGCGACGGCCACGCTGACGTTTGGAGCTGTCAGTGGAGTCGGCTACAATTTGTAGCTCTCGCAGCACAAACTCCGGCACCACCATCATGCCGTCGATGAAGCCAGCTTCAGCGATATCGGCGATGCGTCCGTCAATAATGACACTGGTGTCCAACACCTTGACGCTCCGGCGGGTAGGCCGGTCGGCAGAGAAAAGAGTGCCCACTGCTGTCGCATTCAGCAACTCCCCCTTGTTAGCTCCCACCAACAGGCCCACATAGGTCATGAGCAATAGCACGAATATCTGCAGCACCGCCGCGGTTGATCCTGGCTGCAGAGCCCCACGCAATACCATGCAAAACAACGCCGCACCAAAGATACCCAGCACACTGCCAGCCACAGCACCAATCAGACGCTTCAAACTTAGTGCCCTAACTCGCAACTCAAAGACAATAATGGCGCCGGCTGAACTCGCGCCCACAGCCGCACTCACCCATCCTGTCATGCCGAATGGATGAAGGAAAAAACAGACTCCGGCAAGAAGAGCCACAAAAAGAAAACGTAGCAGAATCAGATCCATAGTAAGTCAACCCCCGGTTGACAGGAAAACACCCTTTAAACCGGCCCTACTGGCAAGTATTACACCTGGTCAAACCGGCTCTAGATGGCGAGTATTCCACTTGGTTGCGGTGTCGTCAATAGCAAGCCGGAACAGACTAAGAACCTCAGGGGCGTGGACGATGGTACTAAGGCGCGTTGAACGAGTCACAAAGTACTGCCAGAACAGTAGTTACCAAGACCAGTGATCCCCGTCACCCAGCTTGGGTTTTTACGACGCCCTCGCCAGCTCCATGACCGGTGCCAACCGCTGTGAACCCTTGCGTGGACCGCGCTTGCGGGCACTCATCACCTTGATGCGTTCAAGCAACTCCTGGGATGAACAGTTTTTCTTCGCAAGCACCGCGTCAGCGATGTGCATCTCGCCCGCCATACGCTGCGGGTCGCCCAGCAGAATCATTGGGACGTGGGCAGCAATCTGCTTCAGCCGCTCCACCAATTGGCAGCCGTTCATCTGCGGCAGGGTATGATCGGCCAGCACCAAATCGACAGGCAATTCGGCAAAGACGCCGATTGCCTCCTGCCCATTGGTGGCTGAAACCACCCGGTATCCATTTGTAGTCAGCATGAACTTGAGTACGGAAAGCTCTTGTTCGTTGTCGTCAACGCAGAGAATAATCTTCTTGGGTCGCATGGCGGGGGCGTAACTCCTTCGTGCTGTTAGTCTTCTTTTGGGTACAGTTCACCTGTACCCACTCAGTGGCTAGGCCAGCTGGTTAATTCTTCGGGTTGGCAACCGATAGTGAAGCGGGCACACCTCTCGCGTTATACAGATCTGGAGTGCGTAGCTTACCCGTTCGCAACCCTTGCGGACGCAACGGTTTCGCAACGCATCAATCGGTCTGCGATGCCCAAGGTGACGACTTCCCTTACGGTCATTGTTTTAATAGATGCTAGGGACAAATCCGGCCAAGGTGCCGGTTAAATTGCTTCAATGAAAGCCAAGAGTACGGTGGATGGAGACGAATGAAAAGAGGGAAGGTGAGGCGAAACTAAGATATGTAATCCGAATGTAACCGTTGGAAATTGGCTAGATTTAACACATACTTAAACTTGCATCCCAAAACGCCTGTTGAAAGCATGTGTATCACGGCAGGAAAAGCTGTCCTTTTGCCACAAGAACAGTGCTGCCTCCAACGCGAACATCTCTGACCCTCGAAGAATCCCTCCGCGAATCGCCATGATCGAGTTGCGCGGAGAGGAATAGATCGCTGGGGCGACCGATTTCGGCCCCTTGACGAAGATGAGTCCGCTCACCTGAAGCCACAGCTCCATGATGGACCAAATAGCTTATAGCGCAGCCTGCCGCAGATCCAGTTGCGGGATCTTCGCCACCGTAGAACTGCAACCGTGCGCGCCAGATTGACTCTTCGCCGTCCTGTGACTGGCTGACCGGACCCAGCACATAAAACCAGCGCGCGCCGCACTCCCGCAGCCACCTTGTTGCGGCAGACTGGTTCACTTGCAGACGCGCCAGCGCAGCATCGGTGCGCAGAACGACGATAGCAAAGGCCGTCCCTGTCGAAACGACCTGCGGCGACAGAGAGGGCTCCAGATCCTCTGTGTCGAGCCCAATCAAGCGGGCCACTTGTCCGGCCTCCAGAACTGCGCCAAACTCCGGATCGTGCTGCGTCATCTCCCCATAGCTTTCTTCACCTGAAAAACGCACAGGCACCGCGCCCACGTTGAGCGCCAGCGTCACCTTTCCACTTGTTCCCGCCTCCGGCGCAACGCACTCGGGCGCGGCCATTCTCAATATGCTTGCGGTACCCAATGTGGGATGGCCGGCAAAGTTCAGCTCTTCCTGAGTGGTGAAAATGCGCACCCGCACTCCCTCGGTCAGCTCAATCGCCGAGTCTCTCCGCTCAATAAACGTAGTCTCAGAAAGATTAAATTCGCGCGCGATGGCTTGCATCCGCTCGGTGGTGAGGGAGCAAGTGTTCATCACTACAGCCAGCGGATTGCCCGCAAGCGCACTCTGGGTAAATACGTCGACAACAAAATAATCGATCCGCGGCATAATGACGCCTCCAGACACCGAGCCTCCAGTTTACTGCGAAGCGAAGTGCGGGGGCGAGCAGGATTCCTGGATTAGAGCGCGATCAGTGGTCGTGGCAGGCGCGTCTTGGCCCTGTCCAGAAAGAGCCTCATGCGCAGCGCCTCGGCACGCTGCATAGCCACCAGCCGCATGTGGCGACGGATATGATCCCCATCCACCAGGATCTCCACCTGCGACTCGTCGAACTCGGCGTCTTTTTCAAGACGCTCGATCCGCTCTTCAACGGTTTGGCGAAATCGGGGACTGATTTCAAAGCCTTCGGCAGCTACAACGTTAGTCATCATGGCAGGCTCCTGTGGAAAATTCTTTTACCCCTCGAAAATTATTTCTGCGATGGGCTAAAGTTTCTTCAGACTTTGCCGATCATAGCTAGAGAGGCTGTTATGCGCCAGATTACTGTGTAACGATACTCAGGTAATAAGTTGTCCCGTAATCGGACAGTCCTTCCCAATTCTGGAAATTATTTGCACAATTTCACCCAGGCTCAAATAAACATAGAGAATCGATTGACGATTTCTATTCCGGCGAACCAATGGCGTAGTAACCCTTCCGGACCTGCACCTTTAACCCATCTCCACGGCACTCCACGGCGAGCTTGCGGAAGCTGCCATCGATTTTAGTATTGGTGGGTCTATAACTTGCCAGGTATTGACTGCGCAGTTCTTCCTCAATCTGCGCGAAGGCCGCCTCCAGCTTCTTGCCATTGTTGCCTACGTCAATCAGCCGCCCGCCAGTCTCTTCCGTCATCTTTTTCATCGGAGAATAGCCGGTATAAGACATGCCCTGCTCCAGATAGCTATGCACATCGGCAATCAGGATCACATAAACAATGACATTGGCCTTCTGTGCTGACTCGATGGCTTCCTCAAGCTTGACGCGGCTGCCCTGATCCTCGCCGTCGGTCAGCATGATCAGCGCTTTGCGCCCGGTTTCCTGGTTCATCTTGTCGCGCGAGGCCTGATCCACCGCATCGTAGAGCACGGTTCCGCGCGGTCCGCCCGGCGTAGGAATCGTCCCACCGCCAGCGCCAGGTATGCCGGCAGCGCCATTTCCGCCGGCAGTGTTGATCTCCGCCTTGTAGAGCGCGCGAGAGAGCAGCCGTGGGTTGCTGGTCAGATCCTGCAACAGATCCACATTGACGTCAACTCCGAGCAGGAAGGCTTCATCCTTTGCTTTGATCACCCGTTCCAGAAACTGGCTGCCCGCATCCTGCTCCAACTGCAAGACGCGGCGCTGGCTATAGGAAGTGTCGAGCAGAATGCCCAGCGTCAGAGGCAGATGGGATTCTTCCACGAAGCTCTTGAGCGTCTGCGGCACTTTATCTTCGGAGATCGTGCAATCGTCTTTTGTGAGATGAGGAACCAAGCTGCCGGACTTGTCTTTGACGTTGAAGACCACATCCACCAAGTTGACGGTCAGCTTGAGTGTCGCCATCGGCTTCTCATCTTCCGGTGAGGGAGCTGGAGCGGTGCTGACCGGCGCCTCGTCCGGTGAAGGGGCGAGCTGAGACCAAGCCGCAGGCATCAAAGCTTGCAGTCCGAAAAGCAGAGCGGCAACTCCCCATTGCACTTTCATTCTGGTCCTTTAGACGGAATTCATAGCCTGAAGAGAGCGTACCGTAGGCGATTCTTGCTCCGCAGGCAACCAGCGCGTCTCCGGCGCGTCTGATAGTCTGACGATTGCACCACTGTTTTTGGTGAACTGTGGACTGTACGCAGTTGTTAAGTTTTTGACTGATGACTGGCCAATGACAACTGTTCACTGCTTATTGGAGAGACCCTGTGAAGCAAGGTTATACGGCAATATCGCTGGCTGCGCTTCTGGCTTTATGTCTGTGCGTGGCAGCTCTGGCGCAACAGCAACCATCCGCCGTGCCCGACGCGCCCGCGCCTCAGGCGCACAAGCCTTTGGCCGATGTAAACGGCCCCATCACTCCGGGCAAAGGCGCCGGAGATGAGCAGCCTAGTGGCGATTCTTCGTCCACCACTTCGACCCAGCAACCTGAGCCAGCCAGCCAGACGCCTCCGAGCCAGGTCAAGGATACAGTTCAGACATCCGCGCCAGATATTCCTCCCGCGGGAGAGGGTTACGAAAAGATCAGCAAAACAATTCATGTGTACACCAACTTCGTTGAAGTTCCTGTCACTGTGAAGGACTCACACCAGAGGCTTGTAGCGGGCCTAACTTATCGCGACTTCAAAGTTTTCGAGAACGACAC
>JBEKDN010000102.1:0-14058 GCA_050014335.1 Occallatibacter sp. | reverse complement strand
TCCACAGCATAGTCCGTCGAACTCCGCGGCGGTTCCGATTTCGACCACCGCCTCGGATTTCAACCTGACAGTGAAGCCGGCGAGCGTGTCGATCCAAGCCACGAACAACGCCACGGTGAATGTGACCCTGACCTCGGCGGATGGCTTTGCGGACACGATTGGGCTGGGCTGCGCATCGCTGCCGGCGGGCGTGAACTGCCACTTCTCGACGCCGAACGCCGTTTTAGCGGCGAATGGGACCGTGGTGGTGTCGCTGACTATCGACACCAATAATCCGCTGGGCGGAGGGACAGCGATGCTGAAGACGGGCCCGGCGCGGGGTGTGCAGCGGACGGTGCTGACCGCAGGGCTGCTGCTGCCGCTGGGGGTTCTTTTCGGCTGCATCTTCTGGCGCTTCAGAAGGCGGTATGCGGCGACGGTGACCTTGATTCTTTTTATGGGCGTGGCTGTTCTGATGGCGACCGGATGCTCGGGGAGCTTCTCGCAGTCGAGCGCCACACCGGGCACGTACACGATTCAGGTAACCGGCACGGGAATCAAGAGCAATATTTCACAATATTTCCCTGTGTCGCTGACTATTACCGCCAAGTAGCGCGAACCGATGCGAATGGGCAGGAGAGAAATGAAGAGCTTTCATAGTTTGGTTCAGGCTTGGAACGGGGAGCTGGGATTGCGGGCTGGTTTTTTTCCGGTGGCCCTGCTGGCGATTTGGCTGGGTATGGGGCTTGCGGCTCATTCCCAGGCGGTTCCGGCCGCGGATGCTGGCGGCATGAGGATGTCGGCCGGGGGCACTGTCTCCGGCTACGAGCTGGGTTATGGCCAGGTGAAGGTAGTGGGCGCAACGGCTTTTGTTGACTTCGATACTCTGCGCCATTTTGGGATTGAAGGCGAGGCTCGCTGGGGGGACTTTCATCTTTCGTCCGGCCAAAATGGGCCTGGCGCGGATGAGACCGCCTCGACCTACATGGGTGGGCTGCGCTACTCGCGATACTATGGCAGATTCCAGCCATACGCAAAGGCGCTGGTGGGAATTGGCCGGTTCAATTATCCATATAACTATGCCAGCGAGACCGATCTTGTGGTTGCGCCGGGGGGTGGGGTGGACTTCCGGTTGACGCGCAGGGTTCGCTGGAGGGTGGTGGACTTTGAGTACCAGCTTTGGCCGCAATTCAACTTTGGGCAGATGACTTCGGTTGGCGTGAGTTCGGGATTGCGGGTGAAGATCTTCTGAGGGCGGCTATGCGGATAAAAGATGGCACATGCGCAGGTGGTTGAAGTTCAGAGCTTCAAGTCCCGACTCGTTCATCTTCTTGACGAGCCGGGCATCGTCGGTCACGATCAGGAATCGATGAGAGACGAGTGCAAGAGCGCTATCGGTCAGGCCGAGGAAATGAAACTCATGGATTTGAGCCGCGTCCATGCTTGGTATGGTCAGTTCGTCGATTTCGACGAAGGTCTCGTGAAACTTTTTCAGGCATTCGGCTTTTGTCTGTTCGGGAAGATCGTTGATGAGGTTGCTAACTTCCGTCAGGACGTGGGGTGTTGTAACGGCTTTCTTGAATACTTTCTTTAGCCGGAGTAGGAGGTAATAATCCTCTGTATTGTATTTCGATAGCTTGTTGAATTTTCCATCGCCGGCCCGCCGGAGGTCGTAGCCCCCAACCATATAAAGAAGCGCCAGATTTGCGTCGATTAGTATGCCCTTGGCCTTATATCTGTCGATCAGAAGTTCCGCATAAGAACTCAAAAGGGCCAAGACTTCACCGCACGCGGATCACCGCTCTCGTATTCAATGCCAACTTATTTGTAAAGACGGGTTTCTCCTCCCATGACATCGGACAATGTGCTAGGTTCTCCGTTCAGATAACGATAGGACAACTGACCACGCATGGTCGCCGGGACTAACCTCCTCGAGACGAATCTCCCCCCCCGGATAGAACTCTTGAATACAGACGATTGCAGCTTTAACCGCGCCTTTCATATCAACCATGTTTTTCCTCTATGCATTCGGTGAATTAAGTGACCATTCAAAGAAAGTTCAAGCCGACCGCCGTTTGTCTTCTTCGAGGCTAGAGATGCGCTTGTCGAAGGCGAAAGATTGCTGAATCTGTTCGAGGCGCTGTGTCGTGCTCTCGAATCGGACGCGGTTCATCTCTTCCATAGCATCCAGACGAACTCGAATCTCCCGCAACTCGGGTGCTAGAAAGTCCTGAACAACCTGGCGAACATCTTCGACAACGCCCATAAATGACTGCTCCTATCACGGATTTTACACCCGATTTGCCGCGAGAAGGCCAGCGAGTCGACCCGCTAACCTTCTTTACATTCCGGGCTTGGGCCTGCCACACTTGAGACGTGGCCACCCAAACGATTGTTATCCTTGATTTCGGTTCGCAATATACGCAACTGATAGCGCGGCGGATTCGCGAACAGAATGTCTTTTCCGTCGTGCTGCCCTGCACGGCCCCGCTTGCAGAGATAAAGGCGCTGAATCCGCTGGGGATTATTCTCTCCGGCGGGCCGTCGTCGGTGTACGACGCGGACGCACCGGCGGCCGACCCGAAGCTGCTGGAGTTGGGCGTGCCGATCCTGGGCATCTGCTATGGGCTGCACTTCATTGTGCATCACTTAGGCGGCAAAGTGCTGGGTGCGCCGCGGCGCGAGTATGGACATGCGGAAGTCGCGATTGAAGACGGAGCGTCGCAATTGTTTGCGGGGTTGCCGGCGACGCTGCAGGTTTGGATGAGTCACGGCGATGAGGCTGCCGAGCTTCCTGCGGGCTTCCATCGCACAGCGGTTTCCGCCAATGCCCTGGCGGGGTTTGAGAGCGCGGAGCGGCGCATTTGGGCGGTGCAGTTTCATCCCGAGGTGCATCACACGCCGCTTGGGCCGCTGTTGATCAAAAACTTTATTTTCAAGATCTGCAATGCGAAGGGCGATTGGACTCCGGCGCATTTTATTCAGACGACGGTGGAGGGGATTCGCGCCAAGGTGGGCGCGGGGCAAGTGATCTGCGGGCTCAGCGGCGGGGTGGATTCTTCGGTGGCGGCGGTGCTGGTGCATAAGGCGGTTGGAGACCAACTGACCTGCATCTTTGTGAATAATGGCGTGCTGCGCAAGAACGAATTTGTCAACGTGCAGAAGAACCTGCGCGACAAGCTGGGGCTAAAGATTGATGCGGTGGATGCGAGCGAGCGGTTTCTGGAGAAGCTGGCTGGGGTGACCGATCCGGAGACGAAGCGGAAGCGGATAGGCGC
Source organism: Occallatibacter sp. (assembly GCA_050014335.1). GTDB lineage: Bacteria > Acidobacteriota > Terriglobia > Terriglobales > Acidobacteriaceae > Telmatobacter. Next base: position 10,801 of record JBEKDN010000102.1, on the reverse strand, counting down.
GGAGTTCATTGCTGTTTTCGACGATGAGGCGGGGCGGATTGCCAAGGAATCCGGCGGAGTGGATTGGCTGGTGCAGGGGACGCTGTACCCGGACGTGATTGAGTCGAGCAGCGTGAAGGGGCCGAGCCAGACAATCAAGAGCCATCACAACGTGGGCGGGCTGCCGCTGGGGATGAAGCTGAAGCTGATTGAGCCGCTGCGCGATCTCTTCAAAGATGAAGTCCGGCGGATTGGACGCGACCTCGGGATGCCGGAAGAGGTTCTGGGGCGGCAGCCGTTTCCTGGGCCGGGGCTGGCAGTGCGGATTCTGGGTGAAGTGACGCCGGAACGCGTTGCTCTGCTGCAAGAGGCCGACGAAATTGTGGTGGCGGAGATCAAGGCGGCGGGGCTGTATGCGTCAATCTGGCAGAGCTTTGCGGTTCTGCTGCCGGTGATGAGCGTGGGTGTGATGGGTGATCAGCGCACCTATGCGTACACGGCGGCGGTGCGGGCGGTGCATTCAGAGGACGGGATGACAGCCGACTGGACGCCGCTGCCTTACGAGGTGCTGAAGCGCATCTCGTCCCGGATTGTGAACGAGGTGCGGGGGATCAATCGCGTGGTTTACGACATCACTTCAAAGCCGCCGGGGACGATTGAGTGGGAGTGATTGCTGGGTGCTGGCCTGTGCTGGCCGCACGGGCGGGCGCGCCTTCGGCGCCGTTTGCGGCGGCGAGGGTGGGTGCTTGATATTAGACAGATTGCGTACCTGTTTTGCACATTGGGGACGACTTTAGCAAGATGCGGAGCTGCAAATCCTCATTGATCTTTATATCGAAGGCGTTATTCTATAGATACCCCCGCAACGCAATACGGAACCCTCCAACGGACGAGCAACACTCGTAGGCAGTTCAGGACATCCATTTCCAGACGCCGGAAGAATAAACAGAATTCTCAAACGGCGCGGCGTTTCTTGAAGATTTCAAGGGTTCATGGGGAATTTCCATTTCCGAGGCCTGCATCTTGAAATTCATTCCGCATAAGTTCTCCACTCTGCATTCGTGGCTGCCGGTGTTTGTGGCGGCTGTAGCGCTGTGCGCGTGCACACTGACGGCACAGCAGACGCTTGGCGGCATTACCGGCTCGGTAACCGACTCGGCGGGCGGCGCTCTTCCGGATGCGCAGGTGACGGCGGTGGGCGAACAGACTTCGCTGACGCGCACCGCCAAAACGAATGAGTCGGGCGTGTATGCGTTTGTGAATCTGCCGATCGGCACCTATACGTTGAACTACACGGCCAAGGGTTTTGAGGGGCAGAAGACGCAGCATATCGCGGTGCAGGCCAATCGCACGGCAACGGTGAATGCCGAACTGAAGGTGGGCAATGCGACCGACACCATCGAGGTGGAAGCGTCACCGCTGATGAATGCCGTGGATACGACGGTGGGCTACGTTTTGGACAAGCTGGAGATTGAAACGGTGCCGCTGCCAACGGGAAGCTTCACCGGGCTTGCGACCGAATCGACTGGAGTGAGCGCGGAATTGTCTTCGGGAACTGGCGCAGTTTCAGGCCTGGGCAATGCGCCGATCTGGGCGAACGGGCAGCGGGATACATCGAATTCGTTTCTGCTGAACGGCGTGGATGCGAGCAATCTGTTCAACGGGAAAAGCACGAGCCAGGTTGCGTCTTCGCGCGTGATCAACTCGACCGGGGTTCAGAATGTACCGGGCGGCGGAGGCGGAGTGATACCGTCGGCGGCATCGATTTATCTTTCTATTGGCAATGCAATCCCGACGCCCGCGCCAGAGACGATCTCCGAAGTTCGGGTCAACGCGTCGATGTACGATGCGGAGCAGGGTTCGACCTCGGGAGCGCACATCGATCTGAGCACGGCCTCCGGCACGAACAGTTTTCATGGAATTGTTTACGCGCACCGCGGGACAAACTGGATCAATGCCGCGCCGTTCTTTATGAATCAAGATCCGGATGTGCCGGCGAACGACAAGGTTCCGCAGCTTCACCGCTATATTCTTGGCGGGACGGTTGGCGGCCCGATCCTCAAGAACAAGCTCTTCGCATTTCTGGCCTATCAACATCTGCATGTATCGGATGCGGAACTGGGCGACTCATTTCTGACCGTGCCTGTGGGGCTGACTGACGACAGGTCGCAGGGCGGTCTAGCGGATGTGAGCAACAATTCGTTTGGCGCCAACCTGGGCAACGCGAATGTCACGGCAGCCAGCATCGATCCGCTGGCGTTGACTTTGTTCAACTCTCCCGCGCTGCCGGGCGAGGCAGGCAAGTGGCTGATTCCCAATGCGCAGCCAAACATTCCTACGGCTGCCCATTTCGACAATGCATTCATTCCCGGCACGGGGCGGTTTACCGGCGATCTGGCGGTGGCCGACCTGGACTACAACGCGACCGCGAAGGATACGCTGAGCCTGAAGTACTTCTACCAGCATGACCCGACGGTTGCGCCTTACTCGTACTCCAGCGTTCCAGGATTTACCGAGCATCTTGACTCGGGGGCGCAGGTTCTTTCATTTACAAACACATGGATAGCGAGATCGAACCTGAGCACGACGGAGACACTGGGCGTACTGCGAGAGAAGAACTGGGCCGACAACGATCAGGCCTTTGGACCGTCATCCATACCCGGCAGCAAGGACGGAACGGTGCCGAATGGATCGATCAATGTTTTCGGATCGAGCTACTTCCCGGGCATCTCAATCTATAACGTTCTGGGGCAGTATCAGCCGGTGGGGATTCCGATTCAGGCGTATTTGAATATCGGTCCGAACGCGGAATCGCAGTCGTCGAATACGGGCGCCTTCCAGAATCGGCTGGCGCCGTCCGGCAACGCGATCTGGACACTGGGAAAGCACACGTTGAGCTTTGGCGCCACCTATACCTATACGCAACTCAATACGATCGACCATCGCACCGGCACGGGGACGGTTGCCACGGACGACTTCAGCCAGTTCTTGCAGGGCTATGTGACCCCTGGCAGTTCGGCTACCGGCTTCTACGTGACCAGCTACCTGCAGGGCAACGCGAGCCGCTACTACCGCTCAAACCAGCTAGGCACCTATGCGCAGGACAAGTACCAGGTGACGCCAACGCTTTCACTCACCGCCGGAGTGCGTTATGACTGGGATGCTGGTTTGACGGAAAAGTACGGACGCATCTTCAACTTCGATCCCAGCCGGTACAGCTATGACATCGGCTCAGACACGATCAAGGATTCGGGACTGATTATTGCGGGAAACAACAAGAACGGGACAAGCGGAGTGAGTCCGACTACGCTCACCGGACGGCAGTGGGGCATCGGCCCGCGCGTCGGGGCGGCCTGGCAGCCGGGGCTCTTCCACAGCAAAGTGGTGGTGCGGACCGGTGCCGGGATTTACTACGATCGAGGCGAGCTATTTACGTATTTGTCACCCGGCTATGCGATCGGCTCGGTCACCGGCGGACCCTTCGGCGTGAACCAGCAACTGCCATTTGTGAATGCGACTAGCTGCCCGACGATTTCGCGGTCTCTCTATGGGACCGGTTCAGTGAGCGGATTTCCAGATTTTTACGTTCCGACGTGCGGCGGCAACAATGCGTTTGGATATCCGGCGGCCCTGCCGACAGCAACGACAGGCAATCTGGAAAACCCGTACGGCACGGCCGCGCTGCCGCCGCCGAGTAATCCAAAGGCTTCCGATCTGGGCAACTATCTGCCCAATGCATGCAGTATTGTCAACACGGGATTGGGGGGCGTTTCCGGAATCTGCCCGACGGGCGTGATCAACAACGGCCAGCCGGTTTCGCTGGGTGTCTACGACCGGGCGAACAAGCTGCCATATACCATCAACTATGCATTGGACATCCAGTGGCAGCCTCGCAACGACTTAGCAATCGAGTTGGGGTATGTGGGCAACCTTGGCCGGCACCAAGTGATTCCGGTTCCTTTCAATCAGCCGAATATCTTCTCTTCGAGCAATCCCGCGCTGCCGGGCAGCATTTATCAGCAGAATTACAGCTACGGGTACAACGTGCAATCGAGCACGAACAACTGCTATGGAAGCAGCAGTCCGGCTCCGATCAGCCTTCCAGACGGCAGTTGTTACCAGGCAAACTATGAGGGCGGCAACGTGGATTTGCGCGTGCCTTATATAGGCTATGCGGCCGAGTCGATTGCCTACAAAGCGGCCGGCGTGGATGCCTACAACGCGCTGCAGGTACACGTGGACAAGCGGATGAGCCACGATTTTCAGGTGGGGCTATCGTACACATGGTCCCATGCTTTGGACGAACAAAGCGGCCTGGGTCTCTTCCCAAACGGAGACAATCCCACGCAACTGCGCAGCGGCTACGGGTCGTCGGACTTCGACCGCACTCACGTGTTGAACTTCAGCTACATTTACCGGCTGCATAACTTCGCCGGCCAGCAAGCGCTGGCAGGCAAGCTGGTTGACGGGTGGTCTCTGGTGGGCTTGACGGTGCTGCAGAGCGGCCAGCCGTATAGCGTGATTGATTACTCGGGTGCAATCGGGAGCATTTACTACTCGACATCGAACGGCATCACCAATCCGATTGTGCCGCTGGCCAAGAACTGCACGGCCAAGAGCGCCCGGACCGGCTCCTCTGGAGCATGGGTTCCATCCGGCGGAAAGCCAGCCTTGGATGCGAGCTGCTTTACTATTCCTCTTCTTCCGGCTGGCGGTCTGGGCGGAGCGATTCCACCCACGGACCCCTATGAAACCGGTTTCACTACAGGTCAGCGGAATATCTTCCGTCAGGCCTTCCAGAAGCGCGCCGACGCCTCGCTGATCAAGGACACTAAATTCAGCGAACGCTATGCGCTGAAGTACACCTTCGATGTCTACAACCTTACCAACACATCGAGCTTCGATGTGCCGGGCGACGGAGTAGCACAGAACCAGTACTACAACCCGTTTCCGACGGCGGGCACTGTGCCGATGCCTACCAATAATTGCGTCTCCGATCCTGGCGGCAACAACGCGGGCTTCTACAATTGCCCGTCGGGACTCGGCATTGTGACGCACACCATCGGCAGTCCGCGACAGGTGCAGATGTCGCTGCGGCTGGATTTCTGAGAAGGGATCATCGCGCACAACAAGAAGGGCATCCGGCGTTTGCGGAGGCCCTTTCTTGTTGGCGGCAAAGCTCAGCTTCAATACCGGAAACAAGACTCCAGAAATCTCCGCTATTCCGTCGTATTGCGGATGGGCTATATTGTCTAGGTACCAAGTCATGCCGGCTCGCTTCTTTCCCGGACGGGGTTGATAGGTTCCATGCGAGGCTGGCGCACCAATCGAAATGAACAGGGTTCTGGGTGGGTTCGTTGTTTCCCATCCATTGGCAAAAGCGCGAAAAGATGGCGCTCGGCTATTCCCACTCTCAAAATCGCGATTTTGGGGCACCCTCATTCCGTTGTGCATTCGACTTGTGACAAGGAGGGTCTGATGGAGATTACCGACACGATCGGAATGCTGCTGAAAAGCAGAGACGACAGAAAGGCCCTGACGATAGCGCCTGAGCAAACTGTCTACGAAGCGCTGGAGATTATGGCCAAGCACGACGTTGGCGCGCTGCTGGTTCTCTCTGGCGAGAAGCTGGTGGGGATTCTCTCAGAGCGCGACTATGCGCGCAAGGGAGTTTTGCGGGGCCACACCTCCAAGGAGACATTGGTGCGGGAGATCATGACCGGCGCGGTCTTTTCCGTGACGCCGCAGCACACCGTGGATGAATGCATGACGATTATGACCGAGCACCATTTCCGGCATCTGCCGGTGTTGCAGGAAGAGGCCGTGGTGGGCGTGGTCTCGATTGGGGATTTGGTGAAGTGGGTGATCTCAGGGCAGGCGCACCATATACAGGCGCTGGAAGGATACATTTCCGGGGGATATCCGGGATAGGTTGCACGGGGAATTGGGGTGGTGGGGGTTTGCCCTATCCCACCCATTTCACAAAGAACGTGAAATGGATGGGGCACAGATATTCAATCCACCATCACTGAACAGTCTTTAGCCCAGGCCCTGGAGGGCGGTTTTTGCTTGCGCGGCGGTGGGTGAATCGGGAGACAGAGAGATAGCCTTCTTGAGATGGGTGATGGCGTCGGGTTTGTCTTTCAGCTTGCTGTAGACCATTCCCAAGTGATAATGCATGGAGGCGCTGTTGGGGTTGTTCTTGACTGCATCTTCCAGTAAATCGCGGGCAAATCCGTAGGTTCCCTTGTAGTAGTAGGCCCAGGCCAGGGTATCAGCGGAGTTAGGCGAATTGGGCATGGCGCGCCGCGAGGTCTCGGCCAGCGAAAGTGCCACGTCGAGATTGCCGCCATTCTCCAGCATCATGTAAGCGAGATTGTTGGAAGCGATGGGCTGCTCAGGATCGATTTGCAGAGCCTTCTGGTAGTAGTCCTGCGCCTTGCCTTTGTCGCCGGCGGCTTCCTCGAGCATTCCAAGAAGAGCCAGCGCTCCGGCGTTGGTGGGATGGGCTTGCGACCAGCGCTGCCAGGCGCCGATGGCGTTGGCCGCCTGACCGCGCGCCACCTGAAGTTGCGCGTAGATGGCGACCGCCTCGCCGTCATTGGGATTTAACTGCATGGCCTGCTGCGCCGTGACAGCCGCTTGGTCGAAGTTCTTGCTATCGAACTGGAAGGAGGCGAGAAGATCGAGGAAGGCGCTGTTCTTGGGACTCTTGGCGATCTGCGCGTTGAGGCGAGCCAAGGCCTGGTCAGGATGCTTCTGCATGAGATCGAAGCGAACCAAGCCGCGCAGAGCGGCAACGGAATTGGGATCGTTCTGCAGGGCCTGCTGGAGCAATTGCTGGCTCTCAGGATAGCGTTTTTGCGTGTAGCGAAGCTCACCGAGCATGAGATAGGCTTGAGCGCCGCGGGGAGCGACGCTGATGGCGGAGTTGAGGTCAGCCTCGGCCTTGTCCATTTGATTGCGAGTCATCTCAACAGAGGCCCGCCATAGATAGCCGCCTGGGTACCGCGGAGCGGTGGCGATGGTTTTCTCCGCGATGCCGTTGAGCATGGTGATGTCGCCGCGCTGGCTGGCGATGTGGGCCAACTCCTCCTGCGCCTCGACTTCAGAGGGCTTCAACTGCGCCGCGAGACGAAAGCTGCTTTCAGCCAGGCCGGCATTGCCCTTGGCCAGAGCGGCTTTGCCCAGCCAGAACTGAATAAAGGCGTCCTTGGGGGCATCGTTTGCGGCAGTTTGCAGAGCGTTGATGGCGTCGTCTGTCTTGCCGTTGTTGAGCAAGACGATGCCGTTGAGCACTGCAACCTGGGGATCCTTGCCATTGGTCTTCATGAGTCCGCCGATGACGGTCTGCGCGGTGGCGAAGTCTTTGGTATCGAGAAGAATGCGGACGTATCCCTCTTGAACATTGAGGTTCTTGGAATACTTGCGCGAGAGGTTGGCGAACTCGCCTTTGGCTTTTTCGATCTGCCCGGTGCTGGTGTAGTAATCGGCCAGCAGGCGCACGCCCTGCGGGTCGTCGGAGAGATCGCTGGAAGCCTGGCGAAGAACTTGTTCGGTGCGGGCGGGATCGTTTTCTCTGAGTATGATCTGAGCGAGATTCTCGCGGGCGGAGAGGCTTCTTGGATCGGCGGCCACCGCGCTCCAGGAGATCTGCTCGGCATCCTGCAACCGGTTGCTCTTGACATAGAAAGCGGCCAGCAGGAGTTTGGCGTTGACGGCCTTGGGATCGAGCGCGACGGATTTCTTCAACTCCGCTTCAACATTGGAAACTTTAGTGGGGTCATTGACTTCAAGCAGAGCCATGGTCTCATGCAGCGCGGCCTCATTCGGGGCGATGGCCAGCGCGCGGTTAATCTCAGCCAGAGCGACGTCGGACTGCCCTTTGCGGGCGGCGACGCGGGCCAATAAGGCGTGTGCGTCGGCGTTGTCAGGCTGCGCGCCAAGAACGGCATTCGCCTGCGCCTGGGCCTCATCGATCTTGCCGCCGGCCAGCAGCATGTTGCCAAGATCGACCCGAGCCTTCAGGTTGGACGGGGCCAATTGGACGGTCTTCTGCAGGTCGGAATAGGCGGCGCTCAAAGCGCCCATTTGCAAATAAGCCTTGGAGCGGGCGTAGTAGGCATCGGCAAAATTCTTGTCGATCTTGACGGCATTGGAGAATTGAATTGCGGCTTCTCTTTGCTTGCCCTGCGTGCTGTAGCGCTGACCGCTCTCAAAATACTTTTGCTTGCGGACATTGGGGTCGCGGTGGCAGCCAGCCAGGAGAGCAAGCGACAGGAAGAGCACGAGAGCGCCAACGAAGGCACGCCGGCCGCGGGCCAGCCGCCCGTCCGATTGAATTGTCTGGAACCCAGTCTCCACTTTGTTTCATCCTTTCAGGCTGCCTTCCAGAGGGCTGCAAGGTAGAGCCGCGAGCCGGTTGGCATTGCCTTTACTTCAGATACAAAAGCGCTCAGTCGGGAATAAAACGCGGCAGCATGGGCGCTAGCTGCATGGTAAATGCCTCGGCGCGCTTTTTTGCGGCCGCGATGTCTTCATTGGGCGCCACGGGAGTGATTACGCGCACCAGGGCGCCATCGGTGCGATTGAGCCGCATGGCATCGGCGATCATGTAGGCCTTGGCCATGAACTCATTGGCGACGCTGTGGCCGTGCGCCTGATACCAGTAAATGACAAACTGCTTGAAGCCGGCGTCGGCAATGATGTATTCGCCGACGCGATGCGACTTGCCGGCGTTATCGACCAGATCGGTGTAGTCGGTGGACTCAAAGACCCAGCCGGAGCCGGGGAGACAATTCTTTGGAGAATGAATGGTCTGGCCGGTTCTCTGGCTTGCGAAATAGGCGATGAATAGACTGACGGGAGGGGTTCTGGTTGGAGTGATGTAGATGCGGGAGAGAAAATCTCCGGCGCCGAGAACTTCGCGCGTCTCCTGATCGATTTTCTGATCTCTTCCAGACCAATCCGAGATTTGAGTGGGAAACTGGCGCAAGGGTTCGCTGGGCGGATTGTGGTCCGCGCCGGGGCGTGTGTAAATCAGCAGCACAGCGGCGGCCAGGAGCAGAGCGGTGGTCCAGAAGCGAAGGTTCTTCATTATGACTGCGCCTTTCTTTGCGGAATCAGGCGCATGGCTAGATGAACAAGATAGAGGCACACTAGCGAAACCATAAAGACTACCCAGCCCGAGAACTCGTGAAAGAAGCCAACGGCCTTGTCGGGGTCCCAATACTGAACGCAGAGGCCGGTGCCGAGGATGCGCACGGCGTTGGCGGCGATGGCGATGGGAATGCTGGCCAGAACCAGGAAGATGCGGCGAAGGGTGGATTGCTCCATGAAGTAGCCGTAGAAGACGGCGAGGGTGAAGAGACTCATCAACGAACGAATGCCGCTACAGGCTTCGGCGACTTCGAGATTCATCAATGGAAGCTGGATGACGTTGCCCTCGCGAAGAACCGGCACGCCGAAGAGCGGAAGCAGGCCGCTGGCCAGCTTGGAGGCAAGGATCTGAAGGGGAAAGGTGATCTGATTGAAGACGATGGCTGGAAGCGGAATGGCAAGCAATAGAACCAGCAACGCGAAACGCAACTCTTTCAGAAGCGGCCATCCGGCAAAGCTCATAATGAGTCCGGCCAAGATGACGATTAGAGAAAAGCGCGAGAGAAAAAGCTCAGAGCCGTAGATACCGACGAGCAGGATCGCGATGCCAAGTGCGACAACGCCGACGCCTTTCCAGGATGGGGCATAGGGTAGCCGGCGGAGCTTTTCTCTTTTCTCCCAGACCAGAAAGGCCGCAAAAGGCGGCACCAGGAAGCCATGGGAAAAGTCTGGCATCCACCACCAATCGAAGACCAGCTTGCTCAGAACCTGAGCATAGAGCGCCGCGACCAGCAGAAAGATGGCAGCTGCCGCGCAAACGAACTGTGCGCTGCGGGAGGGCCATGCGCAAGGGGGCGCGGCGAGAGCCTGAAGATCTTCAGTCATTTTTCCCCTGAAAGGGATCCTCGAACATTTTGATGGTACCGCTTTATACTAGCAATCCAAGCGCCGAAAGCGAAAGAGTTCGAATTGGGGGAAATGCGCGCGGATCGAGGCCATTGGGAAGAAATCTTCTTGGATGAGTGGAAAAGGATTTCCACTTGTACTCAATGAGAGTGGTATACTTCTTCCTATGGAAAAGGGAAGTAAGATGCCTTTTCTTGAGTGTTCATGCAAGAAACGCACCGCGGAGCCATCCTCCCCTCTGAAGGCAGAACTCGAGTTTCCCCCCCTCGCAGTTTGGAAGCCGCATTGCTAGGTAAGTAGCGCACCCCGATCTTCCTATGGCAAGCATAGCTACAATTCAAAGCGCAAAGCGGCAGCAGAGGCCGGTGACTCCGACGTCTTCAATGGAAGCGCGGATTCAGCGCGCGATTGCCCGGATCGCCGAGACCGATTGCCCGATGTTGATTCTAGGCGAGCACGGAGTTGGGAAGCGAGCGGTTGCCGCGCAGATCCACGCGTTGTCGAGTCATTCTCGCAGCCACTATCAGGAACTTCACTGCGAGGATACGGATGCCGCCGCGCTGGAGGCTGCGCTGCTGGTTGGTGGAACCGTCTATCTGGCCGAAGTGACCGAACTCGGTCTCGCGCTGCAAGAGCGGCTAGTGAATTACTTTCACGCTGCGGAGAAGCCGGCGTGCCGCATTCTTTGCGGATCGAGCCGGGAACTGCCGGAAGAGGTGAAGGCGTGGCGAATGCGCGAGGATTTTTACTATCTTGTGAGCGCCATAACGCTGCGTATTCCTCCATTGCGCTGCCGGAAGTCAGAGATTCTGTTGAT
>JBEKDN010000101.1:0-14110 GCA_050014335.1 Occallatibacter sp. | reverse complement strand
GGGCGGATATCCCACCCTAGCCGCAAAAACAAAAACGCGGCGAGGGTGGGGCACCCGGCGAGCAAGAGGGGCGGATATCCCACCCTAGCCGCAAAAACAAAGACGCGGCGAGGGTGGGGCACCCGGATTTTTGACGAATCGCGAACCAGGGAACGCGAAATCATGAGAGGAGAAATCCTGTCCTTACACGATTCATGAAGATATTGCAGCCGCTTTAGAAGAGCGGGTTGATGGCTGGGTAGACGTGGCTGATCTGCGTGGTGGGAACGGTGGGGCCGGCGGGGGGCTGCTGGCTGTTCTGATGGCACTCGAAGCAGTTGCCGCCCTGGGCGTAGGTTTCCATAGTGCTGTTGGCGAGGAGGTTTGTTCCCACGCCGCCGTTGGTTGGGCCGGGGTTGGAGCCGAAGGGGGTCCAGGTGGCTCCGATGAGGAAGTAGTTGGCGCGCACGTCGCCGGGGGCGAGGAGGGCCTGAACGTGAGTGTTGGTGGAGAGAATCTCAGAGTTTGAGCTGGCGTTGGAGCCGTCCATGCCGAAGGGCTGTAGGCGGAGGGTATCACTGGGACTGATGGAGAAGCCGGGTTCAGACTGGATGGAGTTTGCCACCGGCGTGCCGCTGACGGCCATGTGCGGCTGATTGAAGTTGTTGAGATTGAGGGGCTGGGATGCGGTGGAATTGCTTGCGGCGAAGAGCCAGGTTCCGGAGGTGGGCGGGTTGACGTTGACGATTGCGCTGGGCGTCGCGTTGTTGTTATAGGAGTAGGGCGCCAGCGGGGTATTGCCCTGGTGCTCAAAGCTGCCCCAGACCATCTCGGGATGGCTGCCGGTGCTGCCGACAACGTGCATTCCGACAAGCGCGAGCTGAACGGTTTGCTGGCCGGTTGGGGTCCAGGTGTTGGGATTGGACGTGTTGTAGGTGGGCACGGTGGCGGTCATGGTGATGTAGGTGTTGGCGTTGGGGAGACTGCTGGCGAGCACCCAGGAGGATTTGACCTCGATGGCGAGAGCATTCTGATCCGGGAATGTGCTGGCCGCCTTTCCGTGCGCGGTTGCGTAATTCATGATGTTGGCGAGGTCGGCGGCGGTGGTGGGGAATTCGTTATCGGTGGCGGTGGTGGTGGAGCAGAACGCGCCCGCGCCGCCGGGGTTGGTGATGCAATCCTTTTGGCCGGTGAGGAAGTAGGCGTAGACGTCGTTGACCATGGTGGAGTAGTAGACGAGCGATCCGTTGGCGGTGGTTTGCGCCTGGAGAACGCTGTCATCGCCGGCCTGGCCCTGCTCGGTGGTGATGACGGCCAGAGTGGGATCGATGAAGATATTGAAGCCGTCAATGATGAATTTTTGCACGATGAGGGGATTGATCTGGGCGCGCGCGGGGTTTGCGAGTTTGGTATTGGCCGCGGCTCCGATGGTGGGTTGAGCGGCAAGAATCAGGCTGCCTTTGGCGTCGAGCAAAACGAGCTTGCCCTGGTCCATGCGGGCATGGGTGACGACCACGATTTTACCGGTGACGTCGCGGACTCGGGGCTTGAGCTTGGGATCGACGGGAAGGGTTTCAAGCAAGCGACCGGAGATGTCGCGCACGACGGGCAAGCCATGGGGACCGTGTTTGGCTATGCGCAGAGGGAAGGCGCGGATGACGCCTTGCACGTGAGGAATGAGCGTGCGCTGGGTGCCGTTGAGGGGCGAGACATCATAAAAAGTGGGCGAGTCAAAGATATGCGCGCCGCCGCCATACGTGGATGGAGCGGGCGAGGTGAGCCAGAGGAACATGTTCTCGCTCCATTGATAGAAGCCGCAATTGGGAGTGGGAGCGTTGAGGCTGTTGGCGGGGTTGGCGATGCCGTTGATGACAACGTTGCCGGAAACGACGCTGGTGGGCTGAAACCATCCGTCAAAGGTGGTGGCGCTGAGCGGGCAGGCATCCTGCGAGTTGGTGGGCAGGAAAGCCGTGGGGGCGGGGGGATGACAGCCGGAGATGACGACGAGCACGAACAGGACGGCCGGCGCGAGCAGGGCGAATTTGATGCGGCGGCGAATTGACTGGCGGGATTGGGGGGCTGGGGAATGCATGGAGGCTGCATCCAAAGGAATGGACGGAATCGAATTCTGATTGCGCATTGCGAATCTCCTCGTGCTGGGAATTGAGTTAGGAAAAAAACCTGGATTTGTTCAGGCATTCGGGCGCCTGCAGGGGAAGTACAGTTCCAAGCATTTCCGTCCCGCGGATGCGAGGGGTGAATGCTCTTTAGGATTGTGAATTTTGATGGGAAAACGTTACTTGAGAAGAAAGATTATTTTGGGATAGTTTTATGGTTTTGGGGCGGCCGGCGTGGAAGGGCGCACTCTTAGCGCGGTTGGAGGGTTACGGGCAGGCCGTGTCTGAGGCTTAGCACCAGGCGCGCGCAGGGAACGACATTGTGCCCTGGGAGTGGCCGGAACCGGTAGCGCTGGGCGACGGTAGCTAGAATGATTGTTATTTCCATCATGGCGAAGACAGCGCCGAGGCAAACGCGAGGGCCGGCGCCGAAGGGCAAGTAGGCCAATTGCGGGCGGCCTACGGTGCGGGCGGGCGAGAAGCGCTCGGGGTCAAAGCCGTGGGGATTTTGCCAGAGTTTGCGATGGCGGTGGAGGACCCAGGGAACGATGGAGACGGTTGCTCCCCTGGGAATGGGAACGCCGTGGAGTTCGTCGTCGCGGAGAGCTTCTCTCCATGCCAGCATGGGGAAGGGCGGATAGAGGCGCAGCGCCTCCTCGATGACCATGCGCGTGTAGGGAAGTTTCTCAAGATCCGCCAGGGTGGGCGCGCGGCCGGCAAGCACGGAATCGAGCTCACTGTGCAACTTGGTTTCTTGCTCGGGATTTTGCGAGAGCAGGTACCAGGTCCAGGTGAGCGCTTGCGCGGCGGAGACATGTCCGGCGGCGAAGAGGGTGGTGAGGATGAGGCGCAGTTCTTCGATGGCTAGGCGCTGGCCGGACTCCGGATCGCGCGCGGAGATGAGGCGGTCGAGGAGATCGCTTTCGGCGGCGATGCCAGTCCGGCGGCGGTCTTCGATTGCCTGATCGATGGAGGCGGCGGCTCTGATGAATCTTCGGTTGGCCAGGCGGCCGCGGACGGATCTTCGCAGGCGATTGAGGACGGGGACGAAGTCGGCCAGATCCATGATGGTTTCGGCGCCGGGCGCTGTCACGCGTTCCATGGCTTCGACGAGCTGTTTCTGGCCGGAGGAGAAGAGAACGCGGGCGATCGACTCGGAGGCCAGGTCGAGCATCGCCTGGGGAAGGTCGATGGCTGTTCCGGGCGGCAGGGATTGCCAGGTGGCCAGATGCTTCAAGGCGGCGTCTGAGACAACCTGCGCGTATTGGGGATAGCTGCGGTAGTCAAACAAAGAGGAGACGATGCGGCGGCGGGCGCGCCATAGGCGGTCGAGATTCACGGCGTTGCGGCCGCTGAGGCCCAGGCCGGAGATGCGCTGCTCCATCTCTCCCTTGACGTAATTGGTTTCGTTTTCGACGAGCACGCGCTTGATGGCCGCGGGGTGGTTGACGATGAAGTGATTGGGGCCGAGATGCTCGATCGGGACGATCCACTCTTCATAGACTGACTGGTGGTAAGCGGCGATGACGTTGTCGCCGAGGGCGCGGACGAATTGGAAAAATGGCAGTGGATTAGCTGGCGGGGCGAGGCCGGCGAGGGTTGGCGCATCGGAAGCGGGGATGATGGGTCGCATTGATTTCGCGGGTATTTCTTCTCGATTTCGAGTGCTCAGGGAAATTGTAGATTGGTTTGATCACGGATGCAATTTGGAGCAGTGAGAATTATTTCGTTGTCGCGGGGGGAGGACTCGAGAAGCAACCGCAGGTTCTTCGACTCGCCGCGCTCGCTCAGGATGACAGGATGGTTGGTGTTCAGGAGATCATTTTTTTTGCGAGATTCGCGACCGTCTGAATCGATCTATAAGGAGATCTTTACAGTTCATCGTGCATAATTTAGAGACGATGAGTCTTTTATGGAATCCGGAGAGTTGGGCGCTGCGGCTTAAGGAACTGGAGGCGCAGGGGGGCGAGCTGAAAGAGGCGCCTCTGCGGCGGGATGTGCGGTCGCTGGGCATGCTGCTGGGCGAGGTGCTGCGGGAGCAGGCGGGCACGGATCTGTTTGCGTACGTGGAGGCGCTGCGGCAGGGGACGATACGGCGGCGCGATGAAGAGGCGCGGGGGCGGCACGAAGAGGCTGCGCGGCACGCGGGAACGGCGCTGGAGCTGGTGCACTCGCTGCCGGTGGAGCGAGCGGTGCTGCTGACGCGGGCCTTTGCGTTTTACTTTGAGCTGATCAATCTGGCGGAGACCAACCACCGCAAGCGGCGGCGCACGGCGCTGCACATGAGCGGGCAGGCGGGGCGGCAGCGCGGGTCGCTTACCGGGACGCTGTGCGCGATGCGTCGCGTGGGCATTGGCTCGGACGAGGCGCTGGAGACGTTGAAGCGTGTGCTGATTGTGCCGGTGTTTACGGCGCATCCGACCGAAGTGGCGCGGCGGTCGGTGATGTTCAAGAGGCGGCGGATTGGCGAGTATCTGGCGGCGCTGGACCGGATACCGGTGCCCGAGGAAGAGATGGCGCGGCTAGAAGAAGCGATCCGCGCGGAGATTACCAGCTTGTGGCAGACCGACGAAGTGCGCTCACGCAGGCCGACGGTTTACGACGAGATCAAGATGGGGCTGGATTACTACGATGTGTCGATTTTTTCGACGCTGCCAAGCCTCTATCGCGAGATAGCGGAGGCGCTGCGGGCAGCCTATGGACTGGAGATTGAGGCTCACGCGCTGCCGCAGGTGCTGGTCTTTGGCTCGTGGATAGGCGGCGACCGGGATGGCAATCCGTTTGTGACGCCGGAGGTGACGCGCGACGCGATACGGCTGGCGCGCGGGCATCTGCTGCTTTATTACCAGCGGCAACTGGATGAGATTATCGATCTGCTGACGACGAGCGCGCAGCAGGTGGGCGTGAGCGAAGCGCTGCTGCAAAGATTGGAGGCTTATGTGGCGCTGGTGCATACACCGGAGGCGCAGGCCTTTGAGGCGCAGTATCAGTTTGAGTATTATCGGCGATTTGCGATCTGCCTCAAGGCGCGTCTGCGGCGGACGCTGGATAAGGCGACGGAGCAAGCGGGCACGCCGGCCGCGGCGCTGCCGGTGATGGCTTATACGCTGGCGCGGGTGGATGACGGTTCGGGCAAGCTAGCGAATGCGCTGCCGCCTTACTGCTCGGTGCTGGATTTCATTGACGATCTGGAGACGCTGCGGGCTTCGCTGGAGGGCAATCGGGGGCTTAGGATTGCTCATGCGCTGATCGATCCGCTGATTTTGCAGGTGCGGACTTTTGGGCTGCATCTGCACACGCTGGATATTCGGCAACATGCGCGGGTTCACGCCGAGGCGCTGAAGGAGACGATTGCAGACACAGTTGCGCCGCAGCTTGCCGGGGGTCTTACGGAGCAGAGCGCGAGCGTGCTGGAGACGCTGCGCGTGGTGGCGGAGATCAAGAACGGCTGCTCGCCAGAAGCGATTCGGCAGTATGTGATCAGCGGGGCATCAACTGTTGAAGATGTGCTGGCGGTGGTGCGGCTGGCGCGACTTGCGGGGGTGAGGGTCGAGGGGGCAGGGCGCGATCCGGGCTTGATGCCGGTGCCGCTGTTTGAGTCGATCGAGGATCTGCGGCGCGCGCCCGAGGTATGCCGCGAGCTGTGGAGCAGACGGGATTATCGCAAGCTGATGGCGACGTGGGGGAACTGGCAGGAGGTGATGCTGGGCTACTCCGACTCAAACAAGGATGGCGGCATGTTGACCTCGACGTGGGAGATATTCCGGGCGCATCGCGATCTGCATGTGGTGGCGCGGGAGTGCGGCGTAAAGCTGCGGCTGTTTCACGGGCGCGGCGGAACGGTGGGACGCGGCGGCGGGCCGACGCATCGCGCGATTTTTGCGCAGCCGATGGATTCGTTCGACGGGCAATTGCGGATTACCGAACAGGGCGAAGTGCTGAACTTCAAATACTCGGACGAGGTGCTGGCCGAGCGGAATCTGGAGCTGATGATTGCGGCGTCTCTGGATGCGCTGGCGCGGCCAAATGCGCGCGACGCCGAGGGGCATTTTACGGGCGTGCTGAAGCCGGAGTGGGAGGCGACGCTCGACAAGCTTTCCGCGGTTGCATTCGATTTTTATCGGAAGCAGATTCTGGACGATCCGGAGGTCGTGACTTACTTTGAGCAATCGACGCCGGTGGGCGAACTGGAGCAGGCGAAGATTGGATCGAGGCCGTCGCGGCGGAATGCTTCGACGAAGTTGACGGACTTGAGAGCGATTCCCTGGGTGTTTGGATGGACGCAGTCGCGGCTGCTGGTTCCGGCGTGGTTTGGGGTGGGCTTTGCACTGGAAGAATATCTGGCCGAGCCGGGGGCTCTAGAGTTGTTGCAGACAATGGCGCAGGAGTTGCCGTTGTTCATCGACCTTTTGCGCAACGTGGAGCTGGCGCTGGGCAAGGTGGACCTGGCGACGGCAAAGCTCTACTCGGCGCTGGTGGAGGACGCGGCGCTGCGCGAGCGCATCTATTCGATGATTGAAGCGGAGTTTCATCGCACGCTGAGGGCGGTGCTGGCCGTGACTGGGCAGAAGGAACTGCTGGAATCGAATCCGGTGCTGGGGCAGTCGATCCGGCTGCGCAATCCTTATGTCGATCCGATGCATTTGATTCAAGTGTCGATGCTGCGGCGGAAGCGGGCGGGGGAAGATACGCCCGAGGTCAATCGCGCGATAGCCGCGACGATCAGCGGCATCTCAGCGGGGCTGCGGAACACGGGTTGAGAATGGACGGAACGAAACAGCGCATTTTGAAGGGCGGAAAGATTATTTTCTGGAGCGCAAAGAGCCTTTGCGCTCTATTATTTTTAGTCAAAAAACGGGCGCGGGAAGGTGCAGGGGAAGGACAAAAGACCTAAAAAAAGCTGAAATAAGGGGAAACCAAAGAGTAATGGGATGGGCTTAGAAAACCGGCTTGTGGTCCAACCAGAATGGTAGTCTTTAGATCGATGCCCGAATACGATTTCATCAAAACCGAGCCCGTGCATGGGCCTGCCTACCGGCCCCAGTCCATTGAGGAGGTTGACGTACGTCAATCGGTCCTCGAAGATATCGCGTTGAAAACCCTGTACCTTTCCGGTGCTCTCTCCATTCTTGAGCTGGCGGAAAAGACACGGCTGAGCTTTGAAGTGGCCAAGGAACTGTCGTTCCATTTGCGCACGGAGCTGCTTTGCCAGGTGAATGGGATGACGGGGAATATTCCTCAGATTGCCATTACGGCTCAGGGCAGAACGCGCGCGGCGGACCTGCTCTCACAGAGCCATTACGCGGGGCCGGCGCCGGTCTCGCTGGAGAGCTATGTAGAGCAAGTGCGCGCGCAGAGCATCAAGAAGATCGAGGTGCACAAGGACGACGTAAAGCGCGCCTTCGCGCACCTGGTGATTGACCCGGCGATGCTTCGGCAGTTTGGAACGGCGCTGAACTCTGGCAGCTCGATCTTTCTTTACGGGCCGCCGGGAACGGGCAAGACGACGATTGCCGAGACGCTTTCACGCGTGGTGGCCACCGACGATGTGTGGATTCCTCATGCGGTGGAAGTGGACAGCCAGGTGATTACGGTCTTCGATCCGGCGATTCACAAGCGCGCCGCCGATCCGGGGCCGGGCAACCGCGATGAACGCTGGGTGCGCTGCCAGCGGCCTTCGGTGCTTGTGGGCGGCGAACTGACGGCGGAGATGCTGGATCTGCAGTTCAATCCGATTACGAAGTTCTATGTTGCGCCGGCGCAGATGAAGGCCAACAACGGCGTGCTGATCATTGACGACTTTGGGCGGCAGCGGCTGCGGCCGGAAGAGCTGCTGAACCGCTGGGTGGTGCCGCTGGATCGGCGCATCGATTTTCTGACTTTGGCCGGCGGCAAGAAGCTGGAAGTGCCGTTTGAGATGCTGGTGGTTTTTGCGTCGAATATGGACCCGGCGGAGCTGGTGGACGCGTGCTTTCTGCGCAGAATTCAAACCAAGATCAAAGTGGGCACAACGTCGGACGCGCAGTTCACGGAGATCTTCCGCCGCGTTGCCACTGAGTATGAGGTCTCGTTCGACCCCAGCGTTCCCGCGGATCTGATCCAGTTCATTCGCACCGCCGCGCATGAGGATTTGCGTCAATGCTATCCGAGGGATATTGTGAACCAGGTTCTGTGGGCGGCGCGGTACGACGGCAAGAAGCCGCATCTGGATCGGACGGCGTTGATACAAGCGGTGGAGGCTTACTTCTTGCCGAAGGGGTGAGGAGCAGGCGTGGAGATGGTGGAAACGAGCCCCGTGGTCTCTTGGATTTTGGCGGAGATTGCGGGGCTTTTGTTTGGATGATTGGCGAAGAGATCATTTTCGACTATGCTTTGCAGGGCGCGAGGATGGAACCTGCTTCCGCTTGACTTCTGTATCGTTTAGCGATACATTGATTTTGTGATCGCAAGCTTTGCGCACAAAGGGCTGGAGAAGTTTTTCCGCACCGGTTCAAAGGCAGGAATCCAGGCTCAACACGCAGCGCGTTTGCGTCTTCAGTTGACGATGCTCGACGATGCGGGGGCACCGGAAGATATGAATGCGCCGGGATGGCGGCTTCATTCCTTGAAAGGCGATCTCGCAGGCCACTGGTCGGTTACGGTAAGCGGAAACTGGCGTGTAACATTCCGTTTTGAAGGCGTAGACGCCATCCTGGTCGATTACCAGGACTATCACTGAGAGGAGATAACCATGCGCATGCACAATCCGCCGCATCCCGGCGAAGTAATCCGCGAATATCTGGGCGAGATGACAGTTTCTGCCGCGGCCGAGCATCTGGGCGTGAGCCGGGTTACATTCTCTCGCGTACTCAATGGCAAGGCCGCTGTCTCGCCTGAGATGGCAATGCGCCTGGCAGCGGCCTTCGGCACCTCCTCGCCTGAAGTCTGGCTGCGCATGCAGGCCAAATACGACCTGTGGCAGGTTGGGAAGCGCAGCAAAATTCGCATTCCATTGCTCCCTCATCTGCAACATTCCTGAACTTCTCGACACATTCGGATCTCCACGCGTTTGTCCCTCTGTACGCGCGCCATTTAGCATCCGAGAGTGGCCGATCTCGACACACCGGCGATGTATGTGAAGGGCGTGGGTCCGCGCGTGGCCCTGATGCTTGAAGCCAAAGGCATCAAGACGGCCGAGGATCTGCTCTACCACCTTCCCTTTCGCTACGAAGACCGGCAGAATCCGCGGCCACTGGATGAGTTGCAGGCGGGCGAGACGGCGTCTGTGATTGCCGAGGTGCGCGGGTCGCTGCTGATGACGACGCGCAAGGCTCCGATCTTTGAGCTGACGGTGGGCCAGGGGCTGCTGGCGCTGAAGTGCGTCTGGTTCAACGGCGGATACCTGGAGGGCAAGTTCCACGCCGGGCAGACGGTGGCCGTCTATGGGCGGGTTGAGGCGTCGCGGTCATCAAATAATTTGAAGATGATTCAGCCGCAATTCGAGCTGTTGCCAGATGCGAGCGACGACGCCGAGACGCGGCTACTGGAAGTGGGGCGGATCACGCCAGTCTACGAGTCGCTGGGCGGGGCGCGGCTGGCTTCGCGCTGGCAGCGCAAGACAATTTTCAATTTATTGGAAGGGCTGCGCGGCTCGGTGCCAGAATGCCTGCCGCGCGCAATGCTGGCGCGGCTGGCAATGCCGGAGCGGGAGACGGCGCTGCGGGAGGCGCATTTTCCGCCGGAGGGAACTCCTTTTGCGCTGCTGCAAAGCTGGAGGACGCCGGCGCATCGGCGGCTGATTTTCGAGGAGCTTTTTTTTCTGGAGCTGGGGCTGGAGTTGAAGCGACGGCGGATGCGGGAGCGCGCGGGGATTGCCTTTGCGACGACAGACAAGGTTCGCGAGGCGCTGCGCGAGGTGCTGCCGTTTCATCCCACAACGGCGCAGAAGCGGGCGCTGGGCGAGATTGTGGGCGACATGCGCGAGGCCAGCCCGATGCGGCGGCTGCTGCAAGGCGACGTGGGATCAGGCAAGACGATCGTCGCGCTGCAGGCGATGCTGGTGGCGATGGAGAACGGCTACCAGGCGGCGCTGATGGCTCCGACGGAGATTCTGGCGACGCAACATTATCTGGCTTTTCGCAAGCTGCTGGAGCGGTCTACGCGGCGCTACCGCGTGGCTCTGCTGACTGGCTCGCTGAGCGAGGAGCGAAAGCGCGCGGCGCGCGGGGAGATCAATCGCGGCGAGGCGCAACTGGTGATTGGAACTCATGCGCTGATCGAAGAGAAAGTCGAGTTCGACAGGCTGGGGCTGGTGGTGGTGGACGAACAGCATCGCTTTGGCGTGATGCAGAGATTCAAGCTGATGAAGAAGCCGAATCAGTTGGAGCCGGATGTGCTGGTGATGACGGCGACGCCGATTCCGCGGACGCTGGCGTTAAGCCTTTACGGCGATCTGGATGTGAGCGTGCTGGACGAACTGCCGCCGGGACGGACGCCGATTGTGACGCGGCGAGTTCCGGGCGAGATGAGCGGGGAGGTTTGGGAGTTTGTGCGCAAGCAGGCGGCGAAGGGGAGACAGAGTTACATTGTTTATCCGGTAATTGAAGGCAGCAAGGAAGACGAGCCGGAGCTGGACTTCTCTCGGGACGATGCGGAGGTTGGGGTCGAGGGGCAGAAATCGGAAGCCGGTTTCAAGGCTTCAGTATCCCCGGCATCAAAATCGAGACCGGGGGCATCCGGCAAGTTCACCCGCAAAGGCAAATCGGCGGAGCTGTTTCCGAAGGCCGCGCAGGAGGCAAATCCAGGCGCGAAGTTGGGGCTGAAGTCGGCGGTGGAGATGTATGAGAAGCTGCGGACCGGTCCGCTGGCTGGGCTGCGCGTGGGGCTGCTGCATGGGCGGCTGGACGCGGATGAAAAGGAAGTTGTGATGCGGCGCTTTCAACGCGGCGAGACGGACGTGCTGGTGGCGACGACAGTGATTGAAGTCGGCGTGGATGTGCCCAATGCGACGGTGATGGTGGTGGAACACGCGGAGCGCTTTGGGCTGGCGCAGCTGCATCAGTTGCGGGGGCGCGTGGGGCGGGGCGCGGCCAAGAGCTTTTGCATTCTGATCAGCGGCGAGCGCGTGACGCCGCTGGGCGAGGAGCGGCTCAACGCGATGGCGCGCACGCAGGATGGATTTGAGCTTGCGGAGCTTGACCTGAGCCAGCGCGGGCCCGGCGAGTTCTTTGGAACGCGTCAGGCCGGGCTGCCGGAGTTCCGCGTGGCGAACCTGCTGCGCGACCGGCAGTTGCTGGAACTGGCCAAGTTGGAAGCCGCGCGCTTTGCCAATGCGGCGGACGGCAAAGAAGCAACCGAGTTGGAACGGGCGCGGGTTTGGGCGCGGCTCAAGGATGCCTGGCAGCGGCGGTATGGGTTGGTGGAGGCGGGTTGACGGGCTTGAGACTACTGATTCTCCGCTAGTTTCTTCGCGCGAAATGCGTAGGCTTTTGCGATAAAGGCAACCAGTTCTTCGAGCCGGAACGAGGAGATTCTCTGTTGCGCGGCTGCGGGCAAGTTCTTGTGATCGGCCCATTCTTTGCTGATGCCGGCTTTTACAGCCGGGTCGCCGCCGGAAGACTTCTCGGCCAAATCAGCCCATCTGGCGCATAGCTGCTGAGCCTTGTCGCCGGCGGGGTCTTCGTCAAGCGCGGCGGCCACATCGTGAAAGAGGGCGCTCCACGCTGTGTAAAGTTGAAGTTTTTCTTCGCCGGGGCGCTTGCTTACCTTCTCCCACGCTTCGTCGCTGAAGTATTTCTTCCGGTACGCGGTCATCGCTTGCCCGATAAAGGGCGCGACTTTATCGAGCTTGTAATGCGCGATGTGCTGGCGCATGGCATCAGGCCAGTTGTTGTGATCCGTCCATTCTTTGATGTTGCCATCTCTTATTTCCGGGTCGCCGCCAGAGGACCTTTCAGCCAGTTCCGCCCATTTGGCGGATAGCTCCTGAGCTTTGTCGCTGGCCGGATCCTCATCGAGCGCGGCGGCAACTTCCTGCCAGAGGGCGCGCCATGAGACGTAGAGTTGGGCCCTTTCTTCTTCTGGACGGCTCATGATTTTGGCCCACGCTTCGTCGCTGTAGTACTTTTTTCTATACGCGGTCATGGCTTGCCCAATGAAGGGCGCGATTTTGTCAAGATGGTATTCAGCAATGCGCTGCCGCATGGCGGCCGGCCAGTTGTTGCGGTCGGCCCACGCAATCATGGCGCCCTCGCGCACTTCAGGATCGCTGCTGGACAGCGCCATCCAGCGCGCGACAAGCGCTTGCGCCTTGTCAGAGGCGGGATCCTCGCCGAGCGCCGCCTCCACATCGCGGCACAAGTCGATCCATTCCCGCGAAAAGTCTTCCTCATATCGCGGGGCCACTTTGGCCCAGGCTTCTTCGCTGTAATACTTTTTCATTGCGTCGATATCGCTTTGCATGTTGATCACCTCAATGAGCCGTTTCAGGATTGCGGGGTTAGAGGTTTTGCCGGAGTCGAGAGCTTTTTCAGCAGCCGCAATCGCCTTGATGGCGCGAGTCAGTTGCTTCTGCTTTTCCGCCAGCGCCTGACGCTGCATCCGCAAGGCCTCCGGCAGATTCAATGGCGCGCGATCCAGCACTACTTTGATCTGTTGCAGAGGGAAGCCGAGATACTTGAGCGCGACAATCTGCTCCAGGCGCTCGAGATCGCGCTCGACGTACAGCCGATAACCGGAGCGCGCGCGCTGCGGCTTCAACAAGCCCAACCTGTCGTAATGATGCAGGGCTTTGACGGTGACGCCTGTGAGTTCAGCGAACTGGTGAATCTGGTAAGTTTTGCTCAATTTCATCCCTCAATAGAATGTTGGAGTCTGACCTAAGGTCAGAGTCAAGTGCCATTTATTTATTTTTTTGCACAGGCTGGGAGCGGGGTGGATTGGCCGAAGCGGGGCGACGATCACGGCGATTGCCGCAGCGCCAAAGCAGAATCAGCGATGACATGACCAAAGATTAAACTTTTCGCATATTCGCCTTAAGTCCTTTTCATCCCGCGCCGAAGAGGGAATTATGGCGACAGTATCCGCTGGCGCAAAGAAGGGATGGGACGTTCGCATGACGGGAAAATTTGTTTTTCTATTGGCCGTGACAACTTCACTGGTTTCCGTTACTGGAGGAATGTTTGGCTCGAGCACTTCACAGCCTTCACTGTTGGCGGCCGTCAGGGCCGACGACACCGCAGTGGTGCGGAAACTGATTGAAGATGGCGCCAACGTGAATTGCCGGACCTCATCCGAGGGCTGGAGCGCGCTGCACTATGCGGTGCGGAATGGAAACCCCGAGGTTGTGCAACTGCTGCTGAAGGCCGGCGCGGATGCGAATTCATATGGCGTTATGGAAGGCCAGCAGGGGACGGTTGTTTCCGTGCGGCCCATAGCGCTTGCCGAGGCGGCTCTGGACCTGATGAAATCGGTGCCCTCCGAAAGCATTGAGGCAACGCTGCGCCAAGGTGGATTGGACGATCCGGCGGTAGTGAAGAGCATGACGGACCCGGCGGCGGCGAATCGCTATGGAAAGATTGTGGAGGAGCTGGCTTCGGCGAGCAAGCGGACGTAGCTATTTTGTTTTGTGCCGGCGGCTGCCTTTTGTCCGGCTGCCATCTTTCAGGGGGAATGCAGCTTCCTGGGATGGCGGCCGGATCTGGTTATGAAAGGAAGGTTTTGAATTGTGGCGATGGAAGCGAACTCGAGAATCCGGCGCTGTGATGACACGGTCTGTGCCGGTTGACCTTGTCGGCGGTTACTTGATACGATCCCTGAAGCGATCCTCACTTCAGGCCGGCTGTATTGCAAGGCTTTTCTCATTGCATCGTCCGCAAGAACAGATAGATACCGACGGGATCGGCGGACGGACTGAAAGGATCACCCCTAAAGATGAACCTGAGTGAATTGAAATGCAAACCGGTCTACGTGTTTGCACTCGTTTTTTTTCTTCTACCCATTGCGGGTTGCAAGCCCGATCCTTCGGCCCTGATGGC
>JBEKDN010000100.1:0-14462 GCA_050014335.1 Occallatibacter sp. | reverse complement strand
ATTGATATAAAGATTGTTACAGTAAAATTTCGAGCAAAAAACCGGCTCCACAGGGTATGTGGGGTGGGGGTCGTCGGATTTTTTGGAGAATAAACAGCGAAACTGGGTAGAGGAACTGGGTATTGTTGGAGGGGCCAGACTGCGGGTTGAAAGCGAGTTTTGAGTCATGGCAGGATCTCCCTTCCCTATTGATAGGATCTACCAACTGAGGGTAATTATCCGCAAAAAATCCGGCATAAAAATCGGCGCGTTTAAAAGAGATGCGGCCGTTGGCGTCGCTTAGCGGGCGAGCGGTTGAGCTGGTCAGCGATTGCGGGCATCGGGTTTGCCGGGGGGTAAAGCATTTCCAACGTTCCTGTAAGGCTGGCATCTAGCAATCTCACCCTGGTTCACCCCAACGACGAAGGCCTGTCGTTGGGGATCCCGAAGCCGCAAAACGCAAAAACGCGGCAAGGGTGGGGCCGATCCTTGTTGCTTGGGATATCTCAAATTTCCAGTATCACCGGCATAATCATTGGCCTGCGTCCGGTGGTCTTTTGGATCAGCCGCTTCAGTTCGGCGCGGACCTTTTCCTTGACCATGCCGTAATCGGCGCGCTCTTCGGTGGTCAGGCCGTCAAGCGTCTTCAGCACCAGCTCGCGCGCTTGATCGGTAATATCCGCGCCGCCAAAGCCGCGCATCACCACCTCGGGCGATTGCTGCACCTGGCCGGTGCGCTTGTTGATAGCCAGCACCGCCAGCACCACGCCATCTTCTGAAAGGATGCGGCGATCGCGCAGGACCATATCCTCGACCACGTCGGTATTCGATCCGGAGTCGATCAGCACCCTGCCGGTCGTCACCTTGTCCTTCTTGCGCGCATCCGTCTTATCCAATTCCAGAACATCGCCGTCTTCAATCACAATCGCGTGCTCGATTGCGCCGGTCTCCATGGCGATCTGCGCATGACGGCGCAGGTTGCCGTAGTTGCCGTGCACGGGGATGAAGAACTTGGGCCGCACCAGATTGATGAGCAGCCGCATCTCTTCTTGCGAGCCGTGGCCGCTGACGTGGATGAGGCCGTTCGAGCCGTTGTCATAAATAACATTGGCGTCGCGGCGATAGAGGTGATCGATGACGCGGAAGATGCTTTTTTCGTTGCCGGGAATCACGCGCGAGCTGAGCACCACGGTGTCGCCGGCGTCGATGTGCGCGTGCTTGTGGTTGTCCACAGCGGCACGGCTGAGCGCGCTCATGGGCTCGCCTTGCGTGCCGCTGATCAGCAGCATCAGTTGCTCGGGCGGATAGTCGCGCATCTGGCCGGGGTTGATGATGAGGCCGTTGGGAACGTCGATGTAGCCCAGGTCTTGCGCAATCTCGGTGCTTTCCATCATCGACCGCCCGATGAGCGCCACCTTGCGTCCATGGGCGCGCGCCAGGTCCAGCGCGATGCGGATGCGGTAGATCGACGAAGAGAAGCAACTGAAGAAGAGCTTCTTCTTGGTGCGCGAAAAAATCTCGTCAAGGCGCGGGATCACGGCCGTCTCGCTGGGCGTAAAGCCGGGCCGGTCGATATTTGTCGAGTCTTGCAAGAGCGCCAGAACGCCGCGCTTTCCGTACTCGGCAAAGGTATGCAGGTCAAAAGATTTGCCGTCGAGCGGGGCCAGATCGATCTTGAAATCTCCGGTGTGGATGACGACGCCGACAGGGGTTTCAATGGCCAAAGAAACGGCGTCCACCACCGAGTGCGTGACGTGAATCGGCTCGATCGTGAACGGGCCGATGGTGAATTTTTCCTTGGGAACGATCTCGACCAACTCGGTCTCGTCGAGCAGTTGATGCTCTTCGAGATTGCCCTCGACATAGGCCAGCGTAAATTCGGTTCCGTAGACCGGAACTTTGATTTCGCTCAGAATCCAGGGCAGGCCGCCAATGTGGTCCATGTGCCCGTGGGTGAGGATGATAGCGCGGACATGCGCCTTGTTTTCAACCAGGTAAGTAATATCGGGAACTACGATATCGACCCCTAGTAACTCCGACTCCGGGAACATCAGCCCGGCGTCGATCACGATAATGTCGTCTTCCCAGCGGAGCGCCAGGCAGTTCATGCCGAACTCGCCCAAACCGCCCAGGGGAATGATTTTCAGTTTTTTCGTTTGCATCTGTCAGTATCGATGCTACCACTTATAAGCATTGGGAGTAGATTCGAACCGCTCACTTAGCTCGGATTCCCGGTTCATGATCAAATGCTCATTTCGGCTTGCACCTTCCCCCAGACCCACCTCATCGAATGCGGCCAGGAGGATTTATGCCGACAATCGTTCGCTTTCATCAACTAGGAGGGCCGGAAAACCTGAAGCTGGACCAGATCCCCACGCAGGAGCCCGGCAAGGGAGAAGTGAGACTGCTTGTTCAGGCTGCGGGACTGAACCGCGCCGAGTCCATGTTCTATCGCGGCTTGTATCTTGAAGCACCCACGCTTCCATCGCGCCTTGGCTATGAAGCCGCGGGAATTGTCGATGCCGTTGGCGAAGGCGTCGACCAGAGTTGGGTGGGAAAAGCAGTCGCTACGGTCCCAAGCTTCTCAATGAATCGCTACGGCACCTTGGGCGAGGAGGCACTTGTGCCTGTCGAGGCTTTGGGCGAGTATCCAGCCAATCTGCGGCCTGACCAGGCGGCGGCCATTTGGATGCAATATCTAACCGCTTACGGCGCGCTGGTGCATTTTGGCGGCGTGAAGGCTGGCGATTTCGTTTCCATTCCCGCAGCCTCATCCAGCGTTGGGCTGGCCGCCATCCAGATTGTGCGCGATGCCGGCGCAACCGCAATTGCGGTGACGCGAACCGCGGCCAAGCGCGCGGAGTTGATCGAGCTTGGCGCGCATCATGTCCTAGCCAGCGAGCAAGAAGACTACCCGGCCCGCGTACGGGAGATTACCGGCGGCCAGGGCGTTCGTCTGACCTTTGACCCAGTGGGCGGGCCTTTTGTTGAGAAGCTTGCCGCCGCGGCCGCACCCGGCGGAATCGTCTTTGAATACGGAATGCTTTCCCTTGCGCCCACCCCGTTTCCTATGGCGGCGCTAGGCAAAAGCTTGAGCTTGCGCGGGTACGTTCTCATGGAGATTACGCAGAATCCCGCGCTGGTGGTGGACGCAAAGAAATTTGTCTTCGATCGGCTGGCCGATGGGCGCTTTGTGCCGAAAATTGCCAAGACATTCGCCTTTACGCAGACCGTGGAGGCGTATCAGTATCTCGAATCGAACCAGCAGGTGGGCAAGGTGGTTATCACGGTTCCGTAGGCTTGCGAAATTTCCTGTCACGCGCTTTCTGCCGGCTCGTTCAAGCCGAAGGCGGCTGGCCCTACCGCAGCTAGCCCCACCGTATGTGGCTCGCCGGGGAAACGGACGCCAATAGCTGTGCGGGCGGCTTCAAGCAGGCGCGCCATGCCCCGCGACAGCGCATGGGTGATCTCAGGGCTCTCGCGCCGGCCGTCGCGGATCAACTGGCGGAAGTGGGCGGTTTCATAGTTGAAGCCGCCGGCAGTGTAAGGCTCGTCAAGCACGACTTCGCGGCCGTCGATGTAATGAATCGTAGCGCGGCGCGGATTCCACCAGTTGGCGTGGAGCAGCACGTAACCGCGCGGGGCCACAAGCAGCGCATCGCCGCAACTGAGCAAGTCCAGGCCGGTGTGCAGTTGAGCGTATCCGTGCTCGTGCTCGCTTTGGAAGACCGCAAAGGCATCCACGCCCGAAGCGGCCCGGCGTCCCATCGTCTGCACGCGCTTCAGTTCGCCCAGCCAGTCGAGCGCGAGAAATGCCTCATAAGGCCCAATGCCCATAATGCCGCCGCCGCCCAACTCGGCAAAGTGCAAGGGGTACTCCGGGGGCAGAGTGGCGTCAGCGTGGCCGGCGCGGACAAAACCCACTTGGCCAATGGGATCCGCCCGCAAGTGCTGGCGCAAACGCTGGTAAAGCGGAAAGAAGGGCGGCTTCATCGCTTCCATGAAGAGCCGGTCGTTTTGACGCGCGACGGCCAGGACTTCAACAAGTTGGCGTTCGTTCAAGGCTGCTGGCTTTTCGCAGAGTACATGCTTGCCGGCTCTAAGGGCCGCGATGCAGATTGCCGCATGGCTGTCAGGATGCGTCGCTACATAGACGGCGTCCACATTGGCCGTGACAAGTTGATCCAGCGAGCCCAGCACTTGAGGCACGCCGAATCGGATTGCATAATCGCGGGTCTTTTCGGGGTTGCGGCCCCAGACGGCTTCCAGCGTGGCGGCCTCGACAGCCTTGAGCCCCTCGGCAAAGCGCGCTCCAGCACGGCCTGGTCCCGCCACGCCCCAGCGAATGATCTGCAATTCGTCTTTCACAAAATCGAACTCCATCGGCCCAATCGAAAGCACCCAGGCGGCATTGGCTAGCGCAGCAGATCTTCCAGCGTGGTGCTGAGATCGGTTTTTTCATCGCGATACTTTACGATGACCGGCGCATACAGGCTCAGGCCCCATGCCTCGGCGTTGGGGTGGCCCTTGCCTGTGCCAATGGCGCGCGAGCCTGGGACGACGACGGCTTTCTCAGGAATGATCAGCGGCAGTTCGGTGCTGGCGCGCAGAACCACACCGTTGACCAGATCGTAGACCGGCGTGCCGCGCGTAAGAATGGTTCCCGATGCCAGCACCGCGCCCTTGCGCACGATCGCGCCTTCATAGACGCCGCAATTGCCGCCCACCAGCACGTCGTCCTCAATGATCACCGGGCTGGCATTGACCGGCTCCAACACGCCGCCGATTTGCGCCGCGGCGCTTAGGTGCACACGCTTGCCAACCTGCGCGCAAGAGCCGACCAGCGCGTGCGAATCCACCATGGCGCCTTCGTCCACATATGCGCCGGCATTGATGTACATCGGCGGCATGCACACCACGCCGCGCGCCACATAAGCTCCGCTCCGCACGGAAGAGCCACCCGGAACCACGCGCACGCCGTCGGCCACGCCAAAATAACGCGCTGGGTAGGTTCCTTTGTCCACATAGGAAAGGCCAGCCCCTGGAAACTCCGTGAGCGCGCCCAGGCGAAAGCCCAACAGGATTCCCTGCTTGACCCAGGCGTTGACCCGCCAGCCGGAAGGCGAGGAGTCGTCGGGCGAGGCGGCGCGAATCTCGCCGGCCTCCAGAGCCGTCCGCAGCAGGAGGAAGGTCTCCATGGCTGCGGAGTCTGCGATGGCGGCAGCGCCGGCGGCAAAGTGGCGCTCTATATTCTTTTGCAAGTCGGTGGTGAACATATCCCGAGTCTATCAATGGACCGGGATCAGGGAATATGGATTGACTCAGGGATCGGAGATTATCGGTTGAAAGCTGGTCTGAAACCAGGCGCGCAGAGGCCGGATCGGGTCCGTGGTCTGCGGCGCGACGCACAATCGTTGCAAGCCGGCGAGGAATGATACAAGCTCAAGCCATGACCTCTTCCAGCTCTTCCACAAGCTCGGCGGGAACCTCTTCATTATCGCGGACCGGTTGCAGTCGGAAAGTATTCTTTCCCTCTGGAATCATCGCCAGCGGAATGGGCGACCGATCCGCCTGGGTGCGCATGTGCCGGGATTCAAGCCACGCGCAGAGGCGCGGATCGAAGATCTCCGGTTCACCCTTCCAGAAATCCGGGCTCAAACCGCACTGAATCTGAAGATGATCCAACTGCAAATTAACGCTTGCCATGTTCTTGGGAAAGTAGCGCCGGACGTTATTCACGCCCACATGGAGTCCGATGACCCCGCGACCTTTGCTCTGTGTCTTGACCACCATATTTACCTGCCATTCAACGCTGGATGAAGTTAGTCTAGGGAGATTCGCAGGGAATGCCGGTTAGCGGTGAAGGAAATCCTCGATTCAGATTCCTCGTTTGAAACTCACCGGCCGGAAGGCCATTTTGGGAACGATCATGCGCTCGTATTTCTCCTCTGTCAAGGGAGATTTTGGTCGCGTTATCCACAGCGCGTTCATTCCATGATCATAAACGAACATTAAATCCTGCATGATGAAGAAACAATGAAGATATCGCAAAACTATTTTTCAGGTTACGAAAGTGGGCGCCTCAGCCTTTGGACCGCGTAAGTTGCCATCCATCGGGCTGGCGCGTGAGTTCGAACTTGAAGCCGAAGCCCCGTGCATTGTCAATAAAGCGGAAAAATTCCGGCCTGAAGGCGTAAAGTGTGCTCTGCCGCAGAAGCGGGCTGAAGATGCGCCCAATCTTGAAGCGCCGGCGATAGGCCTTAATCAATTCGGAACAGCGCTTGGCGTCGCTGACCAGGCTGACTTCGCCGCGCATCTGCACGCCGCAAATCCGCCGCCAGTTTTCGGCGCTGCGATAGACAGTTGCGGCCGCGCGGCAGCTTCGCTCCAGATTCAGGCCATGCACGCTGCCGGGGGAAGAAAGCCAGTAGAGCGTGAGTTCTTCATCGGCGAAGTAGAAAAGCGGCGCAATGCAGGGTGTGCCGTCTTTGCCGCACGTGGCCAGCGACAAGGTGGTCTCTCTGCCAAGCAGCGCGGCCACCAGTGCTAGATACTTTTCCGTTCCTTTCATCGCACTTCCCTTGAACCGCTTCGCAGCCCCGCCGTCGCCCGTTGGCGGGCTTCAGTCTTACATTACTCCGCGCGCCTCTCCGTAACTCACAACTTCATTCCAGAGTCGGTGAATATGCTCCCGCCAACTCGCCCCGCGGGGCCAACTCGCCGTATCTCCTGAATCCGCCCATGTTTTTCCGCTGGATTTTTTGCGGATAATTATCGCCGATAGGCGGATCATGTAAATAGGGAAGGGAGGTTCCACCATGGCCAAAGATCCGGATTCAACCCGCGGTAAGGCTCAGACCATCCCTTCCTCCGCATCGATTTCCAGCCTCCTTTTTCGCCTTTTCTTCTTTAAAAAATCGCCCACCCCCCACCCCCCCTACCCTGTGGAGCCCATTTTTTACACCGAGAATTCCCGTAACAACCTTCATATCAATCGCTTGCATTTTATGACTATTTACCAATCAGTAACTGCAAACCGCCCATTTTGCCCCTTTTTGGCCCCAAAAATACGTTCTTTCCGTCCAAAATACTCGCTTTTTAACCATTTTTCGCGGCCGCTTTCCACCCGTCTCGCACGTACTCAAACTCTCTTCCAGAGGGATATATTTAGCGGCATCCGCTATGATGGTTTGTTCTGGATTTGCTGAGGTCGTACCGTTCTTTACCGGCGGACTCAGGAGGATTAAGTGGCAGAGAGCACATGCAATATTGCGGTTCGCCGCATCGTTTGGATTGCCCGCTTGGTTGGCGTCGGTATTTACATCCTGGCGTTTTTTCTGCCTGCGGTGCGTGAGGTTGCAACGCCGGGCGGCGATCCTCCGGACGCGCTGCAGGGCTCGCGCTGCGCATGGGTTACGCTCGTGAACACCTTTAATCCGGAGATGTGGCGCTCGAAGGATTTTCTAGCCGTACTGAGCGGCTGGATCAATCCGCTGCTGGTGGTCTATCTGATCTTTCTGATTTTTCCCAGCTTCGTTTGGCCGCGCAGAATCGCAGCCGGAGCCATGCTGGCATTTCTCGCCGGAACCTGGATCTTCTTTGACCTTTATCCGCTGGTCCCGCTGCTCGGCCACTGGCTTTGGGCGGGCGGAATTGTGCTGATCGTGGCCGGCGAGTTTGTCTGCCGGAAGTGCGTAGACTCGGCCGCGGACTGAAGTCTCAAGCAGTTTGGCTCGAGTACGCGATACGGCCTTCGCTGATCGTCCAGCGAACTTTGCCTTGCATCGTCCAGCCATCGAAGGGCGTGTTCCGGGATTTTGATTTGCCGTCGCGTGCGTTGTAAGTCCACTCAGCTTTGGGGTCGAAAACGACAACGTCTGCATAGCTGCCAACTGCAAGCGTGCCGCGTCCTTTCAGATTCAAAAGAGCCGCGGGTTGCGCGCTCAACAAACTCAGAACGCGGCCCAGCGGCAGCTTCCACTCGTGGTGCAGCCAGCGCAGCGAGAGGCCCAGAGCCGTTTCCAGGCCGATAATGCCGTTTGGCGCGCGCTCGAATTCGATCTCTTTTTCGTGGACGGCGTGGGGCGCGTGGTCGGTGGCGATGGCGTCGATGACTCCGTCGAGTATGCCTTCGATCAGCGCGTCGCGGTCTGCTGCCGAGCGCAGCGGCGGACACATCTTGGCGTGCGCGTCGTACAAGCCGACATGCTCGTCGGTAAGCAGAAAATGGTGCGGCGCAACTTCGCATGTAACGCGCAGGCCGCTCCGGCGCGCCTGACGAACGGCATTGAGCGCGGCAGCCGTGGAGATGTGGGCCACGTGCAGATGCGGGCGGGCTTCGCGCAACTCGGTCACCAGGCGAATGTCGCGCTCCACAATGCCGGACTCGGCCTCATTGGGCCAGCCGCGCAGGCCGAGTTTGAAGGCGGTCGGTCCCGCGTTCATCGTGGCCACTTTGTCGGCGACGTGCGTAATGCGGGTGTCTTCAGCGTGCTGGATAACGGTGAGGCCTACGCGCGCGGCGGCGGCCAGAGCCTCGCGCATGATGTTGTCTTTGAGAATTGGCAGACCGTCGTCGCTCACCGCAACCGCGCCGGCGGATTTGAGCGCGGCGTAGTCATTGATGGTTTCGCCCTTGCTGCCGCGCGTGGCGGCGGCGATGGGGAAGACGCGGACGGAAGCCTTCCGGTCAGCCGCTTGCATCCAGCGCGTGGTTTCCGAAGAGTCGTTCACTGGCTTGGTATTGGGCATGGCCGCAACGGAGGTAAAGCCGCCAGCCGCGGCCGCGGCCGTGCCAGTCGCGATGGTCTCTTTGTAGCCTTGGCCAGGCTCGCGCAAATGGACGTGCATGTCGATAAGGCCGGGAGCGACGGTGAGGCCGGTAGCGTCTAGAACTTCAGCCCCAGAGATTTCGTTCGCCGCCTTCAGTTTGCCCGGAACAGCGATCTCGGCAACGCGGCCGTCCTTGAGGAGAATGTCCTTGAGCGCGTCGACGCCGGCGGCGGGATCGATCAGATGGCCGCCACGAATGATAAGTGCCGTCATGCGCGGCCTCCTTTCTCGACTGTGCCCAGCGCCCGTTCGACCACGGCCATACGAATCGCCACTCCGTTCGTGACCTGCTCCAGAATCGCCGACTGCGGCCCATCAGCTACGCCCGCAGTCAGTTCCAGCCCGCGAATTATCGGCCCAGGATGCAGCACCAAAGCCTTGGGCGCAAGCGCGGCCAGCCGCTGGCCGGTGAGCTGGTAGGCGGCCTTGTACTCTTCCAGGTCGAGTTGCAGTCCAGCCAGCCGCTCAGCCTGAATGCGCAGCATCATGACGACTTGTGACTGGCTCAGGGCGGATTCGAAGTCGCGAGTAATCTCAATGCCTGGACCAGCTTCTGTGGCAACTTCGGGCAGCAGCTCTTTAGGGCCGCAGAGCAACACGCGAGCTCCCAGGCGAGGCAGCAGCAGCATATTCGATCGCGCCACGCGGCTGTGCAGAATATCGCCGGTAATGGCGACTGTGACGCCGGCCAGCGTCTCGCCGTTCACCATTTCCACTCCGGGGCGCAGATGTGCCAGCATCGTTCGCAGGTCGAGCAGCGCCTGCGTGGGATGCTGGTGCATCCCGTCGCCGGCGTTGAGCACGGGCAGGCGAGTCTCGGCCTCCAGCAGCCATGCCGCGCCTGAGCTGGGATGGCGCAGGATGATGGCCTCAGCCCCGAGCGCGCGCAGCGTCAGGCCGGTATCTTTCAGCGTCTCGCCTTTTTCAATGCTGGAGGACTTGTCTGAGACCAGCGTAGTGTCAGCGCCCAGCGCCTTGGCGGCCAGCTCAAAGCTGGTGCGGGTGCGCGTGGAACTCTCATAAAAGAGTAGCGCAATGCGGCGTTTAGCCAGGATGCGGCAGCGTGTCAACGGGTCTTGCTTCTCAAGAGCCGTGGCGCGGGCCAGCAGATGGCTAAGAGCTTCAAGGCTCAAGTCCTGAGTGGAAAGTAGCGAGCCGGGATGGTACGGAAATGGCGATGCGGCAACGGGCGGAGTAGTGAGCGGGCGGCGGAGTTTGGTTGCGGTCATTCGGTGACAGCCTCTAGCTGCTGGCTTCTAGCTACAAGCTAAAAGCTGCCTTTCTCAATCCACTCGCTCCACCAGCAGAACTTGTTCGTCGCTGTCGATCTCGCGGAATTTGACTTCTATAATCTCACGGCTGCTTGTGGGGATGCGGCGTCCAATGTACGTCGCTTCGATGGGCAGTTCGCGGTGGCCGCGATCAATCAGCACAGCCAGTTGCACACGGTGCGGACGGCCATGATCGAAGAGCGCATCCATGGCGGCCCTGATCGTCCGGCCCGTGTAAAGGACGTCGTCGCAAAGCACCACATCACGACCGTCAATATTGAAGCCGATTGCGCCTGGTGTGACGACGGGGCGCACGCCGGTAGTGGACAGGTCGTCGCGGTAAAACTGTATGTCGAGCACGCCGGTATCGATGGGGCGTTTTTCGATGGAGGAGATCAGCTTGCCCAGCCGCTCGGCCAGCGGAACGCCGCGCCGCCGGATGCCGACCAGCGCCAAGCCGTCGCTGCCATTGCTTTTCTCCACAATTTCGTGCGCCAGCCGCACCAGGGTGCGCTCGATCTCAGAGGCGGACATCAGCCTGCCTTTGGTGCGCAGGGCGGATCTATCTGGACCATCGCTCATGCATGTCCTCGCAGTCTCTCATTTCGCAGCCGAAGTCTCGAAGCGGTTCTCTCGATGCCCGAAGCGATTCTCTCGATGGATGATACGAGGATTCTGTGCTTTCCCGCAAGTGGTGCGGACATCAGAGTTCCGGTTGCCGCTTGCGGGCCTGCATGCGGGCCGCCAGCGCGCCTCCAGCAACGGCAAAAGGTAGCAAAAACAGCGAGCTTACGGCAATCGAGCCCGCCCACATTCCCGCATGGCCCTCAGGCGAAAGCATACGCGCCTGCATGGCGGAGAAGATGGCCTGCGCTTGCGCCGCGTCGGCCGAGCCCATTCCGGCTATGGATTGCTGAGTCCGCTGCTGAAAGGCGGTGATGAAAATATTGGAATACTCGGCGTCGATCTGGCTGGACTGGTGCAGAAAAAATCGCTGAACAAAGAGTTGAAGTCCGCCCGCGCCAAATGCGACCCACGCGCCCACCAAGCCAGTGATCAAGCCGATGCGCGCGCCGGCGCCAAGGGTAATCCATGCCGGCTGTTGACCGCGGATATAGAGCATTACCGCCAACCCTGCGGCTGTGGCCATCCAGATGAGGCCGAACGACCCAGTCGGCGAGATCGCGCTGGAGAGCAATCCGGCCGGAATCGCCAGTTTCAGAGATGCAATGAGGGCCGGCTTCCAATCGACACTACTGGCGTCGCGCACCGCCTCGCCCCAACGTTCTGGCTGAGGTAGGCCGGTCGGCACGTCGGCTGAATACACCAGTTGCGGCAAGCCGCACACGGGGCAGTAGCAGTTCTCAGCCTGGATGCTCTGATTGCATCGGTTGCAGGAAATCTCCATACAATTTAGAGCCTATAGCACGGGTCGGACTCAAGCAAGCCAGAAGCCCGCGGCACGCGTGAGGCATCTTACATCGCGCGCTCTCGCTGGGGGCCGGAGCAGCATTCTTCTTGTTTCAACACCAACCGTAACTTAGGCCTGCTCGCCTCAGATTCCTC
Organism: Occallatibacter sp.; assembly: GCA_050014335.1. Taxonomy (GTDB): domain Bacteria; phylum Acidobacteriota; class Terriglobia; order Terriglobales; family Acidobacteriaceae; genus Telmatobacter. Next base: position 2,814 of record JBEKDN010000100.1, on the reverse strand, counting down.
GGCGTCCGGATATCAGGTTGAATACCAGAACGACCAACGCTACAACCAGCAAAATATGGATCAGGCCGCCAGCGATATGGAGGCTGAAACCCAAGAGCCAGAGAACGACGAGGATTACAAAAATTGTCCAAAGCATTGTTGCTCCTTTCTTTTTTCGCGGGCGCATGAGAGTTGCATCTTTCCTCCGACGCCCGCTAACCTTCGTTCATAGTGAATTATTTGGAAGCGATGGCCTGAGCCTTCGCGTCTCTCACGGCATCGAGAAACGGGGTGGCCGAGGCGGGCGCGGCAACTTCACCGCGCAAAATGCGGTGCGTGGAGATTTCATGACCGTAGATCGCCTCTGTGGAATCGTCGTCGCGGCGAATATCCGCGCCGGTAAGTGTCAGCCCGGCAAAAGCGCCCCTGGCGCGCGAGTAAGTAAGGATTTCGGTATTCAGCTTCCAGTCGGTATCGGCGGAAGCATGTCGGCCTACTGGACCGGCTGCCGCGGAGGCGTCGCCGCCTATCTGAAAGTGACTGGAAATCATCCGCTGCATTCCGCTGTCGCCCTGCAGGATCATGACCAGATCCACGCCTTCGACGCCGATTTGCAATCCCCAACTGCCGCCGGTGATTGTGAAGAAAGCTGGCGCGCTCCAACCATTTTCTGTGCGGCATGTAACTACGCCTCGCCCATTCTCAGCGCCAAAGATAAAGCCGCCCTTGAGCATGTGCGGCACAACGGCAACGCATTTTGCGTGTTCCAGAACTTCTTCCGGTATGCCTCGATCCGGAGCAGACATGATTTCATGCAGCACTGCTCCGGCATGATCCAGCCGATCCACTGTCGCCTCGCGTCCGGTTCCCGCCCAACTCATTGCTGTCATGCTAAGTACTGCGGCCAACGTCATAAATTTCTTCATGTATCTCACCATTTTCTACCCATGCGCAGCGTCACTTGCTGTATGCGCATTGAGGCGCAATAGGTATCTCTCACCTTAGATGCGTAAAATTCCGCAGTCTGAGCAAGAACGCTCAGAATAAATTTCCATGCAATTCCGCTCAAATATAGAACACTCATATCAATGAAGACAGAATCAACCGCCCGCGTTGTTCACAATTGACCAGAAAGACAATGCGCCGCATGGGAGCATGGGAGACTGTATGGACTGCCAGAACGGAATTATCCGCGAGGTCAAGAATGGTCAATATACGCGCAACGCTCCTGATCGCGGACGATGAACCCTTTATTCGGCTGGCACTGTCGCAGGCCCTTACCGAGATAGGGTATAGCGTGCGATGCGCCGAGGACGGCTTTTCGACGTTGCGTGAACTGCGGAAAGGGGTTCCTGATTTCCTGCTTTCCGATCTGAATATGCCGCGCATGTCAGGCTTTGAGTTGCTGTCCGTTGTTCGTCGGCGGTTTTCGTCAATTCGAACCATTGCAATGAGCGGCTCCTTCTCTGGCGATGAGGTACCTTCAGGCGTTGCCGCTGACGGGTTTTACCAAAAGGGAAGTAGTGTGACCGCCCTATTGCGGATCATGGAGACACTGACTCGATCGCAGCGGCCTGCCTACCAGTCATCGAGCTCTGACGCGCCTCTCTGGATTCATCGTGACAGCCACGATACTTCGCCGGATGCACTTGTTACGATCAATTGCCCAGAATGCTTGCGAAGCTTCCCTCACGCGCTTGGCTCCGGCTATCTAAGACGGACGACCGACTGTATCTATTGCCGCACTTCGATTCATTTCGCGATCGCGCCACACGAAGACCGAATGCCATCGCAAGCGTATGAGCGGCAGACTGCGGCGGTTTTGCGCTTCCCTCAAAGAGAGTCCAGCCTCAACTGCTAATCGTGTTCATAGAAAGAGCAAACAATGCATACCATTGCCGAACTGAACGTGCTTGTTCATGCACGAACCGAATTGCCCCGCGGCTTCGACCTGGAGACTGAAGAATTCCGGGAGGGATGGCGGTTTGCTTCGGGAGTCAATGCATCGCAAATAAAACAGACGCTCGATGCTCATCAGTGGAGCTTTATCAAGGTTTCCGACAAACTGCAGGCCTATGGCTTGGGCGACCATCCCCAGGAAGCAATCTCCAGCGCGCTCCGGCTTGCTGTGCTGCGGCCAAGCGCAAACTTCCACGCATTGGAACTCGAGCAAATAGAATTGACGCAATATCCATGGTTTTATCTGGCCAAAATAAAAGTCTGTGGGTATCGGATTCAGCAAAGTGCGGTTCCTTGTGACTTGGATAACGCGTTGCCAGCTACAACCGAAGTGCAACGGAGCCGCTTGTCAGTTGATGCGAACCTACCGCATAAAAGTTTTGGCAGCGATATGCCGCTACTCAAGCGAATCTTGACACAATCCAAAGCAGGACCAACCGGATAGCGATAAATATAGTTTGATCGCAATAGCTCAGATCATTCGTAATTGTAGAGATATTTTCAATAAAGCTAGAAAAGAATGAATCGGCTTAGCCGCAGGGGATTTCATGAATAAGGATCGAGTAAAAGGCATCTTTGACGAATTGGCAGGTGGCGCAAGGCGCACAGCAGGCGAACTGACTGACAATCCTGAACTTCAGGCGAAAGGCGCTCTTCAGCAGTTGAAGGGCAAGCTCGAAGGTACCTGGGGACAGGCGAAACAAGTAGTACAAGATGCCATCAAGGACAGCGATGTGCATTTCGACGCAAATGTAACACTGAAGACTAAAAACTCAACAGCTAATGCTGAATGCAAAAAGATGAAGTAGGCGCTTTGCCCATTCGCGACACTGAGCCGGATCAACCACAGCCTATACCCACGCACGGTCTTGCCCG
>JBEKDN010000099.1:0-14516 GCA_050014335.1 Occallatibacter sp. | reverse complement strand
GTTGAGCCGCTCAATCACTGCAATGTATTCGCCAACCGTATAGCCAAAGACATTGACGATGACCTTGGCCTTCGGGTAGCGCTTGAGCGGCTGCAGCTTGCGGGCGATGAACTCTTCCACGCCCACATTCTGCAGGCCAATGGCGTTCAGCATTCCTGCCGCGGTCTGAATGATGCGCGGCGCCGCATGGCCAGCCATCGGCTCCATCGATATGCCCTTGGTGACAAAGCCGCCGATCTCTTCAAGCGAAACAATCTCTTCAAACTCGATGCCATAACCAAACGTGCCGCTGGCGGCGATGACCGGATTGGCCAGCTCGATGCCTGCCAGCGAGACTCTCATGTCGGGTTTCACGCGGTCGTCTTCCTTTTTGCCGTGGTTAGTGGACAGTGGTCAACAGTGACCATAGTTCATGATACTCGCCAGGCGCGGAGGGCCGCTGGAGAGCAGTCTGGCGCAAAGCGCGCAAGAAGGAAGGCAGCGAAAGAAACAAACAGGGCAAATGAAGGGCGCGGTTGTGACTTGATGATCGGATGAAAACAATCCCGGCTTCGGAATACACCCGAATATTTCTATTGAACCGTTAATGCCACCGTTCCGACCGTAGAGCTAATCCCGCCTGAAGTGCCTGTCACGGTGATTGTGTAGGATCCGAGAGTCGTATATAGGTTGGGGTTGATTCCTCCTCCGCTGCTGCTGCCTCCACAGGCTGACATTCCCGCGCCTACAAAGAGCACGAACAGCCAAAGGATGGCCCATCTCCCACGCCGCCTGAACCCGCCGAAGAACAATACCAGTGCCAGTGCGGTTCCTCCTGGCGAAACCCAGAACAGAAATCTGCTTCGATTCTCAGCGCTGGACGCCCCAATGGTAATGATGGTCAGCGTCGAGGTCTGGGCCGCAGTGCCGCTGAGGGTGACTGAAACCGGACTCAGAGTGCATTCAGGTACGAAAATGCCTCCCGGCATCGTCGTAGTCACGCTGCATGTCAGATTCACTGTTCCGCTGAACCCGTTGGTTCCAACCACGCTAATCGTCCCTGTATTTCCCGTGGTCGAGCCCCGTGTGACAGTCATGGATGCGGTTGAGCCGGGACCGGCCGTAAAGCCCGGCGGCGGAAGAATCGAGTAAGCGGCGGAAACCACATTGCTGGGCGAGTAACCCGGAGCCACGGCAACTAAGCTGAGCGTCTCGCTCGCGTCGACCGGGACCGTAAATCCGACGGGGCGTTCCGCTGAAGCACCTGGCACTGGCGTACTTCCATCTGTCGTGAAATAGACTAGAGCGGCGGAGTTCGAGTCGCCAAGGGTAATCTGCTGGGCCGAATAGTATGTTCCCGCGGGCGGGGTAAGGGTGGGATCGGGTGTTGCTCCCAGAGGAGTAATAGTGACATTGACCGTGCCGCTGCTCTCGGCGTAGCCAAGAACGAAGTCATAATTGGCAAAGATAGTGGTGGTGCCTACCGGCAGTGATGAATCGGTCCATGTCGCCTGGCCGTTGCTGTCAAGGTCTGATCCTCCGTATTCAATATTTCCAATCCCAAAGTAAACACCACCCTTCGCCGGCTTTCCGGTGTTGTCCAGCACAGTAGCGGTAAATACAACAGGGGTGCCGAATAAAACATTATTAACGCTTGCCGTCACGGTCGTCGTCGTCTGAATGTACGTGAGGGTTTGCGTCATGGTGGCCATAGCCGGGGCGTTGTTTGCGTCTCCAAGGTAGAACGCATTCACTTGAGTTTGAGGATACTCTAGAGACGATGTGGAGAATGTAGCTGCTCCAGACCCATTCAGCGCGACCGTGGTCCATGGGCCGAAGCCAAGTTCTGTTCCTTCAGCATCACTCAGCTCCAGCTGAAAAAAGTTGAAACCGACATAGCCTGTAGGAGTGTTATTACCAGAGGCAGGCTGCACGGTTGCCGTGAATGTTACAGGCTGACCGAAGAGCACCGAACTGGTACTTGACGTAAGTGTGACCTTCGGGATAGGCAGCGACTTCATCTCGCTGCCATTGAATTCTGCAACGAATGCCTCTTGCGATGGACCGGTGAATGCGGTCTCGAAGACTCCTGCCGTGACCGGAAAATCGACTGAGACCGTATAGCCGGCCAGATAGACGTTCCCCGACGGGTCGATTGCCAGGCCGTTGGCTTTCTCCCCATAGAAGTCATCGCCGTCGCCGGTCCCCCCAAAGAAGGTGGAGTATAGCAGTGCGGTGTTGGGCGCTGGTTTCATCTTGGTAAGAAAGGCCGTACATTCACCATCGATCTCACCGTCCCGGTTTTGCGGCTCAAACGCACCTGCTGTAACCGGATAATCCCCGGTACACGCCATTCCGGCCAGGTACACTATCCCCTGTCCGTCTACTGCAATCGAGGTGGCCTGATCGCCCTCGTCGGCGTCCGGACCAAGACTGAATCCCCCTCCCAGAAACGTGGAATAGACAAGGGACGTACCGGCGCTACTCAGCTCGGTTACAAATGCATTCACCTGCGGGTAACCATAGTAAGAGATTCCAATATTGGACTGAAAGGCCCCGGCGGTGACGGGAAAGTCCGGCGAAGTGGTGCTTCCGGTTGCATACGCATCTCCATTCGAATCCACAGCAATGGCGTTGACGCCGTCAGAGGCACTCCCACCCAGATAGGTCGAGTACAACAACGCGGATCCCGATGCATTCAACTTGGTAACGAATCCTGTATATTCACCCGTGGTAGTGTGATCCGCACCCTGGAAGGAACCTTGAGTGACGGGAAAATCACTTGAAAGAGTGCTCCCGCCAACGTAAGCCTCTCCTGCGCTGTCCACGGCGATTGCAGAGGCAGTATCCGACTGGCTCCCGCCGAGGTAGGTCGAATAAACCAGCGCCGTTCCGGCCGGGTTTAATTTGGCAATGAAAGCGGAGTATGAATGGGGGTCGGCGGTCGCCTTCGTAATTGCAGTTGTCCTATAAGCCCCTGGCGTGGTGGGAAAGTTTGTGTCGTGGGTGCCTCCCGTCATATATGCGTTCCCCGATGCATCGATCGCCACTCCATTGACAAAACTCAACGTGCTACCGCCAAGATAGGTCGAATAAAGAAGGGAGTTACCGGTGCTGTTCAACTCCGTAACGAAGCCTGCTGCCTCACTGGCGTTGTTTTCTGTTTGCAATGCGCCGGCCGTGGTCGGGAAATCCTTCGAGCTGGTGCTTCCCACGACAAAGGCATCTCCGTTGGCGTCCAACGTAATTCCGTTCGCAGCGTCGATCCCGCTACCGTTCAGAAAAGTCGAGTACAGCAGGGCTGTCCCGGTGCTGTTGAACTTCGCCACGAACGGCCCACCTTGCCCCGGGGGGATCGGCTGAAAGCTGCCCGGCGTAGTGGGAAAGCCAAGGGATGCCGAACCAGTAACGTAGGCCTCTCCGTTCTGATCGACTGCAATCGCCGTTCCTTCTGCTGTTGCTCCGGTGGTAGGGCCAATATAGGTTGAGTAATTGAGAATGGGATCAATGATTAGCGGCTTGGCGCGGTCATATCTTGCTACAGCGAAACCTACCGTATCGTTCTTAAGAATCTTGAAGTAACCTGCGACAAGGTCTTTCCGGCCGCCTTCGCCTGGCTGATAGACGACTGGCTTTTGGAAGCTGATGTGTCCGTTATTTGCCGTCACAATCAGATCGCCCTTGCCGTCAATCCTGAGACTTCGCGCCCCCTCAAAGCGCATTTGGATCTGACTCGGTGCGGCTCCCGGAGATAGCTGAAAATCGAACTCCAGGTTTCCTTTATTGCCGTAATAAATCAGATTCGTTCCAGGGTAAACGCCGGTATAACGCAGGCATTCAAAGGTTGGCAGCCCGGTATGCCACTTATCACTATCTTTTCCGATGAAATAATTCACGATTCCCGGTAAGCGCTTCTCCCCTGAAATTGCCTCGTTCCCGGACGCATTGAGGAGCGTTAAACGCAGAGGACTTCTTATTCCAGAATGACCGGCGAACAGAAAATCCGCCTCTTTCTCTTTGAATAGCGCGGAGAATCCCCGCCCCTGAGCGAGGAATTTCGCATCGGAGTAGGACTGTCCCTGATTGGGTTCGAACCTTAATGGCAGAAGATCAAAGTTTTTCTCGATAATCTTCCGTTCGGATTCGGACGGCTTATTAGACGGCTGCGACAGTAGCAGTGCCGATGCGCATGACATTACGCAAATACACCACAAAGCCGAGCGGAGGACCGCGCATCTCGGGTGGGAGAAAAAAGTAATCGCCTTCATTACCAGGCCGTCCTATGCAGAATTTACATCCATAGTACACCGGCTGAGCTGTTTTAACTTTAAACGGCAGTCGAAATGGAACCTTGGTTTGAGGCCTCAGAAAGCGATCAGATCACCTTAAATGCGAACTCGCTACGGATGAATCGCCATCTCCTTGTAAATAAAGGAGATGGCGACCCAGTGTGAATGGTCGACTACGCGCCGACTGGCTCTGTGGTGTTCACCTTGACGGGCGTAAGCCAGCCGAAGCGGTCGGGTTTGAGGCCGTTGGCGATGCCGAAGAACTCATCCGCGATCTTCTTGGTAATATCGCCCGTTTTGCCGTCTCCTACAACAATGCGATCGATGGAGCGTATCGGCGAGACCTCGGCGGCCGTGCCAGTGAAGAAGACCTCGTCGGCAATGTAAAGCAGCTCGCGCGGAATGGCCTGCTCGGTAACAGAGAGGCCCAGATGGCGGGCGATCGTCAGTACGCTGTCGCGAGTGATGCCGCTGAGTGCGGAGTTGGCCAGCGGAGGCGTGTAGATGAGGCCGTTCCGAACTACAAAGATGTTCTCGCCGGAGCCCTCGCTGACAAGCCCGTTGACGTCGAGCCCGATCCCCTCGGCGTAACCGTTGATTTCGGCTTCCATGTGGATCAACTGCGAATTCATATAGTTGGCGCCGGCTTTGGCCAGCGAGGGCATGGTGTTAGGCGCCAGGCGGTTCCAACTGGAGATGCAGACATCCGCGCCGCCGTGGCCGGCAATATATTTACCCCACGGGAAGTTGGCGATGAAGACCTCGATGGGCGAACCCTTGGGGCTGACGCCGATCTCGCCGTAGCCGCGCAGAGCGATGGGCCGGATATAGCACGGCGCAATGCCATTTGCCTCAATCAGTTCAACAACGCCGGCGCAAAGCTCTTCCAGGTTGAAGGGCATCTCCATGCGGTAGATCTTGGCCGAGTCCAGCAGCCGCTGCATGTGCTCGGGCAGCCTGAAGACAGCCGATCCCTGCGGCTGGCCGTAGCAGCGTATGCCTTCAAAGACGCTGGAGCCATAGTGGATGACGTGGCTCATCACGTGGATGTTGGCCTGCTCCCAGGGAATCAGGTTGCCGTTGTGCCAAATCTTGGAAGTGGTTTGAAAAGGCATGGTCTTAGAAATACTCCTTGTTCGCGCAATGTCGTCCATTCAACGCGCAGCCTTCAGGGTAGCGCGATTGACGCGTCCGTGTCACGGAAGCAAGGTCGGTCTGTTGCATATTCATTGCCTTTACGCAAAGCCTCTTATCCCAAAAGCTGCACCGTCCCGCGACCCACTAACTCCTCCACGCGCTCCAACCAACCTTTGTCCGCCGCCACGCTCATTGCCTCCGGCTCCAGTATTACCTCGAATTCTCCCTTGCGTTGCAGGTGGAGCATTACCTTTCCAGGCCCAGGTGCGGCATCCGCAGCGCTTTTAAGGCCGATAAAAATTTCCTCCGATGCGCGGTCAAGATTGATGCGAATTCGCAGCCCCGTCGGAAGCTTCACCTGCACCTCATCGAGCGGCGCAATTGAACTTACGGAGATCTTCGGCGCGGCATCCTCATCGCCGGTGAGCGTTCCGCGCAGCAGCACAGGCGCTTCCATCTTCAATTGTCCTGCCAGCCGTTCGTAATCCCGCGGAAAACAGACTAACTCGATCTTGCCTGTCGCATCTTCCAGTGCCGCTTGCGCATAGAGCTTGCCTTCGCGCTTGGTCTTCTGAACGCGGAGGCCCAGAATCATTCCCGCGACTTGAATCTCGTCGGCAGGGTCCGACTGTCCACCCCAGCGCCGCTCTGGTGGCTTGCGCTCTAGCGCCTCTGAGACAGGAATTACGCCTGGCAGATTGCGCAACTTCTCCGCGTACTTATCCAACGGATGCCCGGAGACAAAGAAGCCAAGAACTTCTTTTTCATAGGCCAGCCGCTCGCCCTCTTCCCATTCGGCCACCTTGGGCAAGTCATCAAAATTGCGCCCCGCTTTTGGCCCTTCATCGAAGAGCCCGAAGAGCCCGCTCTGGCCTTGCGCCGCGTCTTTCTGCGCCTTCTGCGCGCGCTCCATCGCTTTGTCCACGGCCTTCATGAGCGAAGCCCGCGAACCCAGCGAGTCCAGCGCACCAGCCTTGATCAGCGACTCGATCACGCGCTTGTTCATTACGCGCAGATCGACCTTCTCGCAGAATTCCCAGAAGCTTTTAAACCGCCCTCCAGCCTCCATTCGCGCACTGAGGATCGACTCGATGGCATTGCCGCCGACGTTCTTTACGGCAGCCAGCCCAAAGCGAATTGCTTCGCCCTCGGGCGTGAGCAACGGCGTAAATTGCGCACCGGAGCTTTGCACGTCCGGCGCGGCCACGCTAATGCCCATCTCCTTGCATTCGGCGATATACTTGACCACGTTCTCCGGCTTCGAGGTTTCGGAAGTCAGCAGAGCAGCCATGAATTCGACTGGATAATGCGTCTTCAAGTAAGCCGTCTGATAAGCTACCAGCGCATAAGCAGCCGAGTGCGACTTATTGAATCCGTACCCTGAGAACTTCTCCATCTGATCAAATATTTCGCCAACCGGATTCTTCGCATGGCCGCGCGCCGCTGCGCCGCTGGTAAATCGGTCTCGCTGCTCGGCCATCGCCTCGGCATTTTTCTTCCCCATCGCCCGCCGCAGCAGATCCGCCTCGCCCAGCGAATAACTCGCCAGCACATTTGCGATGCGCATTACCTGCTCCTGGTAAACAATTACGCCCAGCGAGTCCTTCAGAACGGATTCAAGCTCCGGCAGCAGATACTCTACTTTGCGCCGTCCCCATTTGCGCTCGATGAAGTCGTCGATCATGTCCATTGGGCCAGGCCTGTAGAGCGCATTCAACGCCGTTAATTCCTCCACGCTGTCCGGCTTGTAGCGCCGCAAAATATCCCGCATACCGCTTGACTCAAATTGAAAAATCCCCGAGGTCAGCGCCGAGTGAAAGACCTTTTTGAATGTCGCCTCGTCGTCCTGAGGAATCATTTCGATGTCGACTTTTTCCCCGCGGCTATTTTCGATCAGCTTCAGACAGTCGTCGATCACCGTCAGCGTCGCCAGCCCCAGAAAGTCCATCTTCAACAGGCCCATCTTTTCAACGGCCTTCATATCGTAGGCGGTTACAATTTCGTCGTTCTTAGTCTTCGCGAGCGGCACCAATTCAGTGAGCGGACGCGGAGCGATTACCACCGCCGAGGCATGAACACCCGAGCCGCGCACGAGCCCCTCCAACTTCTTTGCCGTATCAATCAGTTCACGAATCTGCCCATCCGTCTCGTACGCTTTGCGCAACTCGTCCACGCCCGCCAGCGCCGCATCGATCGTCATGCCCACGGTAGCCGGAATCAGCTTGGCAATCCGGTCCACGTCGCCATAGGGCATATCCATGGCGCGGCCGCAGTCTTTGATGGATGCCTTGGCCGCCATCGTATTAAAGGTGATAATCTGTGCCACCTGCTCGCGTCCATATTTGCGAGTTACATATTCAATGACTTCTCCGCGACGGTTTTGACAGAAATCCACGTCGATATCCGGCATCGTGACGCGTTCCGGATTCAAGAACCGCTCAAAGAGCAGCACGCACTGCATGGGATCGATGTTCGTAATCTCCATTGCATACGCCACCAACGAGCCAGTTGCCGATCCGCGCCCAGGGCCAACAGGAATTCCGTTATCTCTGGCATATTTAATAAAATCCCAGACAATGAGGAAATATCCCGAGTAACTCATCTGCTTGATAATGCCTATCTCGTAATTCAGCCGCGCCTCGTACTCCGCCGTGCTCGCGCGCCGCACGCCGCGCAGTTCCAGTTGCCGCACGGCCGTATCCAGCCTCTTCCGCAAGCCAGCGCGGCAGACCTCCTCGAAGTAGCTGTCGATGGTATGCCCTTCCGGCACGGCAAACTCGGGAAAGGGATTTTCCACTTTATGCAGCTTCAGATTGCAGCGCTCGGCTATCTCCATCGTGCGCTGCATTACGCCAGGAGCGTCGGGAAAGATTCGGCCCATCTCGTCGGCGCTTTTCACAAAGAATTGATCGGAGTCGAAGCGGAAGCGCTCCTTGTCGTGTATCTTTGCGCCAGTCTGCACACAAAGCATCACGTCATGCGCATGGCTATCCTCGCCGCAGAGATAGTGCGAGTCATTAGTCATGACTAGCGGAATCCCCGACTCGCGCTCCATCCGGAAGAGCGCCTCTTGAATCAACTTCTCCTGCTCCAGGCCCTGGTCTTGAATCTCCAGATAGAAGTTGCCCTTGCCAAAAATGTCTTCATATTGTTGCGCCACATTGCGCGCCTTCTCGTAGTTTCCGGCGGTCAATTCCTCGCATAGCTCGCCGCTGAGGCAACCGGAAAAACCAATCAAGCCCTTTGAATTCTCGGCCAGGTACCGCTTGCTCACGCGAGGCTTGCGATAGAAGCCATGCAGCGAAGCCTCCGAGGTAATTCGCACCAGGTTGCGATAGCCCTCCTCGTTCTCAGCCAGCACAAGCAAATGGTTATTCTCGTCCCCGTCACCGGGCGCGCGGTGGTCGCCGTTCTTGCAGATATAGAGTTCGCAGCCAAGGATCGGCTTGATTCCCTTGGACTTGGCCGCGTTGAAGAAATGTACCGCGCCGTAGATATTCCCGTGGTCGGTCATGGCGACAGACGTCTGCCCCAACTCCGCGACGCGGTCAACGAGTTTCTTGACGTCGCACGCCCCGTCCAGCAGTGAATACTCGGTATGCAAATGCAGATGCGTGAATTCGCTCATGGCTAGTCTGATTCTAGACGCCTGGTCGATTCCGCGCCTCGCCTTAAAGCCGGTTGAAATCCCGTCCTTCTGAGGAAAAAAGCAAAATCCGTGGCTTACCTTTGGTGCTATTTCTCAAAGAGGGGAAGAAGAGCGGCGATGGCGCGGCCGCGATGGCTTAGATTGAATTTGGCTTCCTGTTCAAGCTCAGCCATGGTGAGGGCCAAGTCAGGCAGGAAGAAGAGCGGGTCATAGCCGAAGCCGCCGGTGCCGCGCGGGGCGTCCAGGATAAGTCCTTCGACGGTGCCCTCGGCGGTATGCACGACTTGGCAGTCGCGGGCGACGGTGAGAACGCAGCGGTAACGGGCGGTGCGTTGAGGCGTTGGAATGCCGGCCATGCGCTGCAAGAGGACGAGATTGTTCCAGACGTCAGTGTTGTCATTGGCGTCGGGCGAGTCAACCATGCCGGCATCGGCGGCAAAGCGGGCGGAGCGCACGCCTGGAGCGCCGTCGAGCGCGTCGACCTCGAGACCGGAGTCGTCGGCCAACACCCACTCGCCAGGGGCGAAGCGAGAGTAGTAGAGTGCTTTGATCTCGGCGTTGGCGGCAAAGGTGAGACCGTCTTCTTCGGGCGCGGGACTGGTTCTGAGCACGGGCAGCGGCTCGATGGTGACTGCATGGGCTGCGGCGGCGCTGCGGAAGTCGCGCAGCTTTCCCTGACTGGTCGTGGCGGCGAATAAGCGAAGAGTCATAGCGCTCCTAGAGTTTTCCGTCGAGCCAGTTGGCCAGTTTCTGGATGGGCAGTCGCACACCGATAAAAAACTGGCCGAAGAGGGCATAGATGGCGCTTACCTGGTCAAAGCGCATCTCGTAGATGAGCTTTTTGAAGACGACGGGATCGTCGGCGTAGAGGTCCACGCCCCATTCCCAGTCATCCATCCCTATGGAGCCAGAGATGATCTGCTTGACGACGTCTCCGTAGCGGCGGCCGATGAGGCCGTGCTCATGCATCATCCGCTGGCGCTCGGCGAAGGGCACCGTGTACCAGTTAATCTGCTCGCCGCGCTTGCGATCCATGGGGTAAAAGCAGATGTACTTGGCCTCTGGGACGGAAGGGAAAAGGCGCGGCGCCATGGCGGCGGATTGACGGGCGAGCGTGGCTGCGATCTCGGCTTTCCACTCAGGCGAGTGCTGTTCCAGATTGCCTGCGGCTTCGTAGCTTTTGCGGGTGGATTCGTAGAGGCCGAGCTCGACGACCGAGACGTAGGAATGGCGGAGGTCGAGGAAGCTATAGAGATCGGCTTGGGCAAGATCGAGTTCGATCTGGTTGAGAGCTTCCAGTGAGTCGCGGAAGTGAACCAGGATCAGGTCGCCTTTGTGGCCAAGCTGGGAGAAAAGCGCGGTCTGGATGAATGCGGCTTGGTTTGCTTCTTCAGGGTCTTTGCGTTCGAGACGGCTGAGCGCCGCGACGGCTTGTGCGGCAATGCGCTGACGTTCGCCGGCGGCGAGTTTGCGCCAGGACGACCAGTCAAAGCGGAAGAATTGATGGAGCAGGCTTGAGCCTTCAAGCGTGAGCGGAACTGGGGGAAAGTCAGCCATCGAGGTGCTTCTCCTTTGAATACCTAATCATGGTAGCAACTGATCCCATTGGACTGAAGAACCGTTCGTCGATCTTGCGCCATGGATATGAAGTATTGAGATTGCGATTGGGTTGAGATTGGTAGTCTGCATTGCCCAACCCGAAAGAACGCGAAAGGTTGACAGCTTGTCCAATACGGTCTTTCGATTCGATGCGCTGCTCCAGAAGATCGAGCCGCGCGTTCGGTTTCCGCTCCTCCCTCAGGGGCATTCAAAAAGGCTTGAAAACGATGTTTTTTCGATTGAAACGGCGCGTTTCTTGGCCAAAAACAGGGCAAAATGAGGGGTTTGCAGTTACTACTTAATTAACAGGGTAAAATCTTATGTTATTTATTTATAGGTTGTTATGTGATGTGGAGGGGTTGAAAACGGTGCATCATGGGGTAGGGGGGGTGGGGGGTGGCGGATTTTTTGGCGAAGAGATGGGGAAGATGGGGTGAAAAAAAGGGGATCAAGGGACCAAGGGACTGAGGGACTGGGGAGTGAGACGGCGCGGGTTGGAGATTGGTTGGCGGTCATTTGCGGGCCTGGTTTGATGCTGTTTCTATTGTGCTCCGGAGATGGGGAATTATCGGCAAACTTTGGGGAAAAGTTTGTCAGGGGTCCGGCGGCAGGGATCAGGGGTCAGGGATCAGGGGTCAGGGATCAGGGGTCAGGAAAAAAGCCCGTGGCTGAGTCGTAACTGCCAACCCCCGTTTTTGCCCCATTTTCAGCACAAAAACCCGCCATTTTAATCAAAACCAGCTTGTTTATCGCCAGAATCGCACTCTTGCGACAACAAGAACCACGAACGTGGAAAGGTGGCTGCTCACAGATCCCGCGCCGCTCTTCCCTGTAGAATCAAGAGATGAAGACTGGCATCATTGGCCTGCCGCAAGTGGGCAAAACATCCTTATTCAAGATTCTCACCAAAGCCAAACTTGAAGAGCGCGGCCATTCACGCCAGGAGCACATCGGCGTGGCGCGCGTTCCAGACGAGCGGCTCGACAAGCTTTCGGAGCTTTACTCGCCGAAGAAGACAACCTACGCAACAGTAGAATACGTCGATGTTGCGGCCATCGGACAGGAGGCGCTCAAAGAGACCGCCTTCTTGACCAGCCTTCGCAATGTGGACGCGCTGATCCACGTTCTGCGCGCCTTTGAGGACGATGCAATCCCGCACGTCGGTCCCATCGATCCTCTGCGCGACATCAAAAGCGTGGAATTCGACCTGATGATCAGCGACTTGACGCAGGTGGAAAAGCGCCTGGAGCGCCTGGAAAAGGATCTCAAGAAAGGCCGCACCAGCGATCTGGAGCGCGAACAGGCGCTGCTGATCCGCTCCAAGGAGGCGCTTGAGAAGGAGCTTCCGCTACGCGAGTTGGAGATGACTCCGGAAGAAAAAAAGCTCATTCGCGGCTTCATGTTTCTCTCTCAAAAGCCTGTTTTATATGCACTTAATATTGGCGAGAGTACCACGCTGGGCGACGACCTGGAAGCTGCCGTGAGCCGCTGGAAGCTGGACGAGGTGGCGCAGCGGCCAAACGCTGGAGCAACGGCCATCTGCGGCAAAGTCGAGGCGGAACTGGCCGAGATGGACGACGAGGAAGCAGCGGAGTTCCTCGGAAGCTATGGTCTGCGCGAGAGCGGCCTGGTGCGGTTGATCCGCAAAAGCTATGAGTTGCAAGGCCTGATCAGCTTCTTCACCGCCGGCGAGGACGAGTGCCGCGCCTGGACGATTCCGGTGGGCTCCAAGGCGCCGCAAGGAGCAGGAGCGATTCACACCGACCTGGAGCACCACTTCATCCGCGCCGAAACCATTCGCTGGGATGCGCTGCTGGCCGCCGGCTCCGAGGCGGCCGCGCGCGGCAAGGGAACACTGCGCCTGGAAGGCAAAGAGTACGTGGTGCAGGATGGCGACGTAATGCACATCCGGCACAGCGGGTAAGTGACATGCTGAAGCTCTCCTTAATCCTCGGCGCAATCGCCGCGCTGGCCGACGTGGCCGGCGGTTTCGTGCTGGTGCGGGCGCGCGGCGTCGAGCGCTACCTGCGCTACTTTGTCGCTCTCGGGGCTGGCTTTCTCATGGCCACGGCTTTACTGGAGATGATGCCGGAAGGCCTGAAGCTGAATCAACTGCATCCTATACTGGGGCCCAGCCTCATCATGGCCGGCTACTGCGCGGTGCATCTGCTGGAACACACTATGAACGCCCACTTCCATTATGGCGAGGAGACGCACCACGGCGAGTTCGTCAGCCGCCACACCGGCAACTCGGTGCTGGCAGGCCTCAGCCTTCACGCGCTCTTTGACGGTGTGGCCATCGGCTCCGGTTTTTTGGTTTCCGGCTGGCTGGGCTGGCTGATCTTTCTTGCGATTCTGCTGCACAAAGCGCCTGAGGGCTTTACCATGGCCAGCGTGATGCTAGCCAGCGGACGCAGCCGCACAACCGCTTTTTACTCCGCCGTAGCGCTTGCCGCAGCCACAGTCGCGGGTGTGCTGGTCATCGAGTTGGTCCCGAGCTGGCTGCCTTATGGTCTGCCAGTATCGGCTGGCGTAGCGCTTTACGTTGCCGCCACCGATCTTGTACCCGAGGTTAATCGCGAGCCGGGTATTCGCATGGCGCTGATCTTTTTCGCCGGCGTTGGTGCATTTCTACTGCTGCGGCTGCTCTTGCCCGCGCTGTGAGGAACGCTTACAATTAAAAAACTTTCAAGGGATGCGCTTCTGTATCATTCTGCCAGAGAAGGGCGGAGATAAATCGGAAGGGCAAAAAAATCGTCCTGTTAAACAGAGAGATAGAGGTTTGCTTTGCCTGAGCAGTGCCCACGGCCCACCATTGCGCAGAGAATTCCCAGGCGAATTCAATGGATCGCCTTGCTCTGGCTGGTAGCGGCAATTTCGGTTGGTGCAATGGCTTTCAGTGGTCCATTTGCGTGGGATGTCTATCCATCCTGGACCGCAATCCAGTCTGTTGGACGAGGCGGATCGCCCTATTCCGTCGGGATTGCGGCTCTCAGGATTTATCACAATCTGCCATCTCATGCGACCAGCGATAGCGCGCCGGCCATCTTCTGGTATCCGCCATTGACCATTCCGGTTTTGCGCCTGCTCTCCTGGTTGCCAGTCTGGCTTCTTGGCTCACTTTATCTGTTCGCGCTAGCGGTTGGATTCCTGCTGCAACTGAGGGCCGGTTATGAGATGGCCTCGGAACAGGAGCGCCGCTGGCTGATCTATCTGCTGCCCTTCGCGGCATTTTTCCCCGGCCTCTTATGCGATCAGACGATCTTGAGCGGCAATGTGGCCTTCATCCTTTACGGACTGGTGCTGACGGCAGCAGTTCCCGGCTGGAAAAAGAATCGCTGGACCTGGTTTTATGCGGCGATTCTTTTCGCCTCCATCTTCAAGGCACCGATGCTTACGCTGCTTGCATTTCCAATCCTGGTTGGCAGAACGCAACGGCTGCCGGCTACGATAACCGGCGCGGCAGGCTGCCTGCTCTTCGGCCTTCAGCCCCTGCTATGGCCCGCGCAGTTCAAGGAATTCCTGTTCGCCGTTCATGCAGTCTTCGACTGGTCTCGCGACTTCGGATTTGGTCCGTCCGGTCTTCTGGGCAGACTGTTCTGGGAGATGAAGAAACCGTATTCCGCCGCAACCACGATCGCATACTTGTTGTGGGTCATCGCACTTGGAGCTCTGCTACTGGTCACCAAGTTCCACGTCCGCCGTCACGCCCCGCTGCGCGCCGATTGGATTCCTATCGCCTTTGTAGGCACGATCCTCCTGGACCCACGCATTATCTTCTATGACACAGCCCCACTCACTATTCCATTGTTGCTAATCGCCTGGCGGAGTCTCTCTTTGAGATGCAAACAGCGGACACTTGC
>JBEKDN010000098.1:0-14549 GCA_050014335.1 Occallatibacter sp. | reverse complement strand
AAGGCGGGTAGCCTTACGGAAGGAACCCTGCTTGATAGTTTGATTTGGAGTATGCTTTTATGGATGCGGCGGAATTGGTAAGCAGTCTATTCTCTTACAGGAATTGAGGTGCAGGATGTGGATACGTGAGACATTGAGCGCGGGAGCTCTTTTGTTGGGAACAATATTGGGCGGATGCGGTGGAAGCGGGGGTGGCAATACAGTTGTCACTCCGCCGGAGCAGCAGGCGGCCGCGCCCACAGTGACCACCACCGCGGCGCAAAACGGCGCCGTTTTGGCGAGTTTGTCTACGACAACTTCTGGGGCCAAAATCTATTACACATTGGACGGCACTACCCCTACCAATACTTCACAAATCTACGTGGCGCCGTTTCTTGTAGCTTCGCCCCTGACGGTCAAGGCCATCGCCGCGGAGCCGCCGAGTTATCTGAATAGCAATGTAACAACGCAGAATTTTACAGCCAGCATTGCATCTGGGACGCTGGTGTGGAGCGACGACTTCAACAACTCGACCGGTGCGAACGCGCAGCCTAATCCGCAAGTGTGGACTTATGATACGGGAACCGACTGCTGCGGTAATAGCGAACTCGAGACTTATTGTGCGTGGGGTTCTACGGCTCAATCGTGCGATCCAACGAATCCCAATGCGTATTTGGACACGACCGGCATTCTGCATATTGTTGCTCGGAATCCATCGACGGGAGTTTACACTTCGGCGCGACTTAAGACTCAGGGGTTGTTCAGCTTTCAGTATGGACGGATCGAAGCGAATATGAAGCTGCCTGAATCGCAGGGCATGTGGCCTGCGTTCTGGATGCTGGGGAACAACATCAATACCACACCCTGGCCGGCGTGCGGCGAACTGGATATCCTGGAGCACATTGATGGCAGCGATACGCCATTTGGTGGCCCTGGTTCTGGCGCCGCCCCTGGTTATGATTGGACCCAGTCGTCTGTTCATGGCACGGGGTTGAACGGAGGCACTCCATACACAACCGCTGGGTTCTCCGCAGCCGCTTGGCACATTTATGGCATGATCTGGACCAAAGGGCAGATTCAGTATTACGTGGACGATCCGACCAATATCTATGAAACCTTCAATGCCGGCACCGTGTCTGGGACATGGCCCTTCGACTCAGGTCCAGAGTTTTTGATTTTGAACCTTGCCGTTGGGGGGACGTGGCCCGGTTCGCCCGACTCAACGACAGTTTTCCCCTCGGAGGTGCAGGTGGATTATGTACACGTGTACGCAAATTAATTGAGCGGCAGACCTTGAAGGCGCGGATGGATTTTGCCAGTCCATTCGCGCTGTGGCTTTGGGTCGAATAATTGATATTGTCCAAAATGGGGTTGTCTTGGAAGATGCAAGATATTACTGCCGAGTTACAAACTAAATAAAGTATTTGCATGGTATTAGCAAGAGGTTGATGATCCTTTGACAATTACGGGCGGATACTGTCTTCGTGATCCCGCAAATAAGTCAAAAACCTCCGTTGAAACTTGGCAGCGGTTCCACTCTGGTGGAATTGGACTCTGCGAATTATCTTTCCTTGCGGCCTATTCTTTTGTTACCGAAGAAGCCACGCATTCATGCAGAGGTGGGGCGTTACCGGCTTCGACTAGCCGAGAGCAGGGAAGATCGCGATGCAGCTTGCCGGCTTCGCTTCAAGGTCTTCAACATAGAGTTGGGCGAAGGGCTGGCGAGTTCGTATGAGACCGGGATGGATGAAGATGAGTTCGATCGATACTGCGCGCATTTGATTGTGGAAGACAAGCTGGAAAATGATGCGGCACGGCGCGTTGTGGGGACTTATCGGATGCAATCGGGCGCGATGGCCGCGCGCAATCGGGGCTATTACTCAGAACGAGAGTTCAGCTTTGCTCCGTATGAGCCACTGCGTGCGGACATTCTGGAGTTGGGACGCGCCTCGATCGACCGCGAGCATCGCACGCCGGAAGTGCTGACCTTGCTGTGGAGAGGCATCGCCCAGTATGCTTGCGACATGGGGCTGCGTTATCTAATCGGCTGCTCATCATTGAACTCGAAGGATCCGGCGGAGGGCTGGCAGGCATTTAGCCAGCTTGAGCGCTACAGGGTTTCTCCAGAGTTTGAAACAGAGCCTACCGCTGATTATGCATGTCCTATCGAGCAAGGGGCTCGGCACGCACAGCTGCCGCTCCAACCGGAAGACCCTGCGTCACGGGTCGAGACCAAGGTGCCAAAATTGCTGAAGACTTATGTAGCAATCGGCGCGCGCATCTGCGGACCGCCGGCATGGGATCGGGAATTCGGTAGCATCGATTTTCTCACTCTGCTCGATTTGAAAATGATTTCGCCCTCGGCGCGCAATCGTTTTCTTACTCCTCTTCACACTTGAGTATTAGAGCCCTCCGGCGCGCTGTGGCGCTGGGAATGGTTATCGCATTCAATATTGCCTACTACTGGCTTTTGCGGCTGAAGGGTCCATTGACGATGGAGCGGCGCGCGCTTTGGCTGCAAAGCACCTGTAAGTGTATTCTGAAAGGTGCGGGAATTCGTTATCAAGTGGAAGGCGCACCGCCGAAGCATGGGCTTGTGGTGGCTAATCATTTGAGTTATCTAGATGTGCTAATTCTCTCAGCGGCGATGTCATGTTTCTTTATTGCCAAAAAAGAAATAAGGAGATGGCCTATCTTTGGCAAGGCAGCGAGTATGAGTGGGACAATCTTTATTGACCGCTCTAGTTTGGCAAGCGCGCAATCAGTGGCGGCGCAGATGGTCGAGCGGCTCAGGGAACCGGTCCCGGTTCTGCTTTTTCCCGAGGGCACGAGCACGGATGGCAGCAGCGTATTGCGTTTCCATTCAAGGCTGATCGATCCGGCGATGAAGGCAGGTGTACCGATTACGGCAGCGGCGGTGCGCTATGTGACAGATGACGGCACGCCGGAGAGAGAACTTTGCTGGTACGGCGATGACACGTTTGTCACCCATTTGATGAAGGTGCTGGACGTGGCAGGTTTTTCGGCAAGGGTGCGCTTTGGCGAGCCGCACATCTATCATGACCGTCGCTTGGCCTCCGATGAGACGCACGCCGAAGTTACACGGATGCGGATGGAGTTAACGTTACATTAGATGGAATGATAAAGATCCGCGCGGATGGTTGGAGTCATTGTTGCAGATCAGCAGTTTGTGATAGTTATCCGATTATATCTTCTCCATTTCACGAGCAAATAATTTGATCCAGAAAGTTAGCAGCGGAAGAAGTGACTTTCCGCCGCGAGTCCGCGTGTTTTAGGTCCGCATTGCTCAGACGGCCCTGAATCAAGCAAGTAAGTTGAAGAGGCTGGGGTTCTGAATGATGGCCCCACAAGGATGAGGAGAGATGATGACTGGAATCAAGCTTGTGGTGCTTGCGGCCTTTGCTGGTTGCATTCTGATGTTATCCGCCCCCAAAGCGACGGCTCAGATTGCCGTTGAAATTGGAGCTGCGCCTGAGTGTCCGTACGGTTATTACGATGCCGCGCCATACGACTGCGCGCCGTATGGCTACTATGGGCCGGAGTGGTTTGCCGGCGGTCTGTTCATCGGTACCGGACCTTGGTTTCATGGTAGAGAAGGTTTTCGCGGCCACGTGAACAACCGTTATCATCCCGATCACGGTTATGTTGGCGCAAGACCGCAACATGGTGAGAGAGCCGCTCCGGAAAATCGTCTGGATCATGTTTCCCATTTCAAAGGCAATG
The DNA here is from genome assembly GCA_050014335.1 of Occallatibacter sp. Taxonomy (GTDB): domain Bacteria; phylum Acidobacteriota; class Terriglobia; order Terriglobales; family Acidobacteriaceae; genus Telmatobacter. The sequence continues at coordinate 10,826 of JBEKDN010000098.1, read as the reverse complement.
AAGTGCGCGATGGACATGGGCATGTAACCGGCGGCAGACGCTAGAGTATTCACAAGATTCGTATAAGGTCGGCATCCGCTATTCCACCCTTGCCGCAAGAACCTTCACGCGGCAAGGATGGAGCACCTTCAAGGCTCTGAAAGAGGGTTTGAGTGTTGGCGAAATCGATAGAAGCGGTTGCGAAAAGTAGTGAAAAAAGCGAGTATTTTAAACGGAAAGAGCGTTTTTTGGGGCCAAAAAGTGGGCAAAATGGGCGGTTTGCAGTTACTGATTGGTAAACATGATTAAAATGCAAGCCATTGATATTAAGCTTGTTACTGGAAATCTTGGTGCAAAAAACGGGCTCCACAGGGTAGGGGGGGTGGGGGGTGGCTGATTTTTTTGAGAAGAAACAGCGAAACTGAGTAGAGGAAATGGGTATGGTTGGACGGATGGGATGAATTAGACATGGGGATGAAAACGAGTTTTTGGCCATGGCTGGATATTCCTTCCCTATTTACAGGATCTGCCAACAGGCGGTAATTATCTGCAAAAATCCGGCAGATAAATAGAGGGAGCGTTTAAGAGAGATGCAGCCGTTTAGCGCTACAGTTGTACATGACGAAATCAGAAGAAATAAGACAAAGACCCAGGCCTAAAGGCCCTTCAAACTCGTGCTTTTTCAGAGGCCTGAAGGCCCCTCCTCCCTCCGTTTTCCCGATCAACAACTGTAGTATTAGAGGATTTCCAACGTTCCTGCAAGGCTGGCATCCATCGGTCCCACCCTAGCCGCAAAAACAGAAACGCGGCGAGGGTGGGGCACCCGGGCCACGCGGGTTAGCGGAGGCTACCTCTCGCCTTGGCAAGGTTGTGGCAGGATTTTTCTGGCACTCGCGTTTTTAAATGCGATTGCCCGTGCGGAGGATCCCAAGGATCGAAGGACCCGAGATGCCAGAGGTAGCCCTCGGGATCGGTGCAGGAAAATGCCTTGCCGCCATAATCCTTTGCTTCGAGGTCGATTACTATCTTTGCACCGGCAGCCCTTGCGGTGGCATAGACAGCGTCGATATCGGCTACAACCAGATAAGGAGTTTGCGTCTCCGCGCCGCCGATCTCATCAGGCTGCTTCATGAATTGCGAGCTTGTCGAGCCGTTGCCGACTGAGCCAATCATAATCATGCCGTTTCCAAAGGTGAGTTGGGCATGCAGCACGACGCCCTCCGGGCCGGTATGAACGGCCTGCTTCTCAAATCCGAAGGCCTCGCAGAGCCAGTCAATCATGGTGATGGCATCGCGATAGCGGAGGCCTGGGATCACGGTCGATTTGCAATTCTTCGCCAAAATCGTCCTGTCCGATATTCTGCCATCAAAGACATTTTTTTGCACGGAAGAAATGCGGTGCCGGTCTAATTCCAGGAGATTTCAATTCCGTGAGAAGTGACGCGAATATTGGGCGGCTTATGATTGGTCAGGACGCGGATGGCAGAGAAGCCACCGCCTAAAACGCAGACTGCGCCGCCTCCGACCAGAAGGCCGAGTTTGCTGGTCGGTTCGGGATCGAGAAATGCCAGCACGACCATGGTTACGCCGACGGCGCTGACGCCTAGCGCGACCGAGACCGCTGCTATCTCGCGCTTGGAAATGCCGGAGAATCTGGCCATCTGTAACAGGGTTTGCTCATGCGGGTTGATGCCGAGCTTGGCGTCGTCGACGATTAGCGCGGCGAGGCGTTCTTTATAGAGGAGCGCAAGAGTGCGCAGCCAATTGGGATCGGAGGTTTTGACGATCTTCTCTTGTGAATCGTCCATGGAAGAGAGTTTATACCTTGGCCGGATTAGTCGTCGTTATCGGCGATGAGGAGGCGGAGGTCGCGGAGGTTGTTGCCGGTGGGTCCGGTGACGACGGCGTCGCCGAGCGCGGTGAACATGGGACAAGCGTCGTAGGCAGCGAGCGAGGACTTTAGATGGAATCCAAAGTTGTGAGCGCGAGTGACGGTGGTGGGATCGGCGACTGCGCCAGCCGACCGGGTGTTGCCGTCGATGCCGTCTGAGCCGGCGCTAAGCACGGTGAGGCGTTCGCGTGGATAGCTCTCTAACTCCAGCGCGCACTCCATGACAAACTGCTGGTTGCGGCCACCGGCGCCGGGCGTGCGATCGAGGGTGACAGTGACTTCGCCGACCGAGATGAGGCAGAGCTTGGGATGGACGGCGCGCAAAGCATGAAAGCGTTCAAGTAGATACCGGGCGGCATCGGCGTAGTCCCAGTCATCGCAACTGTTATCCACTTCAACGTGGAAGCCTGCCTTCTGCGCGAGTGCGCGCGCATTCTCGGCCAGGTCGTGGCTGGAGAGAAGAATCTCAAAGACCGAATCGCGGAAGGGCGCGGCCTCTTCGCTCATGGACGCGGCGTTGGTGATGCGCCGGGCAAAGATTGCGCCGGGCTTGGGAAACTTGGGAAAAAAGGGTGGACGCCATCCTTTATTTCCCGGCGATTCGGGCAGATCTTCGCGCTCAAAGAAGGCGCGCACGGCGGGCGGAAACTTGGACTTCAAATCATATTTATCGAGTAGAGCGCGGACTTCGGCGACAGTGGAGTGGTCGGGCGAGGTGGGTCCGGAGGAGAGAGCGTCGAGGGAGCGCAGCGGCACGTCTGGCAAGAGGAGACTAACCTTTGCGGAGTCAGGCGCGGCGATGGCCAAACGGCCTCCCTTGACGGCGGAGAAGTGCTTGCGCAGCGTGTTGACCTCAGCGATGGGCGCGCCGGAGGCTACAAGGACTTGATGGAAGGCGATGGTGTCATCGAGGGAGATGCGCGGATCAAGCGGGAGATCAAAGAGGGCCGAACCGCCGCCGGAGATAAGAAAAAAAATAAGAGTATCTTTGCGGGCTTTGCGGAGCATTCCAAGTGCGGCGCGGGCGGCGGCGAAGGAGTCTTCATTGGGGAAAGGATGGCCCCCCTCAAAATAGCGAAAACGCCAACTGCGCTTCTTCGGCAATTCATTGGAACAACAAATACCTCGCAGGCCTTTGCGGCGATCCATGCGCTGAAGCAGGACTTCAAGCATGGGGCTTGCGGCCTTGCCGATGGCGATGACGAAAATTTTCTTGTAACAGGAGAGATCGATGGTTTCAGGACCGCTGCCATCGGGGAGCAGGCGATACATCCGATTGCGCTCAAAACAGATGCGGCGGTCAAAGGCCGTTGCAACGCTACAGGCCTTGATTGATCCGGTAAAAATATTGGTGGCCGTGGCGTGCAAAGCTTCAAGAGCGGAGTCGCTGGCCGGCGTCATCGCCGTTGCGCCATCCGCAAGCCGAGTTCGATTTGGCGCAAGTGCCCTGATCATCGCAGGCTCTATTCTACGCGCTGTGCACGGCTTTCGTATTTTGATTTCAGGGCTTGCGCAATATTGAATGGGTTGCAAATTCTTGAATTTCTTTTCGAGAAATCCATTGGCGGAAGATCGAGTTTCCAACGAAAAAGACCTTGTGCGGTATTCTGAAGAGACTATGAGCGAACGTTTGCCTACTGCAGCGCGTGCCGATTCAATTGACCCTATTCAACTTACCCGTGAACTTTGCGAGATTGAGTCGACGACCTATCACGAAGGCGCGGCGGGAGATTTTCTGGCCGCATATCTAGGCGCGCGTGGATGGGATGTGGAAAAGACGGCAGTGGAGCAGCCGACGGAAAACGCCGGCGGCGGCGAGCGGTGGAATATCTATGCGGGAGCGGCGGGCGAGCGGCCTGACCTGGTTTTCTCAACGCACATGGATACAGTGCCGCCTTACATTCCTTTCAGCGAGGATGAGGAATTTGTTTATGGGCGCGGGGTTTGCGACGCCAAAGGGATATTGGCCGCGCAGGTGGCGGCTGGCGAAGCACTTCGCGCCGAGGGATTTCGGATCGGATTGTTATTCGTGTCGGGCGAGGAGCGCGATTCAGCCGGCGCGATTGCCGCGAATCAGGTCTCAAAGGGCAGCCGCTTTTTAATCAACGGCGAACCGACCGACAACCGGTTGGCGCTTGCCACCAAGGGCGCACTGCGCGCGGCTTTCAAATCGAGCGGCAAGATGGCTCACTCGGCTTATCCCGAATTAGGCGATAGCGCTGTGCACAAACTGGTGGAGGTGTTGGGCAAAGTGCTGACGATGCCGATGGCGGAGCTGGAGGGCATTGGGCCGAGCACAGTGAATATAGGACAAATTCATGGCGGACACGCACCGAACGTGATTGCCGACAAGGCTGAGGCACAGGTGCTGGTGCGTACTGTGACCGACTCTGGAGCGGTGCGAGCACAGTTGACTGAGATTGCCGGCGAAAAGGCAGTGGTGGAGTTTACGCTGGATGTTCCGTTTGTGCGGCTGAAGGCCGTCGAAGGGCTGCCCACGATGATTGCGAAGTTCTCAACCGACATTCCGCAGCTTACGAATTGGGGTGAACCTCTGCTACTGGGGCCTGGCTCGATACATGTGGCGCATACGCCGTTTGAGAAGCTGGCGAAAAAAGAGCTGCTTGAGGCGGTGGCGTTATATATCAAAGTGGGAAAACAGTTACTGAGTTAGGTTGTGCATCTTTCTGGTAGACTCAGATTGCATTTTGAGTAGGCGGAAACACCATGCTTAAGTCATTGAGAATCCGGAACTTTAAAGCCTGGAAGGACACAGGAGACGTGCCTCTAGCGCCCTTAACGGTGATTTTCGGAAGCAATAGTGCGGGGAAGAGCAGCATAGGGCATCTTTTGCTTGCTTTGAAACAGACGGCCTTAGCAACAGACCGGAAGAGAGCCCTGCACCTCGGAGACACCAATTCACTAATCGATCTAGGGACTCTTTCTGATTGTCTTTACGGGCACGACCTGAAATCAAGTTTGGAGTTTGAGCTTACCTGGGGTTTACCGAAGCCATTAACTGTTAAGGACTTGCACGATAGAACAATTTCATACAACGGGAACGCGATCTCGCTAAAAGCGTCCTTGAAGGCCGATGAGAAGGAGCAGCCGGAGATTCGAGGATTTGAGTATGGTCTGCTTGATGGGGCGAAATCAGTTCTTGATATTCAGCACAAACTCAACGGCGGCGGCAAATGGGGGTTGACATCCGAGGCTTACAGATTTGTCGGCCAAGCGACAGGAAGAAGATGGGACTTAAGCGAACCGGAAAAGTTCTATAGGGTTTCCGAGACCAGCATTTCCAGGTACCAAAATGCGGGGTTTCTCGCGGATTTTGCTCTTCAAACAGAGCGAATGTTAGCTGGTATAAGCTATTTGGGTCCCTTGCGTGAGCACCCGAGAAGAATATACCAATGGTCGGGGGACACCCCCGAGGATGTTGGGCAGAGGGGACAGTATGCCGTGGCGGCCATCTTAGCCGCGCAGCAGGATGGCAGGAAGCTGAACCGTGGATGGAAAAGGCCGACTAAGGGATTCGCTGAATTTGTTGCGCAATGGCTTATTGAAATGAATGTAATTCACAGATTCGCGGTCAAACCAGTTGCAGAGGGTAGAAAAGAATTCGAAGTTCTTATCAAGACCAATGCTTGGTCGCCAGAAGTCAAGATCACAGACGTAGGTTTTGGAGTTTCGCAGGTCTTGCCGGCACTCGTCCAAGCTTTTTATTGCCCCCCGAATTCAACAGTCTGGATGGAGCAGCCGGAGATACACCTTCACCCGCAGGTCCAGTCGGTATTGGCAGATGTCCTTATCTCGTCTGTTCAGGCCTATCAGGACTTTGCAGCCAGGAATGTTCAGTTGATTGTCGAAAGCCATTCGGAGCACTTTTTGACGAGGCTTCAACGAAGAATCGCCGAGGAGGCAATTAAGCCGAGCGAAGTTGCGGTTTATTTTTGCCGAAACACCAAAGATGGGGCTGTTCTTGAATCACTTGATCTTAATCTTTTTGGAGAGATCAACAATTGGCCGGCGGATTTCTTTGGGGACCAAATGGGAGACCTCTCAGCGCGAACGATTGCTGCTCAGCGTCGCAAAATGCAGGGGGCCAGAACGTGAAAGCAGGCTGTCATGCAGTCGTTGATACAAATGTCTTACTTGTTGCGAATGAACAGCATGATAATGTGTCCCCCGAGGGCATTATTGCCTGTGTTGAACGGCTTGAGCGTCTTCGGAAAGGCGGTTGTATTGTTCTTGACGATGGGTTTGAAATTTTGCGTGAATATGGCCAGAAGACAAAACCAAACACGGGCAACCGAGTTGGCGACGCATTCTTGAAGTGGTTACTTCAGAACCTGGGAAACCCTCAATTCGTAGCGCAAATTCGAATCGAAAAGCACTCAGACCGCGGCTATGTAGAGTTTCCGGACGATACGGGCCTGATTGATTTCGATCATGCAGACAGAAAATTTGTAGCGGTTTCGGTGGCGCATCCAAAGAGGCCTCCGATATTACAAGGCACCGACTCAAAATGGATGCTCTGGGCTGAAAGGTTGTCGGACCATGGGGTGGAAGTCGAATTCCTGTGTCCAAGCGATGTTGCTGGGTTCATCAAGAGAAAGAAATCGCGATAAATGCGGTTCTATTTTACTGAATAAGCGGCAAGTTCTCAGGCAGTATTGGACAATTCTGGTGGAGACTTATGCCCGCGATATGACCGTTTGCCCCGCTAACTCGGCGACAGAGGCCGAGTTGAGTACGCCGAGCATGGCTTCTTGCGCCTGTGCCCAGATGGGATGAGATGGGCAGAAGGATTGGCGGCTGCACGAGTTTCCTGAGACCAGGCAAAGATTGAGGCAGATGGGTCCATCGATGGCTTCGATGACCTGTCGGATAGAGGCCTTGCGGCCGGCGGGAAGAATCTGAAATCCGCCCGCGTGGCCTCGGCGCGAGACAATAAACTCAGCGCGGCAGAGGGCTTGCAGAACCTTGGAGAGAAAGCTTTTGGGCGCGCCGGTGGCTTGGGCCAGAGTAGGAAGCAGGGAGCGCTCGTGCTCAGGCAGCGTGGCCAGGTGAACGATTACTCGGACCCCATAATCGGCGGCGCGGGTTAATTGCATCGTGGAACCAGATTCTGCCATCGGATCGCTTCCTCCAAACCTTATCCTACTCAATGGTAGCGCGGCAGGTCGCCAGTGGTATGCGGATCGGCGGCGAGCGGGCAGCCTTGGCACTGAGCGGTTCTGCGGCAATGGGCCTTGCCAACGGCGACGGTGAGGGCGTGAAACTCATTGAAGAGCTGGACGCGGGTCTCAGAGGCGTCGGCGGCAAAGGCCATGCGAGTTAGATCGGCCATGGAATTGTAACCCTTTAGATTGTGATTTGGCGCGGGCGCGATCAGGCCGTGGCGCGTGGTGATGCGGCGGAGATACTCGTCGGCAATGGGGACAGGATGGCCGAGGGCATAGAGCAGGATGGCGTCGGCGGTCTCAGGACCGACGCCGGGCAGCGCGAGAAGGCGGACGCGAAGGGTTTCTGTCGGCTCGGCGGCGAGAGTCTTCAGCGAGCCGGCGAAGTCGTCGTCAAGCAATGCGACGAAGGCTTTGAGCGCGGGGGCTTTGCGAGTGTGGAAGCCGGAGGGTTGAATAAGGCGCGCTAACTCTTCGATGGGGAGCGCGCGCAAGCCTTCGATGGTTAGCGCTCCCGCGGCGCGGAGACTGGCCAGCGAGCGCTCGACGGCCTTCCAAGCGGTGTTCTGCGTGAGATAGGCGCCGAGGATCACTTCAAAGGGGGTTTGCGCAGGCCACCAAAGCTGCGGGCCGTAGGCGGCAGCAAGCAGGTCGTGCATGTGGCGGAGGCGCTGCGCGGAAGTTGGTTTGAGTGCGGTCACGGCTGGACTTTAGAATAACTGAGATTGTGTGAGCGAAGTAAGTCTGAGAGGTTGAGCATGGAGGGCGCGATGAAGAGTCATACGGAGTATCTGGTTTTTGAGACGAAGAAGCGGCGCGAGATGGTGCATATCACCGATGAGGTTGAGAAGATTGTGCGGCGCAGCGGAGTGAAGGACGGATTGTGCTTTGTTTCTCCGATGCATATTACGGCCGCGGTTTATGTGAACGACTTGGAGAGCGGATTGATTGAGGATATTGGCAAGTGGCTTGAGGAGCTTGCTCCGGCGCGTTCCGATTACAAGCACCACCAGACGGGCGAAGATAACGGCGATGCGCATTTGAAGTCGCTGCTGCTGCATCACGAGACTACGCTTCCGGTGACGAATGGACGGCTCGATTTGGGAACCTGGCAGCGGGTGTTTTATGCGGAGTTCGATGGGCAAAGACGGAAGCGGGTGATTGTCAAGGTGCTGGGAATTGAATAAGGTTTTTAGAAACTGCGGTTGAGATTTGGTGGTGTCTCAGGTTTCAGAATTGGAGCAAGAATGCCCCGTTTCTGCAAATACAATTAAATATTGCAAATTTTTCCACTTATACAAGAAGCATGTTATAGTTCCCAAAGTTATTCCTAGCCCTCCTTCCTGAGGCTCTCTCGGAAGCCGGAGAACCTACCGAGCCTTACGACCCAATCCCCAACAGTCGAACAAAGGAGAAATCATGTTCCAGCGACCCAGAATCTTACTTCCCACCAATGTCATTCTCGCGATTACGGTTTTATTGTGCATCGTGAATTCATCCAGCAAGGCTAATAGTCAGCAGTTGAAGGCGGAAGACGCGGAGAAGTTTCAGAGCCAAATCTTCCACGGTGAACAAGTTCCTTCAATACCTGAGTACCTCTCGAAGACAACGGGCGACTTTACGGTCACAAGCGATGCCGATCGGGAAGGACTCTTGGCCTTTGGTATTAATGCCCCGGCCTATCCCCCGGAATGGCTTGTTGATCTTTCCTGCGATGCGGACGCAGTGGTTATCGCCACTCCCGTGAAGGGTGTCAGCCACATGACGTCCGACCATATGTTCATTTATTCCGATTGGACGATGCACATCCAATCGGTGTTGCAAGACACGCCCAAAGCACCACTCGGTAACAGCGAGATGATCGTCGTAGTCCGACCGGGGGGAAAGCTCTATATCAACGGTCGCACAGTCAACGGCGTAGCTTGGGATTTTCCTGAATTCCAGCCGGATGCGGAATACCTCTTGTTCCTGACCTATATTCCACAGACTGGCGCCTTCGCGGTCAGGACAAGGCGCGCCTTTAACCTCTCCTTTGATCCTAGAAAAATCGACAAATCCCATCAATATAAAAGGGGCGAAAGCAGATCCCCAGAGGAGGGCCAATACGCTCTTGCCAATAGCGCCTCGCCGGACGAATTGGTTATCAATGCCCGAGCTGCCATCGCCTATGCGGCAGGTAAGACCACCTGCAAGAAAGAAGGCAACCAATGAGAAGCGCGATATTTGGCAAGCAGTAAAAATAACTTACATTCACGGTTCCTGTGTCATCCACAAAAAAGCATGTTATAGTTCCCAAAGTTATTCCTAGCCCTCCTTCCTGAGGCTCTCTCGGAAGCCGGAAAATCTACCGAGCCTTACGACCCAATCCCCAACAGTCGAACAAAGGAGAAATCATGTTCCAGCGACCCAGAATCGTTTTTCCCACCACTGTCATTTTCGCGATTACGGTTTTGTTGTGCATCGTGAATTCATCCAGCAAGGCTAATAGTCAGCAGTTGAAGGCGGAAGATGCGGAGAAGTTTCATAGCAAGATATTCTCCAGCAATCAGATAGGGACGATTGCGGAGCATCTGGCGCAAACCACCGGTGACATTACGATCACCAGCAACAGCGACCAAGAGGCTGGTGTTTCTCATGACTCGAATTTACCCCCCTATCCACCGACTAGACTTGTCGACCTTGCCTGCTTCACCGACGCAGTAATCCTGGCAACCCCTGTAAAGGGCGTGAGCCATATGACCGCTGACAAATCATTCGTCTATTCCGAGTGGACGATGCAGGTCGAGGAGGTGTTGCAAAATACGCCCAAGGCCCCTATAAGTGACGGCAAGCAAATCGTCGTAGTAAGGCCCGGAGGAAAGCTTGAAATCAACGGTCGCATGGTCTACGGCATAGCTCTCGATTTTCCTGATTTTCAACCAGGCGGCAAGTATCTACTATTCCTTAACTACATCCCACAGACGGGCGACTTCAAAGCCAGATCAGAGCGTACTTTTAACCTCCTGCTAGATACCCTCAGCGCAGGGAAAGCGCACCCTTATGGCGATTCTCATACAGCCGACCCAGTGAAAAGTGCATCTGCCGACGAATTAGTTAGGGATGCGAGGGCTGCAATCGCCTCTGCTGCAGGGATGACCGCCTGCAAGAAGGAGGGTAACGAATGAATCGTTTTTCAGAGAACTTAGCGCAGATATCGTTCTGCCTCTTAGTAGGATTTTGCCTGGTGTTTTTTGCCCTTTTGGGAAGATCGCAAAATTGCCCCGCGGCGGTCTATAACCCCAATGGCGCCTGGCCGCAGGGTTCCAAAATCTACTACGGCACATCCGGACTCGACTCTGCCACGGCCACGGCAGTGGTAGCTGCAATAGCGCAATGGAACACAGCTAACCAATCGAACGGATCAAACGTTTCAATCCTTCCCGCGAACGCGAGCCATCCCGCCGTATATGGGTTTGCCAATACGCCGACCGTGATTGTAGGAGGGAACTCGGCTGCTTTTGTCTGTACACCCACAATCCACCAAGTAGCTGTCACCTGCTCGCTGTCAAGTGGCTCAAATATGGTCTACGCAGAGACAGTCTTCAACCCGAACAGTACATCCTCGCAGAGTGGTACGGCCTCGTGGAATCCAAATCTATCAAGCTACGCAGACGCGCTCCTACAAATCGCCCTACATGAGATAGGACATTCCATGGGACTTGGCGACCAGAGCGGCACTACTCCTAACACGGTCATGAACCAGTCCTACGGCGTAAACGACAGCAGCGGAG
>JBEKDN010000097.1:0-14638 GCA_050014335.1 Occallatibacter sp. | reverse complement strand
TGATATATTGCTAGTTGCAAGATATTCTTGTTCAAAATATGGCGGCCAAGGGGTAGGGGGGGTGGGGGGGGCGAGGTTTTTTGGCGAAGAAAGGGAGAAGAAGGAACGAAAAAGGGGAGGCTGATGTGGCGCGGATTGGGGAATGGATGGCGGTCATTTGGGCCTCGTTTTTACGACTGATTTTATTGTGGGCGCTCGAGTGGAAATAGTCTGCAAAACCATTGGCAAAAAGATGATCAGCGGCGTTTTCGGGGTGGCAGGAGAAGTTCTATTGCCGGGAATAGAGCTGAAAGGGCGCCCAGTAGAATGGCATGCGAAAGCGGCTCTGCGAGTGCAGCAGACCGAGTTTGGCGTTGCGCAAGGCGACGGCGGGATTCTGTCCGCTGCCCAGACCTTCATAGAGGGTGTCCATCAGGCGCGGAGTGGAGTCGTCGCTGACCTCCCAGAGCGCGCCGATGACGCTGCGCGCGCCGGCGCGAAGAAAGGCCCAGGAGAGCCCTACCAATCCCTCGCCCGCATAGGAGCGGGTGCCGCTGCCATAGCAGGCTGAGATGGTCACCAGCCGCGCGTCGATGGGATGCCGCATGATGTCACGCGCATAGAGCTTGAAGGAGTCTTCAGCAGCCATGCCGCGAGAAAGGATAATCGCCGAATCCAGCGGATCCGTGCGGCTGGCCACGGCGTGCGAGACAAAGTGAATGTAGGCGTACTGCGCGGGATTGCTGCTTAGATATGCGGCGGGCGTGGCTTGCCGTCCGGTAAAAATCTGCGCGCGCGGTGCGGCAAAGTGCCTCTGAATCTGGTCCATCTCGAGGCCGAAGAGCGGCAGGCTGGGATAATCCTGGCTGGCGGAAAGCGGCGCGCCCAGCAACAGCAGCTTGCCGCTGGCCGCCCGCGCGGGCTTGGCCGCGGCTAGCATGGCCAGCGAGGGGGCGGAGAGCAGCGTTGCGTCCTCGATCCAGTAGTGTGTGCCGGAGCCGGGATGCGCGGCAGCTTGCGCGGGAGCCAGGAGAGTCTCAAAGTTCAATTCGCTTAGCGTTCCATCGGCAAGAATCATTATGAGCTTATGAGGCTGAATGAGCTTTGCGGCCGGCGCGACAAGGAGGTTGAACAGTTCCCGGCCGTCTTCGTTGCCGTCTTGCAGAGGGTCTTCGACGTCAACCAGCGCTGTGCGGTAGCGCGCCACGCGGGCCGTAATCAGTGCCTGTGCGGGTAGGGGAATCAGAGTGACCTTGGCCGGCGTAATGGCCCATAGATACGATTGCTTTTCTCCCAGCCAATAAAAGAGCAGAGTTGCGCCGGTCTTCCGCGCGATCTGGCGCGGGTTCAGAGCGGCGGGGTGGTAAGCGGCATTGCTCTCCGCCATGCCCAGCCCTTGCGCCAGGGTGCGCGCGCGGCTCTCGTCTGCCGCGGCCAGAGCCTCTTCAGAGCGGCCTTGCGTCACCAGCAGGTGAATGTAGCTGTCGTAGATGCCCGTGGCGTTGGCGGCAAAGGGGAGCCGTGAATCTTCGCGCTTGAGTTGCGCGCGCGCTGCTTCAAAGGTGGTCAGCGTGGCTTTGTAGATTCGCTCCGCTTCACTAGCCTTGCCCTGGCGCTCGTAGAGCTTGGCCAATTCGGTTCCGGCGGACAAGCGCGAAGAAGTTGGGTTTGCCGGATTGTCCTGGATTGAGCGATAGAATGTCTCTGCTTGCTGGTCCTGGTGACGAGCGGCGGCCAACATTCCTCGCGTCAGCGTCACATACGCGCTCAGGCGCAGGTTGCCCGCGTTCTCCATCGGGGTTACTTGATCGAGGTAGGTGCTTGCTTCATTCAGATTTCCAGTATCCACAGAAGCCAGCGCCAGATCTTCCAGCGCGTTTGCAATGTCTTCTTTGCTATCGATTTGCCTTGCTAGATCTAGAGCCTGACGATAGGATTGGGTGGCACGGGCCGTGTCGCCGGTGTCGTGATAGACGTAGCCGGCGTTACTTATCCACTTGAGTTCATTACGAATATCACCGAGTTTTGCGGCTGTTGCCTCTGCATTGAGAAACTGTTCCAATGCCCTCTCATCATCTCCCAATTGGAAATCGGCCCAACCTAGATTGCCTAAAGCCGCCTCCGCCAAGCCTTCTGCCCCTGACGAGACAGAAGCTCGATATGCGGTCCACGACCAATCCATCGCTTCGTCAAAATGACCAACTTGAAGAGCAGTCCACCCCAAGGTCAACGATGCGTTTGCTTCGAGGAATCGGTCTTGATGAGTATTTGCGAAGGCAAGGGACTCAACAAGAAGCTGATTCGCTTCGGGGATCCGGTTTTGCAACACTGCTAAGATACCCCGCGACCTGAGCACATACCCGCAAGACGGGAGGTTGGCCATCTTGCAGATGTTGTCCGCTTGCGCGAGTTTTTGATCGGCAGCGGATAACTCATGCTGCCGGGTCAGGGCGCTGCCCTCTGTTTCCAACTCGCGGACAATTTCATCCGGATGGTTGGAGTCTGGGTGGTAGCTTGCGAGAAGAGCTAACGCGTCGTCATAGGTACCACGCCGCACCATTGCCTCGGCTTCAAGAAGTTGAAATCTCGCCGCCCACTCGGGGTTTAAAAAGCGGAAATGCTGGTACCCTTGTTCGGCCTCTTGTTGGCTATCAGACAATCTGCCGCGCAAGTAGAGTTTCCAAACATGGTCATACGCAGCTTGCGCACTGATGGGTCGGGTGTCTTGAAGAGGGATGAGCAGGAAGAGTATAAGTGCCGGAAAGCTGAGCAGTGGCAGAAAATGGAAACCACGCTGTTTGGTACTAAACAATTTCCGAATGTCCGCCAGACTGGAGATTTTCTCATTTGTCCGACGGACACTCTCGAATATCGTTCGAGTGATTATCCTGGCGTTCCGTTGGAAGTACCACCGCCGATCACGATCATTCCCTCGATGATGCATCCCAGCTTGAGTTCGATCATTTTCAGATTGAAGGTGGTTCTCTTGGGCGCGCCGGTCTTCTCGTGCGGCTCCTCGTGCTTCACCGTCAATTTGCCCAGAGTGATGGTCCCGAAGTCGGGGATAGTGATCACGTGGCCAAAGGTCTTGCCAGGGTAACCACCAGCGGCCTGGTTGACCAATGAACATTCGGCTGCCTCCGAAGCGCCAAGAGTCGAGGATAGTTGATTGTATCGTTCCTTCAACTCTATCGGAAGCTCTTTGTGCTGGCGGATGCGGTCATACTGGCTTTTGACGCGGCCCACAAAGCCCGCGTCCGTGGTGTAGGGCGCATCGCCCGCCGGCCTGGGTCCAAAGATCTCGTAGTCCATATCCAACTCAACCCGGTGTCCGCAGATGCGCAGATTTTCAAAGTGCGTGCCCAGGAAAGAGATCGAAGGCACGTGGCCATCCAGCGGGTGTTCGGTGATGGTCTGGCCTACCACGCGGTCGGCTGTGAGCACTTCCAGAACATTCAATCCTTCAACCACCGTGGTGGTCAGCGTATGCCATCCCCCGTGCGGCTTGCAGTTGCGGTTGCCCGCCACATGCGAGTAGGCGGAGCGGAATGAGAGCACCGATTGCAGCCGGTACCCTTCAGAGCGCTGGCTGAAATATCCGCCCTGTTCCGCGAGTTTTGTGTGGGCCTGAAACTCGACCTGATGCGGGAGCGGAAGAGTTAGGTGTCCCCCGAGCGCGGTTGCTTCCGCATGGTAAATGTGGCGCCGTTCCGTTACTTCAGACATAACTGTTTTCACCTCTCCTTGGGTTAGTTCGGGGGAGATACTTTTGGATTTTGCAGGCGTGTCAATCGGTCATACGCAGATCGAAGACATACTTGTCGATTTCGCTTCGCTCTCCATGAGCGGCAATACCGGAGACGGCTACAGTATATCCACCGTTCCGCAGCATTGCACCAGGAATTACCAGGGAAAGGCGCTGGGACTCTCCAGAGTCATTTGCGGCGGCGGGGGCCGAGCCGGTCCAGAGAAGCTTGCCTGCTGGATCGTAGAGATCGATCGAGTAAGAAGCGTAAGCGCCGATGCTTGGCTGGGCGGGCAGTTCCACCGGCAGCGCAAGGCCGTGCGCGCGATCGGCGGTAAGAGCCAGCGCCGCGCCGCGGGTGTCTCCATGCAGCGGGGCCCAGGGCAGGAGGCGCGGCTGGCTTGCGGTCTGGCGCAGGGCGGGATAGGTGACGAAATTCTGATAGCCCAGAACCAGCAGCAGCGTGGCAAAAGCGGGCGCTGCAAAGGCCGGCTGCATCCAGCCCAGCCACCACTGCCGCTTTGCCTTGGGCTGGCGTGAGCGAGCGGGAACGCTGGCGGTGAGACCAGGCAACTGCGCCTTGGCTTCAGCCACAAACGTGGCTCCGGCGCGCAGATCCAGAGTGCATTCGGCGCAATCAAAAAGGTGCGCCTCAAAAGCTTCGCGGACGTCCGGCGTCATCTCATCCAGGAGGTAGCGCTCCGCGGCCATCTGTTGTACAGCTTCCTTATGATCCATAAAATTCTTCCTCAATAAAGTCAAACCCGGTTCGGTCTAACTCTGGATAGTGACCGCCCGCGGCAAAACGTTACAAAGTCGTTGATCAGGCATTTGCGCTCAACACGATCTGGCTTCCCATCTGCTTTATATACTCCGACTTGAACTCCTGTTTGGCGCGGTGCAGCATGACGCGCAGGTAGTCGCGATCGACGCCGAACTCTTCGCAAACTTCGTCTCGGTCGCGCTCGTCGAGAAAAACCGCCTTGAGCAGCAAGCGGTCACGCGGAGGCAAACCGAGCAGAATCTCACGCACTTTGTCTTTGACCTGCCGCGCGGAAACAATGTCCAGCGCGCTGGCGCTCTTGTCAGCCAGTTCCGGCCGGTCATCCACATCCAACGTCTCTCCGCTGCTTTTTGCGCGGTAATGCTCCATCAGCACGTTATTGCAAACCGTATTGACAAAGGCGCCCAAGCGCTCCGGCTGGCGCAGTCCGCCATCTTTGCGCAGCACGGAAAAGACGCGGGCAAAAGTCTCCTGGCGCACATCTTCAATGGCTTGCGGCGACTGCAAGCGGGAGCGTAGTTTGAGCTGGAGCAAGGTAGAAAAATAGCCTACAAAATGCTCCTGCGTCCGGTGGTCACCGGCACAGAGGTTATCTACGTAACCTGCGTCGAATGAGTGAAATTGCAATGAAAACTCCGCTAACCTGGGTGGACCAAAGTATAGCATTGCGGAGCGGTCAGTAGCATGAAAAGTGCGCGGGCGCGCGGGCAGGCGCGCTGGCCGCCGCGCGCTTGAGCCGCGCGGAGTGCCCAGGGGATGGGGCGTGGAACTCATCGCACCCTCAACGGGCCCTCGCCGCGCGGGTGTGTGGCAGGCGTTCCGCTGAGGCTGGATCTTGCCGCGGCGCTGTGGACAGTCTCGCCCGATTGCGCCGAGGATGATTGATAGCTTGTTCTTTGCCCGGGCCATGCCAATACGACCGCGGATTTGGGCTGCGTCAGAGAAGCGGGGCGCTGCTCGGCGCGGTTCCAGTGGCTGTCAATCCGGATTGTTGTAGGCCATAGCATGGAACGGTTCTCCTTTCGGTGTAACTTATTGATCCGGCCCTTAAAAGACGATGAATTGGGCGACCTATCCTTTTGAACATTTGCAACGTGAAGGACAGGGGATGAAAACGGCCGGATCAATAACTGGGGTCTGTTGCGGCCCTTTCAGAGTAAAAACAGCCAGGCCAGCAAAAGAAAGGCCAGGCAAATCCCGGGAATACCCCAGGAAAAACTGTGCTTCGATCCGCTCGAATTCAAAGTCTCCGAGCTGACCGAACTCAAATTGGGACGCTCATCCACGGTGGGCCGCGCAAGATAGTCACGGGTTTCATGCATTGCCGAAGCTCGGCGCAAACCGGTCTGCGCAAAGCGATGCGCGGAGATATGGGAATGCGATGAATCTTCGGCGGCGCCGTTGTAGAGCTTCGAGCGGCGATGCGGAAAGAAGGTGCACAGAAGGGCGCTCGTCCACACCGGCCAGTCTTCATTCCGCTGGCCGTACTTTTTAACGTCCGCCTCAGCACATTTTCTTGTCAGTTGCATCGCCTCACACTCCTTGTCACAATCCTCGAATTACCTTGTCCAGATAGGAACTTGAAACCGGCGCGACACGCAGCGCGCCTTGGCCCTTCTGCGTGGCTCTTTCAACCAGGCAAGCCACTGCGGAAAGAGAGAGCCAGTGCAGCAGAAATCCCGCCGGGGTGCTGCTCAGCCAGAGAGCGGGAGCGAGAGAAACCAGAAAGCTCAAACAGTAGAAGCAATCCATCAGGCGGCCCATGACGTTTGAACCCATCGCCTCGCGCATGCGCGCAATCAGATCCCAGGGCCCATTCTCTTTGGCCAGCAGATGCGAGACCCGCCAGATAGCCAAAGCACACAAAGCGAAACCAAAAACAAAAGTTGTTCCAATCATTTCCAAACTCCTCATTCTCTTTTGGCGTGCAGACGGACCTCGTCTGGTTAAACGAACTCCGTCTGCTTCTGGGGGAAGCCAGTCAATCCTGTAAACCGGCGACGCGCGGGCAAGTTTTGCCGGTCGCGCGCTTGAAATCGAATCTTGCACTTGGGTTTGCGTTGCCGCGATTCCAGACATAGAACGTAAACGCGCAACCGCGACCGTCGATGTCCGTTGTGTGAATTGTGAAATTCCGATCCCGGGCGGTCGCGCCGGCACTTGCATTATCCAGCGCAACGGTGAGCCCCGCATAAGGGCCGAGGGCGTTGCTGTTCAAGGCATGAATGGCTTCGTTGACGATCCATCCGCCGCCCATTCTTACCATCTCCGATTCACCTGCGGCGGCATCCGAGGGCTGAGCTTCCGCGCAAATCTCGCGCGCGGACGGCAGCGGAATCCGGCTCTCCATGCTGTCGCCCCACACGACCGGAGCTTTGCGATCGGTGGTGGAAGGCGGGGTGTTCCAGCTCAGCACGGCGCGGACTTTTACGGTATTTGGCGCCGTCTTTGCTTCCGCGCCGCATTGCCGCAGGCGAGAGCGCAAATCGATGGGCAGCGAGACGCTGTATTCCAAACCAGCGGGTGGAAGGCAACGGAAGTCATGCACCGCAACCGAAGTTGTACCCTCGTACTGAAATCCAGAGCCCCAATCGGCCCAGAAGGCAACATACTCTCTGCTGCCGGTTGTGCTGGGGCCGCCGAGGTAGCCGCGACCCTCTTTCAAGGCAAAGACGGCGGTCAGGCGCGCACTCTTCGGCTCCAATCCGATGCAGTGCAATTGCTCATAATCGGTATTGCCATTGGTCTTGAGCCAGGCATCCACCACGCTCGGGAGATCGTCCTCCGAGATGCCGGGAATCCATTTTGCGGGATGCGGGGCCAGTTCAGCGGATGCGGCGGCGGCGGCCAGCGCGGGCGCCAGATAGCGATGCCGCGGAACCGATGTGTTGGCGTAGAGGCGATGCAACTCCGCCTGAGTCAACTCCGTGGGCGCTGAAGAGGTGAACGAGCGCAGAGGATTGATAGCCAGTTTGATCTTGCCGATGGGAAGGGAGATGAGGGCGAAGTTTTCGATCTCCGTTCGCTCCGCGCGCGCGCCGCCCCAGGCCGGCATCCCCGCCGTGGAACCCGCCGCTGGCCACTCGCACCAGGAAAGAATGGTGGGCAGCAGCGATGGATGCTCCGCTTGGCGGGCGGCGTCCATGACGGCGGTTTTGTGGTCTGGGGAAGTCATCAAGGTACCTCAAGGAATGCGCGGATCGGTCGGTTGTGATGTCAGCGGAGTACTCGAACTCTTCTCGCCCGCACAGGTATAGTGCGGACAGATTGCGAATCGTTTCAGCGCACGGTGGAAAACTTGCGATTGCGGGTCGAGTGGGCCACGGCTCAGAACAATTCGATGGCCGGACGCTCATGCGCCGCGCTGGGGGCGCCGCCGCCGGCCACGCCCAGATGCGTGACAGTCTGGCTGGCCATCCGGTAGCGGCTTTTGTGGGCCTCAAGCATCTCCATGAAGTGACGATCGAATTCTCCATCCCAGGAAAAATCGAATGCCCTTTCAGACATATATTGCATGTGGTCGCGCATTTCGTTAAGCGCCACCTGCACGTGTTCCATGCGCTGCCGCATTACGTCTTGAAACTGAATGTGACCCAGCGCGTGCGTCAGCCGGTCAACGCTCTCCGCGTAATTGGCGTCCACTTCGGTAATTACGTCCAGCAGCAGTTCGCTGTTGCTGTTGAAGTCGCGTTGCATGTGCTCCAGGTCTGTAACCAGCGTCTTCAGCACATCGTTGGCCTCATGCTCTTCAAGCGAAGCGCGGGCCTGAGTCAACTCCTCCTCGACATTCTTGCAGGTTGCGCGGATTTTCGCGGCAATGTCGGCGGCCGCCTGCGTGGATAGCTCGGCCAGTTTGCGCACCTCGCCCGCCACCACTGCAAAGCCGCTGCCGGCCGCGCCCGCGTGGGCGGCTTCAATCTCCGCATTCAGCGCCAGCAGGCTGGTTTTCTGCGCAATCGATGTGATGACTTTGATGAGCGGGGTCAGTTCGCCAATGCCGCCTGCCAGCCCCTGGATGCGCTCGAAGTTGAATCGGAATTCGTTGTCCTGCTCTTCCAACTGCATTTCGATTGCGCCGATGATCTGGCGATTATTCTCGACGCGGGCGCGGGTGCTCTCAGTCAGTTCCTTGCCGCTTTGAATCGAAAGCGCGATGTGCTCGCGCTGCTTGCCGGCCTTGGCGTTGAGGGTGCTGATCTGTTCGATGACCTCGACGACGGCGCGCTCGGATTCGGCCAGCGAATCGCCGATCTGATTGTGCATGACGTCGATGTAAGGCTGGGAGTCTTTCAGTTCCTCTCCAACGGTCGTTCGCCGCTTTTTCACAACCGCCAGCTGGGTTTTGTTGAATGTTCCCGCAATCCCAAGATCGGCAATGCCGCGGCGGGCCTGCTTCCAATTCAGCAGCGCAAGAAAGATTTGGGGCAGCAGGAGGAGCAGGAAACACATCACCGAGACGTAAAGCCTGGGATGATCGGGATACCAGGAAAATGGATAGGCGCCAGTCCACCAAAGCGCGGCGATGCACGCTGTATTAAACAGAAGGGAGAACATCAGACGCCTGAAGGCCGCCCGCAAGCGAAAGTTAGCTTGCTTGCGCAGCCCCTCGGCCACTTCGGGCGCGGCGGGAGGATCGCAGGCGCGCGCGGGAGGATTTCGAGTCTGGTATGTGGCAGTCGCCATGATTTCAAGCCCCCGGCAGAACCTTACGGATGACCTTGATCAAGTCGTCGCCAGAGACCGGCTTGACGATCCATCCGGTGGCGCCGGCGCGCTTGCCCTCGTCGCGCTTGGCGGTGTCGCTCTCCGTGGTCAGAGTGAGAATCGGCACGAACTTCATGCCGGGAATGGCGCGCAGCTTGCCGATCAACTCTAGGCCGCCCATCACCGGCATGTTGATGTCGGTAAGAATCAGATTGGGCTTGACGCCCGCATATAACTTGTCCAGCGCGACCTGGCCGTTGTTGGCCGTCTCCACTTCAAAGCCATTCATTGCGAGAGTCGTC
Organism: Occallatibacter sp.; assembly: GCA_050014335.1. Taxonomy (GTDB): domain Bacteria; phylum Acidobacteriota; class Terriglobia; order Terriglobales; family Acidobacteriaceae; genus Telmatobacter. The sequence goes on along the minus strand of JBEKDN010000097.1, from coordinate 5,124 downwards.
TTGAGGCTCATCACCATCGTGATTGAATCGTCTACGACGAGAATCTTCATAGCCATCGAAATTCCTCACGGTGCGGATTGTTGCGTCTTGCGGAATCCAGAGCGCCGTGCGGAATATTTCGTCCGCTTGCATTCAAGCTATGGAGTCACAGCCCGTTCATCGGCAGCTAGTCGCGGAAGGTTAGCGGATGCCGGAGTGGCCGTGATGCCTACGCGACCAACTGGCGCGCAGGGTGAGATTTGAGCCATGCGGCATACTCCTGGTCCTCGACTTGCATGTGCTGGTGCTGCCAGTCGCGCACAAAGTACAGAGCCTCCAAATATACGGTTGGATCGCCCTTCTCATGGCGCACGGCAAACTCCGCTATCTTTGCGGCCAACTCCAGGTGCTTGGCGCGGTGCGCGTTCAGGCCGGAGAAATGGATCGACTCCATCAGCTTCTCCTCGGCGGAGAAATGCTCCTTTGCCAATGCGATCAGTCTGGGAATCAACGTAGCGGCGATTTCCTTTGCCTTGCCCTTCAATGTCGCCGCATGAAACTCATTCAGAATATTCATCAGTGTTTTGTGTTGATTGTCCACTTCCTCCACGCCGACGGAGTATTTATTGCCATTCCATGTCATCAAGGCCATTGCGCTGTCTCCCATTGGAATTTATTCATCTTGTGTTTTATCGGCAAAAAGATAGAGGAGTTTAACGCGTTGTCTCAGTCCGTGATTCCCGGATTGGGAGAGCCGATTTTTATTGGGAAATCCCAGACAAACGGTCTGCGGGATTCTTTGGGAGTTGCATCTCTCCGACTAATTCTCCGATAAGGAATCTGAGACTCGTACGCACGTCCAGCAGCGCAAGAGTTATTGGATCTATCCAATACCTATCTGAATGGATTCGACTCTCGAATTGCTCAGTGAATGCCGGCACATATTTTTCCGCTATAGGAATCGGCAATCACGTTCGCAGTCACAGGAATCGCGCGTGCGAGCGTCCGCGCAGCGGCGATTCGGAATCGGGAGGGGCGCGTGGGTATAACGCTCGAACACGAGGAACAGCGGAGCCTGATTTGCCTGGAAGGCACAATCGACATTGGCGGCGCGGCGGAGTTGAAGGCGCTGCTGGCGCAAGCAATTCAGGCCGGTAAACCAGTGCGAGTGCGGCAAGCGGGCGCAACCGATCTGGATGTGACGGCGGCGCAGTTGCTTTGGGCGGCCGAGCGCGAGGCAAAGAACGCGGGCGTGGCGTTTGCGTTCGAGGGCGAAATGCCGGAGCCGGCCTGGGATGCGCTGGCCCATGCGGGCATTCCGAGATTCACGATTCCATCCGAAACAGAGTAACTCATCGGGAAAGCAAGTGGGGGAGAGCCATTGTCAGCCGCAGCCAAGGTGGATCAATTCAAACAGAGCTTCCGAGAAGAGGCGCGCGAGATTCTGGTCGATCTCGAGTCTGCGCTGCTGGAGTTGAATGGCAACCGCGGCGATATGGAGCTGGTGGGGCGCATCTTCCGCGGCCTGCATACGATCAAGGGCTCGGGCGCCATGTTTGGCTTCGAGGATATGGCCACCTTCACGCACAATCTGGAGACGGCTTTTGACGAGGTGCGCAACGGGCGGCTTGCCGTCTCGCCGGAGCTGGTGGATATGACGCTATCGGCGCTCGATCAGATCCGGGCGATGCTGGAAGAGGGCGCGGGCGGAGCCGCGGTGGCCGATCCCGCGGTTTGCGCGGAGCTTCTGTCCAAGGTGCGCCACCTGACGGGAAAGCCGGAGAAAGCGTCGGGCAAAGCAAAAACCAGTCCGGCTGTATCCAACGGCCAAACCGATTCCGAGCCTGCCAGCGGCCAGTTGCCCGCGGGCCAGTTGCAGGAGTGGGCGATTCACTTTGCTCCCGGCCCGGAGTTCATGTTGAACGGCGCGAACCCGCTGCTGCTGGTGCGGGAGCTGCGGCAGTTGGGCGGCCTCTCAGTGCGCGCCAGCATGAATTCGGTGCCGCCGCTGGACGAGTTGAACCCGGAGCGGTGCTACATCCATTGGGAGATGGTTCTGGCCACAACGGCCGGGCGCGACGCCATCCGCGATGTTTTCATTTTTGTCGAGGACGTTTGCGAGTTGACGATCGAGGCGGCCGCTGCCTCGGCGGAGAGCATGGCAGGCGCGGCACAGCAGGCGTTGCCGGCGGCGGCGCTCACTGCCGCCGAGCTGACCGCGCGCGCCCTGGCCGATAAACGCACGCCGCGCGGAGGACGCCGCGATTACGACCTGCCCGACACAGCCACGAGCCTGCGGGTGCCGGCCGTCAAGCTGGACCAGTTTGTGAACCTGGTGGGCGAATTGGTGACGGTGCAGGCGCGGCTGAGCGAACTGGCGGCCCGCTGCGAGGATGCGGAGATTGCCGTGGTTTCCGAGGAAATCGAGCGGCTGACGTCGTCTCTGCGCGAGAACTCGATGAACATCCGCATGATGCCGATTCGCGCCACCTTTGAGAAGTTCCGCCGCCTGGTGCATGACCTGGCGCGCGATCTGGGCAAGGATGTCGAACTGACTCTGGAAGGCGCCGATACCGAACTCGACAAGACCGTCATCGATCAGTTGAGCGACCCGCTGATGCATCTGATCCGCAACAGCATGGATCACGGCATCGAATCCAAGGAGTTGCGCGAGGCGCGGGGCAAGCATGCGACGGCGAATATCCATCTTTCGGCGCGGCACTCGGGCGCGAGCGTGCTGATCGGCGTCTCGGACGACGGCGGCGGCATTGATGCCGAGGCGGTGCGCAGCCGCGCCATCGAGCGCGGGCTGACCACGGAAAATGCCCAGCTCAGCGAGCAGGAGATTTTCTCCTTCATCTTTCAGCCGGGCTTCTCGACGGCCAAGCAGGTCACCGATGTGAGCGGGCGCGGCGTGGGCATGGACGTGGTGCGGCAGAAGGTGGATAGTCTGCGCGGGTCGATCGAAGTGGCCAGCAAGCCGGGCGAGGGGACCGGCGTCACGCTGCGCCTGCCCTTGACTTTGGCCATCATCGACGGCCTGCTGGTAAGAATCGGCGAGGCTTTTTATGTGCTGCCTCTGGCCAATACGCAGGAGTGCGTGGAGCTGACCGGGGCCGATGTGGAAGCGGCCAACGGCAAGCATCTGGCTCACGTGCGCGGCGATCTGATTCCTTACATTCGCCTGCGCGAGCACTTCAATATTCGCAGCCCGCGCCCCGAGATCGAGCAGATCATGATTGTGCAAACCGAAGCCGGACGCTACGGATTTGTAGTGGACGAAGTGCTGGGCGACTGCCAGACGGTGATCAAGAACCTGGGCCGCTTCTACCGGCATGTGCAGGTGGTGAGCGGCGCAACCATTCTGGGCAACGGCGTGGTGGCGCCGATCCTGGACCCGGAGAGGCTGGTGCAGGACGCGGTGCGCACGGTGGCGCATGGGCCGCGCGGCAGGCCGGCGGCCAATCCGCGGCCGCGGGAGGGCGCGCGCCCCAATTAGAAGACCTTCGCAACTGGCCAGACCAACCAGGGCCTCGTCGGCGCGGTTCCTCGATCCAGCGGAACCAGCGCCCATCCGATAACGATTCAACCAGCTTCGGCCTCGTGCTTCTCGTGTTCCGCGCTGTTCAAGCAACGAACAAGAAAGAAGACGAAGGCGGGCGAAAGAGAGGGCGAATTTCATGCCAACTGCATTGGTAACGGAAGGCCGGAAGCTGCGCGGCGCAGGCTCCGGAAATGGAAATGGAAACGGTCACGGGAACAGTCGCGGAAACGGCGCACAGCCGGTTCGCGATCAGATCAAGAGCAAAGCGCCCGCGGTCGAAGAGGACGACTCAACACTGATCCTGCAGGAGATCATGCGGCTCGTGGACGCGGCCAAAGAGGGGCGGCTCACCGAGCGCGCCAAGGCGACGCTTTTCAACGGCGCGCATCGCGAGATGCTGCAGGGCGTCAACGAGATGCTGGACGCGATTCTGCTGCCGATTGGCGAGGGCAACCGCATTCTGGCGCAGGTTTCCAACGGCAAGATTGACGAACTGATTACCCAGACCTATAAAGGCGATCACGAAAAAATGAAGATCGCGATTAACAACGTCGCGGTGGTGACGCAAGGCCTGCAAAAGGAACTGGCGCGCCTGGTACAGGCCTCTCACGAGGGACAGCTCAGCGAGCGCGGCAAGCCCGAGCAATTCCAGGGCGCGTATGCGGAAATCGTGCGTGGCGTCAATACGATGCTGGACGCGATTCTGCTGCCGATCGGCGAGGGCAACCGCATTCTGGCGCAGGTTTCCAACGGCAAGATCGACGAGCTGATCGCGCATACATACAAGGGCGATCACGAGAAGATGAAGCAGGCGATCAACAATGTGGCAGTGGTGCTGCAAGGGCTTCAGAAGGAACTGGCGCGGCTGGAAGCCGCTTCAAAGGAAGGACAGCTCAGCGAGCGCGGCAAGCCGGAGCAATTCCAGGGCGCGTATGCGGAGATTGTGCGCGGCATGAACGTGATGCTGGACGCGATTCTTCTTCCCATCGGCGAGGGCAACCGCATTCTGGCGCAGGTTTCCAACGGCAAGATCGACGAGCTGATCGCGCACACATACAAGGGCGATCACGAGAAGATGAAGCAGGCGATCAACAATGTGGCCATCGTACTGCAAGGGCTGCAAAAAGAACTGGCGAGACTGACCGATGCGGCCAAGGAAGGCCGCCTGACCGAGCGCGGCAAGCACGATCAGTTCAACGGCGCGTATGCGGAGATTGTGCGCGGCGTGAATGGCGTTCTGGAAGCCGTGATCAACCCGCTGAATGTCTCGGCTAAATATGTGGAACTGATCAGCAAAGGAGACAATCCTCCGCCGATCACCGACACCTATTACGGCGACTTCAACCTGATCAAGAACAATCTCAACACGCTGGTCACGGCGATGAACGACATTACCGCGGCGGCCGAAGAGATCTCCAACGGCAACCTGACGGTCACTATTCGCGAGCGTTCGCCGCAGGACAAGCTGATGCAGGCGCTCTCGGCGATGGTCAGCGGACTGACGCAGACGGTCTCCGATATTCGCGGCATCGCGGGCGAGGTGGCGGCCGCCAGCCAATCCATTTCAACAGCGTCGATCCAGGTTTCCAAGGGCGCCAGCG
>JBEKDN010000096.1:0-14716 GCA_050014335.1 Occallatibacter sp. | reverse complement strand
TGGATTGTAAGCGCCGCGCCGAAAGCGCTGGTATTTTGCGGTGAAATTGTGTAAACAACGTTGCACGCCGCTTGCGCGTTAGCGCTTGCGGAAACGAGGGTTAGAAACAGAGCTGCGAGTACTATAAAGTACCCGCTCAGACGATGAGAGCGCGAGCGCTCGCAAACGGGGAGGCACTGCTGAGACATGAATTCTCCTTTACATCACACAAGGCGCTATAATCACTCAATATTTTGAGCATTTTTCGCAGTATGACGCCGGTATAAAGGCCGTACAAGGTGGGCTGTTGGGATAATCATCGGACCCTTGACCGCAGATTTCGCTAGTTATCAAAAATTGAATAATCAAAGAAAGGTGAGAAAGAAGCGCAAGCGATAATGAACCATAGCCCGGTGAAACGTATGAACGCATGCTTATTAAGACAAAGTGAGCCTCAGTCGAAATACTAAGCTTCAAAGATTACTTGCCGAGACAATGTATTGAATTTGATCGCTTTCTACGCCAGCTGGAAATCTTTAGCCAAGCCTCCTTTAAATCATTGACAAGCATCTGGCTAAGGCGCTTACATTCATAACGGCAGAGAAATATTAGAACTATTCGCTGGCGTTGAAAAGTTACCACAGTAAGATTACCGTTGAAAAATAATGGTCCAGTACGATCCACCCCGCAGCCTCTAGAGCGCGCCTGACTTGATGAAAGACCGTCTTGGTTTTTTGCGGAAGACCTGAAGAATCTACCTTCCCGCATCATCTGCCAGCTTGAGCGCCCTGGTCATGGCTTCAGTGCGGGTTTGCTTCAACGCCGTCATATTCAAGCCGCCGGGCAGCCATCTTTCCGGGGAGTAGAGGCGAAGATGCTCCTCCAAAATACTGTCAAAAATTGCGCCGATGTGAGCAACGGCGGCCTGCGCCTGAGGAAGCGTCTGACGGAAGCGGGCAATTTCCGCCTGCGCGGTTTCCGGATGGTAGCTCAGCCGGTCTCCGGTTTGCAGGGCATCGACCAAAGCGTCGGGAGGATCGGAGACGGGTGAGGTCTGGTGCATGGCATCATAAGCGCCACGCAACCGGGTAATGGAGCCGGCAAATCCATCCAACTCGTCCCGGCGCGCTGTCAACCCAGAAGCTCGACGCACCTCCACTTTCACCTTGGAAGCCACGCCGCGGTTGGCGATGGGAATTACAGTGGTCAGGGTATTGCCCTCGAAGCGCCACCCGCTTTTACCGGCGATGCCGGCGTGCGGCAGCGGAGTGCCGTTTACGGTGACCAGTTGCGGTGGCCAATCGGCAGGCAGGCGCAATTCAAATCCGCGCGCAAGAGGCATTCCGGGATAAGTGCCTTGCACGGGGCCAATCTCCACTTGCAATGTGTCACCGGATTGCTCGGCTTTGATCGGCGTGCGGGCAAAGACGCCCTTTTGATACTCGACCCCGGTGCCGGAATCTTCATAAACCGAATAACTCGACGTGGTTTCCGGTGTCAGAGGCCAGATGTTGAGGATGAGAGGATCTACCGGTTTTTCGCCGGTGTAGAGCATGGGCGGCTGCATGGGGATGATGGCGCCGGGACGCACATAGACAGGAATCTGCTCGATAGAGAAGCTGCGCTCCACCGTAACGCCGCCACGGAGATGTTTGCCGGTGGAAGTTTCTATCCACTCACCGGGCGGCAGCCAGAGCTTCTCCGTAGCCAGTCCTGAAGACTTGTCGGCGGGAGCAATGACCGGCGCGAGGAGCATCTGATCGCCAAAAACGTACTCGCTCTTGCTTTGGTATGCCTGATCTTCTTCCGGCCAGTCGTAGTAGAGCGGGTGCAGGAAGGATACGCCCGTGTCGTAGGTCTTGCGCGCTTCAGTATAAATATAGGGCTGCAGCGCATAGCGGAGTTGATAGACAGAGCGCAGAACCGAGGAAAAGGGCTCGGGATAAGCCCAGGGGCGGCGCTCGCTGTCGGGATTCTTGGTGGTGTGGGTGCGCAAAATCGGACTGAAAGCCCCAAACTGCACCCAGCGCGTGAAAAGCTCCGGATCGACGGAGCCGGGCATATGGCCGCCTATGTCGTGGCTCCAATAGGCATAGCCCACATTGGCCGCGGTAGCCGTGAACCAGGGCTGAAAGGCCAGCGAATCCCATACCGAGACGCTGTCGCCTGAAAAGCCAATCTGATAGCGGTGATTGCCGAGTCCACCCCAGCGATGAAAGAGCAAGGGACGCTTTCCCTCGCGCTGTTGATCGGTGAAGTGCACGTAGTTCAGCCACCAGGTGGGGTTGACGCCGGCGAGCCTGGTCTCCGACTCCTGCTGCCAGTCGAGCCACCAGAAGTCGATGCCTTGCTTTTCCAGCGGATGGTGGAGCAGATTCAAGTAGTTGGTGGCAAACTTCTTGTCCGTGATATCAAAGGGCACATATTTGCGGGTTGCCGGATCAATGCCCATAGCCCGCGCCATGGCGGGATAAGCCGTCTCCCAGGGCTGCACGCCGGAGGCAGGATGCAGATTCAGCGTGGCCTTCAGCCCTTCAGCATGAAGGCGGGCTAGAAACTGATCGGGATCGGGAAAGAGCAGCTTGTTCCAGCTATAGCCGGTCCATCCGAGCAACTGGCCGGATTGGTCCTTCTCACCGGCGGCCTCAAGCTGGCCTTGGCTGGTGTGCCAGTCCATATCGATGACGAGGACGTCCAGGGGCGTGTCATTTTCACGGAAGCCGCGAACCAGTTCATCGAGTTCCTGATCGGTATAGGCCCAGTAGCGCGACCACCAGGCTCCAAAGGCGAAGCGCGGCGGAAGCGGGATGCGGCCGGCGACGCGCACAAAGTCTCCCAGCGCCTTGCGATAGTCGTGCCCGTAGGCGAAGAAGTACCAGTCCTGACGTTGGCCTTGGGGCCGCTCCATCACCCAAGGCCACGGGCTCTTTTCTCCGTCGCGAAAGCTGAAGTCGGCCGAGTCGAAGAGCGGTCGCGTGGAATCGTCTATCAGTGCCCAGCCAGAACGGGAGACCAGACCCTGCCCCAGCGGTTCCTTGGTCTTGTCGCCCAGCGCGCCGTCCAGGGTGCGGGTGGTGCCTTGCAGGTTGTTCGGATCGATATCGCCGGGGCGCCAGATGACCTTATTGCCTTCAACGGTGAATGTGATTTCGAGATTCTCTTTTGAAAACGGGCAACACCCGTATGGTGACGCCTTCCCGTCCGGAAGTGCCACGTAGGTCAAAGTGAGCGCCGCGGTCTTGATTGTCAGCGTGCTGCGTCCGTCTTTCCAGAGAGATCTGTCAAACTCCGGCACCGGCATACGTCGATTCAAAAACACAAATGAAGCATGATCCTCAAACTTGCCGTCGGCCGCCCACTCCATGCGGATAAGTTCGGGAGTGAGCACGGTGAAGCGGGCGTTCCCCACCGTAACAACGGCTTGGGGATCGGCCACGGGATTGTAGAAACCGTCCTCTTGCCCATTCTGGATAGTGGCTGCCGGCGGAGCAGGGGGTTGCGCCTGCAATGTTCCGCCAAGCGAGACTGTTACTGCAATTGCGGCAAGATGTCCGGTAAAAGTTCGCATCAGCATGTCAGACTATCCATCCCCGAAGCCTATCACCCGGATCCTGAACCCGGCCGTGCCAACTCAGAAAATCGCCTTCACCACGCCGCCGTCCACCCGCAACGCCGCACCATTGGTGGCTGAAGAAAGCTCGCTGGCCGTGTAGGTCACCAATGCCGCAACTTCATCCACAGTGGCGAAGCGCTTCAGCAGAGAAGTGGGCCGCACATGCTCGAAGAACTCTTTTTCAATCACCTGCTTCGACTTGTGTTGCTGCGTCGCCATCGCCTCGACAAAGGTAGCCACACCTTCCGACTCGGTAGGCCCGGCGAGAATACTGTTCACCGTAACGCCGCTTCCAGAGGTTGACTCCGCAATGCCCCGCGCTATTGCAATCTGTGCTGTCTTGGTCATCCCGTAGTGCACCATTTCAGGCGGAATCTGCACCGCCGACTCGCTCGAAATGAAAAGAATGCGGCCCCAGTTTTTCTTCAGCATTCCCGGAAGATAGTGGCGCGAGAGCCGGACCCCGCTCATAACATTGATCTCGAAGAAGCGGTACCAGTCCGCATCGGGAATCTCGGTGAACGGCTTCGGCTCGAAAATTCCTACATTGTTTACCAGCACATCCACCACCGGGAGCTTTGCAACTACGGCCTCGGTTCCGGCTGAAGTGGAAAAGTCCGCCACTATTCCATCTACTTTGGCATTTGCGTCACGCGCTCGGATTGCCGCCACCGCTTCATCCACGCGCTTCCGCGCGCGGCCGTTCACATAGACATGCGCGCCTTCGCGCGCAAGCGACCGGGCAATTGCAAATCCAATCCCGGCTGTCGATCCAGTTACAAGCGCAACCTTATTTGTAAGCTTCAAGTCCATAGCATCCTCCGTGAGAAAAGTCACGCATAAGAGAGCAAACGCCATTTTGATTCACTTTGCAATTGAAACGACTCGTGCCGGCATACCGAATTTGGCAGTGTTCCAGTTTTGTGGATTGCCTCCGCGGTCTCGGTATCTTATTCGAGGTTCTATTCGCAGTTCACGCGTCCGCCGGCAAGATATATATACTTTGGTCTGACCTCTCTGGCGGACGAATCTTGAAGCTTACCAGTGAAAGGGGCAAATTCACATCATGCCGATTCATGAAGACAGCTTGTTTCCCAGTGACCCCGGCACGCGCGCAATCGCCAGAGCTTTGTATGCGCATGTGAAAGCGCTCCCGCTGATCTGCCCGCACGGGCACACACAGGCTGCGTGGTTTGCCAAGAACGAACCGTTTCCCAATCCCGCCAAGCTGTTTGTGCAGCCCGATCATTACATATTTCGAATGCTCTATAGTCAGGGTGTTTCTCTGGACGACCTGGAGATCGGCGCGGCGAAGATGAAGGATCCGCGCAAGGTCTGGCGCATCTTCGCCAGCCATTACTATTTGTTTCGCGGCACGCCGAGCCGTTTATGGCTGGAATTTGTCTTCGAGGAAGTCTTCGGGCTTCAGCAGAGGTTTTCAGCGGAGACGGCCGATCTGTTTTACGACGCCATCGCGGAGAAGCTCAGCACGCCGGAGTTTTTGCCGCGCGCGCTGTTTGAGCGTTTCCACATCGAGGTGCTCACGACGACCGACTCGCCGCTGGACTCGCTCGATGCGATACAGGAGATTCGCGCCTCGGGATGGAAGGGACGGGTTGTGCCGGCATTTCGTCCCGATCCGGTGGTGGACCCGGAGTTTGGCGGCTTCCGCGAGTCGGTTCTCAAGCTGGGTCAGCAGACTTGCGAAGACTCTTCTACTTGGACCGGTTACCTGAACGCACTGCGCAAGACGCGGCTGCGCTTTAAGGCGCTCGGCTGTACTTCAACGGATCACGGGCATCTGACGGCTCAGACAGCCGACCTGCCCAAGGCTGAAGCCGAGGCGCTCTTTGCCAAGGTGCTCGCGGGCAAAGCCGACGCCGAGCAGCAGTTTTTATTTCAGGCGCAGATGCTAACCGAGATGGCCCAGATGAGCCTTGAAGACGGCCTGGTCATGCAGATTCATCCGGGCAGCACGCGCAACCACAACCGCATGGTCTATAAGAAGTATGGGCGTGACGTGGGTTGCGATATTCCCAGGGCGACCAACTATGTCGATGCGTTGCGGCCGCTGCTGGACCGCTTCGGCAACGAGAGCAAGCTGACATTGATTCTTTTCACGCTGGATGAGTCGGCTTATAGCAGGGAACTGGCTCCGCTGGCGGGTCACTATCCCTGCCTGCGGCTCGGGCCGGCATGGTGGTTCAATGACAGCCCCGAGGGCATGATGCGCTTTCGTAAGCAAGTTACAGAGACGGCGGGATTTTATAACACGGTGGGTTTCAACGACGATACGCGGGCCTTTCTATCTATTCCGGCGCGGCATGACATGGCCCGGCGTGTGGACTGCGCCTATCTGGCTCGCTTGGTAGCCGAGCATCGACTGGACGAAGACGAGGCTTTCGACGTTGTTTACGAGCTTGCTTATGGGCTGGTGAAGAAGGCGTACCGGCTCTAAGGAGAGCCAGAGAATGCGGAATCGGAACTCAAGCGCATTGGCCGAAGAACTGCCAGCTTCCTTCATGAGCATCGGGCACGTGCGCTGGACCATCTGCGCCATGCTTTTTTTCGCTACGACCATAAATTACATGGACCGGCAGGTTCTGGGATTGCTCAAACCCATCCTGATGCGGAGCGTTGCCAATCATGGTATCGGCCTGACTGAAAAAAGCTTTGGGACAGTCGTGGGATTATTTACGCTTTTCTATGCGATTGGGCAATTAGCCGCCGGACGCTTTGTTGACAAGGTAGGCACGCGCATTGGCTACATGGTCATCATGGCGGTCTGGAGTCTCTCCGCAATGGGTCATGCGCTTGTCAACTCCGTGCTTCAACTCGGCATTGCGCGGGCATGCCTGGGAATTGGAGAGTCCGGCAATTTTCCCGCCGCCAACAAGACCGTGGCCGAGTGGTTTCCACGCAAGGAGCGTTCGCTGGCCTTTGGCATCTTCAACTGCGGCGCAAATGTTGGCGTCATACTGGCGACTCTGATGGTGCCCTGGGTTACCATTCACGTGGGCTGGCACTATGCCTTCCTGGTTACCGGAATCTTCAGCGGTGCGTGGATCGTGCTGTGGTATGCCAAGTACCGCAAGCCGGCGGACCATCCAACACTTACCGGCATGGAACTGCGTCACATCTATCAAGAAGCGGCCGAAGATATGGGCCCATCGACGCCCTGGCTCAAGCTGCTGGGCTTTCGCCAAATATGGGCTTATGCAATCCCCAAGTTTCTCACCGATCCCGTCTGGTGGTTCTACCTTTATTGGTTGCCGGGTTATTTCACGGTGAAATTCAATCTGAGCCTGGTGGGTTTGGGAGTTCCGATCCTCGTGGTATACAACGCCTCAGCCATAGGCAGCATTTACGGAGGCTATCTGCCCGCCTCCTTCATGCGCATGGGTCTTTCAACAGCGCGCGCTCGGCTGGCGGCCATGCTGCTCTGCGCATGACTCGTAGATACAGTTTTCCTTATCAACTTTCTTCCCGCGGACAATTTTGGAAAGTGGGCGGCGATCGGACTCCTTAGCCTGGCAGCGGCGTCGCATCAAGGTTGGTCGGCCAATCTATTTACCACAGCCTCGGATATGTTCCCGCGCAGCGCCGTTGGTTCGGTCACCGGCGTTGGCACCATGGCTGGAGCGGTCGGCGGCTATTTGTTCGCCAATTTTATTGGTCATATATTGCAACTTACGCAGAATAATTATTCGATTGTTTTTATCATTGCGGCCAGCGTCTATCTCATTTCATTTCTCATCAACCTCGTGCTCGCTCCCGGATTGAAAAAAGTGGAGCTTGCCGCATGAGTCTCTATTGCGCCGTTGGAAGTGTCGAGACGGATCTGACTCCGCGGCAGTTGAATGATTTGCTGGTGGAAGGCTTGGACAAACTGGGGCCGAGCCGTAAAGTGCTCGTCGTGCCACCTGATCAAACCCGCGAGCATTCTCGGGCCGGCGAGCTGACCGGCTATGCGTGGCAATATTACGGCGACCGGCTCAAGGCGGTTCTGCCGGCTCTGGGCACACACGCCGCCATGCGCTCCGATCAGATTGCTCGCATCTTCGGCGGCGTTCCTGAGAAGCTCTTCCAGGTTCATCGCTGGCGCACTGACATCGATACTCTTGGCGAAGTTCCGGCCGAGTTTATTCACGAGCAGTCGGAGGGCAAGTTGAGTTATGCTTGGCCGGCGCAAGTGAACAAGCTTGTCTCGCAGGGAGGCTTCGATCTGATCCTTTCCATTGGCCAGGTTGTTCCTCATGAAGTAATTGGAATGGCCAATTACAACAAGAATATTCTGGTGGGTGCGGGAGGGCGCGAAGGAATCAATCGCAGCCATTACCTGGGCGCGGTCTATGGAATGGAACGGATTATGGGGCGCGCTCGGAACCCGGTGCGCAACGTGCTCAATTATGCCTCCGATCATTTCCTGCGGCATCTGCCAATTGTTTATGTGCTCACGGTGATTGGAAGCCGTGTGGGTGGTGGTCTGGCGGTTCGCGGCTTGTTCATTGGCGATGACATTGAATGCTTCAACCGCGCGGCCGAACTTAGCCTGAAAGTGAACTTCGATATCCTCGATGAACCAATCCGGAAGGCCGTTGTGTATCTCAACCCGCGCGAGTTTCATAGTACCTGGCTGGGCAACAAAGCTATCTATCGCACGCGCATGGCGCTGGCGGATGGCGCCGAGCTGATTATCATGGCCCCCGGCGTAAAAGAATTCGGAGAAGACAAGACGATTGATGCATTGATCAGAAAATATGGCTACCATGGAACGCCCGCGACGCTTGCCGCCGTCGCTGCCAATGCGGATCTAGCCAATGATCTGAGCGCGGCAGCGCATCTCATCCACGGCTCCTCGGAAGCACGCTTCAAGATTACCTGGTGCCCCGGCCAGCTCAGCAAGGATGAGATAGAGGGAGTTGGCTTCAGTTACGGTGATTTAAATGAGATGCTTTCGCGTTACGATCCGCAAGAGCTGCAATATGGCTCGAACCAGGTCGAAGGGGAAGACGTCTTCTTTATCTCCAATCCTGGGCTGGGATTGTGGGCACACGGTAGCAGATTCTGAGAGGAGAGCAATGATGGAGAACTGCGGCCTCAGGTCAATCGCATTCAAAAATACGAGTGTCTGAGCAGCCCTGCCAACAACCCAGCCCAACGACCCTGCCACGCCGAGTGCTAGCCTCGGCCAACCAGCCAACTCGCTAAATCGCTATATCGCCAACCCGCGCAGCGAAGCCAATGGCCGCATCTCTTTTAAATGCGCCCTATATTTTTATGCCGGATTTTTGCGGATAATTACCCTCTGTTGGTAGATCCTGTAAATAGGGAAGGGAGATCCCGCCATGACCAAAAACTCGTTTTCGATCCTCGGTCTGGCTCAACCCAACCCTCCGACCACACTCGTTTCCTCTACCCAGTTTCGCTGTTTCTTCTCCAAAAAATCCGCCGACCCCCACCCCCCCTACCCTGTGGAGCCCGTTTTTTGCATCAATAATTCCAGTAACAAGCTCAATATCAATGACTTGCATTTTCAGCATGTTTACCAATCAGTAACTGCAAACCGTTCATTTTACCCATGTTTTGGCCTCAAAAAACGCTCTTTTCGTCCAAAAACCCCGCCTTTTCGCTAGTTTTCGCAGCCGCTTATAGCCATCTCGCTCGTACTCAATTCCTCTTCCAGAACCTTGATTGCGCTCCATCGAATTCCGTGCTAAAACTCAAATGCGATTGCCCTGAGCACAGCCTGGAACTCAGTAATATTCGATTTGCAAAACCGCAACTCAATTGCGAATTCAATTCCTTCCATCATTAGGTCATTTGTGCGCTGTGGAGGGACAATAAGATATGCAGCGAATCAGAGAGAAAGCATGAGCCAGCAGCGGCGCACTGAGCGGGATTCATTGGGCGAGCGGACAGTGCCTGCCGATGCGCTCTACGGCATTCACACTGCGCGGGCGCTGGAGAATTTTCCGATTGCCGGACGTTCCGTGCATCCAGCGCTGGGTCGGGCATTTGGAGATGTGAAGCTGGCGTGCGCGCTGACGAATCGCGCGTTGGGCGCGTGGGCAAAAGATGCGGCAAAGGCCGATGCAATTGAGCGCGCCTGCCGCGAGCTTAGCGAAGGGCTGCTCGATACGCAGATTGTGGTAGATGCCTTGCAAGGCGGCGCTGGAACCAGCACCAACATGAATGTGAATGAGGTGGTCGCCAATCGCGCGCTGGAGTTGCTGGGCCTTGAGCATGGCCAATACAGCCGTGTTTCGCCGCTGGACGATATCAATTTGCATCAGTCCACCAACGACACTTATCCGGCAGCGCTGCGGCTGGCGGCGATTCGGCTGCTGCATACGCTGGAGAAGAATGTGGTCGCGCTGCAAGAATCTTTTCAACGCGCCGAGAAGAAATTTGCGCACGTGGTGAAAGTTGGCCGCACGCAGTATCAAGACGCTGTACTGACCACGCTGGGCCGCGAGATGAGCGCCTACGCCGAGGCGATCAATCGCGACCGCTGGCGGATTTACAAATGCGAGGAGCGGTTACGCGTTGTGAATCTGGGCGGGACAGCGATTGGCACCGGATTGGCCGCGCCGCGCGAGTTTATCTTTCGCGTTGTGGAGCAGTTGCGCGCGCTGACAGGCATTGGATTTGCTCGCGCGGAGAATCTGATTGAAGCGACGCAGAACACCGATGTTTTTGTTGAAGTCTCTGGAATGCTGAAGGCGCACGCCGTTTCTCTCATCAAGATTTCGACGGACCTGCGGCTGCTTTCCTCCGGTCCCGATGCGGGCTTTGGCGAGATTCGCCTGCCTGCGCGTCAGGCGGGCTCGTCGATCATGCCGGGCAAGGTGAATCCAGTGATTCCTGAAGCCGTTACGCAGACGGCGATGCTGGCGATGGGCAACGACAGCGTAATCGCAGCAGCCTGTGCTGCGGGCAGTTTGGAACTGAATGCTTTTCTGCCACTGATTGCCCATTGCCTGCTGGAGAATCTCGATATTCTCGCACGGGCCGACGATCTGCTTTGCCGCCATTGCGTGGACGGGATTGAAGCCGACGAGGCGCGCTGCCGCGCGCATGTTGAGAACTCGACCGCGGCTGCTACGGCATTGGTATCCGCGCTCGGGTACGAGCGAGCGGGCGAGGCTGCGTGTTTGGCGAAGCAACAGAGCCGAACGCTTCGTGCGGTGGTCGTTGAAAGCGGCTGGATGAGCGCGGAAGAATTTGAAGAAGCAATCAGCCCGGAGGCCGTTTGCCGGTTAGGTTCGCCTGCGCCGATGGCGCGCCAGGAGACGATGGAATGAGCACTGCACCGAAGGGATTGCGCTTGCACATCGGCTTCTTTGGCCGCCGGAATGTAGGTAAGTCGAGCTTGTTGAATGCCATCACGCGGCAGCAGGTTTCCATCGTTTCGGAGATCGCGGGAACAACGACCGATCCAGTGGAGAAGCCCATGGAGTTGTTGCCGCTGGGTCCGGTGCTCTTTATCGATACGGCAGGCATCGACGAACAAGGCTATCTAGGTTTGCTGCGAGTTGAAAAGACGAGGCAGGCGCTGGAGCGCACGGAGATTGCCGTGCTGGTGGCGGAGCCGGAGGTTTGGGGTGAATTTGAAGAGGGCCTGCTGCGCGACTTTGCCGAGCGCAAAACGCCCACGATTATCGTCTTCAACAAGACGGATGCAGCGCCGGCGAATGCGGAACTGATGGAGCGTTTGCGCGCGGAAAAGCTGCACGTGGTGCAGGCATCCGCAATTACCGGGAAAGGCTTGACCGACTTGCGCGCGGCGCTGCTCGATCTTGCTCCGCCTGATTTTATCGATTCGCCGGCGATCGTGGGCGACCTTGTCGGTCCAGGCGAGCTGGCCATACTGGTTGTGCCGATCGATAAGGAAGCGCCCAAGGGACGGCTGATTCTGCCGCAGGTCCAGACCATTCGAGACTTGCTCGATTCCGACGCGCTTTGCATGGTGGTGAAAGAGCGCGAACTGCGCACCGCTCTTGACCGGCTCAAGACTCCGCCAAAATTGGTAGTAACCGACTCACAGGCCTTTCTCAAAGTTGCGGCGGACACTCCGTCTGGGGTTCCGCTGACTAGCTTCTCGATTCTTATGGCGCGCTTCAAAGGCGATCTTGCGGCACAAGTGGAAGGCACATTAGCCGTGGAAAAACTGCGCTCCGGTGATCGAGTGCTGATAGCCGAAGCTTGTACGCATCATCCAATCGGCGAAGATATTGGCCGCGTCAAGATTCCCCGCTGGCTGACGCAGTACACGGGCGTGAAGCTGGATTTTGTGCCGATGCAGGGGCGCGATTTTCCTGAGGATCTGGCCAGCTACAAGCTGGTGATTCACTGCGGCGCATGCATGTGGAATCGCCGCCAGATGTTGAGCCGCATTCTGCAGTGCCAGCATGCGGGCGTGCCGATCACCAATTATGGTTTAACGATTGCATATAGTCTGGGGATTTTCGAGCGCGCGCTAGAGCCATTTCCCGCGGCGATGACTCGTTATCAAAGATCGAAGCAATCGCGGTAAGAGATTCAATCGTGGTCCTGAATGTGTCCCATCTTCTCCTGCTTGGTGCGCACGTAGCCTGCAAAACTCTCCTGCGGTTCTACCTCGGCAGATAGGCGCTCAACGACGGCGATGCCTGCGGACTCAAGGGCCGCGACCTTTTCTGGATTGTTGGTGATGAGGCGAACCTGTGAAACTCCAAGCAGCTTGAGAACTTCGGTAGGCAGTTCGTACTCGCGGCAGTCGGCGGCAAAGCCTAGCTTGACGTTGGCTTCGACGGTATCGAGGCCTTGATCTTGCAACTGGTAGGCGCTGAGCTTGGCCATAAGGCCGATGCCGCGGCCCTCCTGCTGCTCATAGAGTAGAATGCCTGCGCCCTCCTGTGCGATGCGGTCCATCGCCAATTCGAGTTGCAGGCGGCAATCGCAGCGCAGAGAGCCGAAGACGTCTCCGGTCAAGCACTGCGAGTGGATGCGCACGACCGGTGGCGCGGAGTGAATATTGCCCATGACCAGAGCCACCAAGCCTTCGATCTTGCTGTCGCCCGCGCCAGTCTTGTCGCAGGCGCGCGGTGTGCTAACCATGCCTTCAAAGCCAAAGATGCGGAAGTGTCCCCAGCGGGTCGGAAAATCCGCTTCGGCAATCTTCTTCACGCTTTCAAATCCCATAGCTCCATTCTACTTGGCTGGGGAGTTGCCAGACGGTGTGACTCTTACATGGGATGAGAAGGAGCGAGGAAAAAGCATATTTTGAAACAGTTGAAGCCGCCTCTTGGGGGCGGCTTCAACTGTTTCAAATGTTTCAAGTCTACTTGGCGACGGCCTTTAAGCCAGCTTGTTCGGCCAACGTGGCGGCCTTGTCGGTTGCCTCCCAGGTGAACTCCGGCTCGGTGCGGCCAAAGTGGCCGTAGGCGGCGGTTTTCTGGTAGATGGGCCTACGCAGATTCAGGCTCTCGATGATTCCTTTGGGAGTGAGCGCGAAGTTTTTGCGGACCAGCTCGGTTAGCTTGGCCTCTCCCACTTTGCCGGTGCCGAAGGTCTCAATGCGCACACTGACCGGGTTCGCAACTCCAATGGCGTAGGCCAACTGGACCTCGGCGCGCTCAGCCAGACCGGCAGCCACAATATTCTTGGCGATATAACGGGCCATGTATGCCGCACTGCGATCGACCTTCGTCGGATCTTTTCCTGAAAAAGCACCGCCGCCGTGACGGCCCGCGCCGCCGTAGGTATCGACGATGATCTTGCGGCCGGTGAGGCCGGTGTCGCCCATGGGTCCGCCGATGACAAAGCGGCCGGTCGGATTGATGTGGTATTTGGTGTGCTCGTCGAGCCATTCGGGAGGGAGAACAGCTTGAATAACATGCTTGAGAATGTCGGCGTGCAGCTCTTCATTGCTGACGCTCTCTGAATGCTGGCTGCTTATGACGACGGCGTCAATGCGGGAGGGCTTGCCGGATTCGTCATATTCAACCGTCACTTGGCTCTTGCCGTCAGGGCGGAGGTAGGGCAGCTTGCCGCTCTTGCGCACGGCAGTAAGCTGGCGGCAAAGCTTGTGGGCGAGCGAGATGGCCGCAGGCATCAGCTCGGGGGTTTCATTGGCGGCATAGCCGAACATCATTCCCTGGTCGCCGGCGCCGCCCGTGTCCACGCCCTGTGCGATGTCGCCCGATTGCTTGTTGATCGTCGAGATCACGGCGCAAGTATTCGAGTCGAAACCATAGGCCGCATTGTCATAGCCGATGGAGGCAACGACGCCGCGGACAAGGCTTTGGAAATCGACGTAAGCCTTGGTCGTGATTTCGCCAGCAATCACCACTAGGCCGGTTGCCGTAAGCGTCTCGGCAGCGACGCGGCTGTAAGGATCCTGCTCAAGGCAGGCATCCAATATGGCATCCGATACCTGATCGGCAATCTTGTCGGGATGGCCTTCGGTAACGGATTCAGAGGTGAACAAGAAACGGTCGCTCAAGTTGATTCTCCTCCCATTGCAGGGATTTTCGATTTAGGTGGTCTATGGCGAAGGCTGAATTCAACAGGAGAAGCCAGCGGGAGCGGCGGGAACCTGCTCACCAGAAACTGTGATTGGCCAACCTTCGCGTCAAGAATCACCCACACCGTCAGGCTTAGGCCCTGGGGTGCATCCATCTATGGTAATTGCCTGGAGCGGCCGGAGCAATGATTCGGAGCAGACGGGCTAGATGGGAGGCTGAGGGGGGATTCTGGCGGGTTGAGCGGCATCCCGTCATCGCTTTAGCGGGTCTCAGCACGATGACTCGCCGCAATATGGATCGATGACCCCAATGTGTGGATTTGAATTTGAAATGAATACGAGTGGTCGAGTGGAGTGGCCAAAAGACCAACTCCACTCGCATTACGTGCGCTTGCTAGTTGATTGTGCAGGCCGTTCCATTGATGGAAATGGCCGTGGGAATTGCGTTGGTTGTTCCGTTCCAGGTGCCATTGAAGCCCATGCCTGAAACGGTGCCGCCTGCGGCAACGCTGCCGTTGTACGGTTCGTTGGTAACTGTCACGGCTGCGCCGCTCTGGGTTTCAATGCCATTCCAGAGAGACGAGACCGTCTGTCCGTTGGCGAAGGTCCAGGTC
>JBEKDN010000095.1:0-15038 GCA_050014335.1 Occallatibacter sp. | reverse complement strand
CACAAAGCCTCCGGAAAACCTTGACAATAATCCACTATAAACTTTGCCGCGCGGTAGGGTTTTTGAAAGGCGCGCGAGGACGCCGGAACGAGCGAAGGCCCTTCCTGAGTCAAGCATTTCATTCCAAAATGAAACTATTGATGCTGGGGAGTTCCCTTCCAGTCCGGCGGCAAAGGCTTTGCCGGAGGTGCGGGCGTACCCTGCGGCGGGTGCGCGCCCTGATGCCCACCGGCGGGCGCGGTAAACGGTTCTGGCCCCAGGTGCCCGCGATGACAGGTGCCGCAGGTCACGGGCGCGCCGGAGCTATCGATCATGGAAATGTAGTTGCCATTGATATCTTCGACCATTTTGTACATCATCCGCGCGGTGGATTTCTCCGGCTTGGAATCGTCGGCAAAGTCGAGCGCCGGCCGGCCGTTGGGGCCAATCTTCTTGGGGTCGGCTGTGTGGCAGGTACCGCAATGCGTGCCGAGAGCCGCCTCCCATCCCTCCATGATCTCGTGGACCTGGTCGCCGGTAAGGGTCTTGGGCAGCACTTTGAGGTTGGTGGGCGCGGAGTGCACATCATCGTGATCTTCATGAGCCGGACCGGCCCAGACCGGCGGTTGCTGCGACGAGGCGGCTTGAGGGGCCTGCGCCGCGGCAGTCGCAGAAAAAAGAATCAAAGGGAAGAAGGCAGCCGCGATCACGGCTGCCCCAAAAGCTGAAAATGATGGGGACGAAGTCTTCAAGCGGCGGGTTTCCTCGCAAAGTGGAATGGCATTTCCATTGTTGAAATTCTATCCAACCCAGCCGCGCTCCGCCTCTTACTTTTGCGTCTTCTTCCATTCCTTCAGCAGCGCCAGCACCGCTTCGGCGTGGCCTTCAGGCGTAACCTTGGGGAAGATGCGCAGCAAGGTCCGGTCCGGGCCGATCACAAAGGTCGTTCGCTCAATGCCCCAAACTTTCTTGCCGTACATGTTCTTTTCCTTGAGCACGCCAAACTGATTGCAGACTTTCTCGTCTACATCAGCAAGGAGTGTGTACGGCAGATCGTATTTGGCGCGAAATTTGGCCTGGTCTTTGGGGGTATCGCGGCTGATTCCCAGCACCACGGCGCCGGCGGCCTGAAGCTTTTTGAAGGTATCGCGGAAGCCGCAGGCCTCGATGGTACAGCCGGGAGTGTCCGCTCTGGGGTAAAAAAAGAGCACGACCGGCTTGCCGGCATAGTTGGAGAGGCTGACGGTTTTATCCTCGTCGGTTTGCAGGGTAAAGTCGGCAACTTTTTGGTTCAGTTCCATCAGGAAACACCTCGTATGTCGATTGGAGAGCCTTTGTCGGCAATCAGATTCGATTATTTCCGGAACTGGCGGCGGATAGCCATGGCACTGCTGTTTACGGCGTTGCCCGTCTGCGCCCAATACCCCGGCCAGGTGGCGAAGTCCTCCAAGGATGCGCCCGAGCTGCGCGCCATTGCCGTGCTGGAGTGGATCGGCGAGGCGGGCAAGCCCAAGGCCTGCCGCCTGGTCCCGGTGGCCGTGCTGGACGGCACGCGGCTGGCGGGCGACCAGCTTCAGGATGGCAGCGTATATCTGGCTCGCCCTGAGCCGCTGGCCCTGGCTGGCGAGGTGGAGTACGAACTACAGCAGGACGGCAAACCGGTGGGCCTCTTCGACCTGCGCAACACCGGCCATGAACAGGGCTCATGGGTTGGCTACGGAGCGTGGAAGCAGCCGCCCGCACCGCGGCCCAAGCCTTCGTTGGACGAGGTGGCTCGGACCAAAATCGACGACGAAGACAGCGACCAGCCGGTGCTGCATCGCAAGCATCACGCCGATGAAAACCCCGCCCCGGCGGCGAGCGGCGGCAGTAATGGAGGCAGTTCGCCCGCGGCGGCTTCGCCGACGACGAGCGATCCAGACCAGCCGACGCTGCATCGCAAGGACTCCGCGAGCGATTCTCCCGCTTCCAGCTCACGCACGGCCAGCACATCCGTTCCGAGCTCGGGTACTGCCTCCGATTCCGATCAGCCCACGCTGCATCGCCGCGACGCCAGCGACAACGACAATGCCGACGCGACGCCCAAAGGCTCCCAAACCTCAGAGACAAAGGACACGAAAAAGAGCCGCAAGAAAAATCAGGATGACCTGAGCCACGTGGACTCGCTGCCGGACGTCATTGACCCCGACCGGCCCCGGCTGAAGCGCGGCAAGCCCTCCGGCAACGGCCTGGACGTGCTGCCCACCCTGATGGGCCTGCCCCCGGACATGCGGCAGGCTGTGGCCGTGAGCGACGCCAAGAGCCGGCCCGACCACCCCTGGAATTTCAATTGGGCCAACCCGGACGACGAAGGCAAGATGAAGTCGGCCTTGGAAGATGTGGCCCGCACCGCGCTAGGCCTGCAGCCGCCGCCTGCTCCGCCTGCGCCCGCCAACCGGCGGTCAAGCTCCCGCAAGAGCCAGCCGGCCCCGCAGGCCCCGCCCGCGCCGCTGCTCGATGAAGATTTTCGCGTCTTTGAGCTGGCCTACGGCTCCGGCGCAACGCTGGTTCTTTCGGCTCGCGCCGACGCTTCGCACCGGGCCGGTCTTGTTCAGGCGAAATCCGCCCCGGACAATCTTGTACAGCCGAATCCCACGCGGCAAAAATGGGTTACCCTGATCGCCCAACCGGATCTCTACGGCAATCTTCTGGTGCTGCTTAAGAGCGTCGCCGACAGCGCCGATCTCGACGACAGCCCGCGCATGATCCTGGTCGATGCCGTGGATGCCATGGCCGACAATCGCGGCGAGCTGCTCTTTGAGCTGCGCGGCCAGACTCAGCGCCAGTTCGCTCTCTACCGCATCCTGCGCGGCCAGGCCCAGCAGCTCATCGCCACCGGCAACGCGGAGTTCTCAGTCGCATCGACGAATCCATAGCTCAAGATGGTCGCCGCGGATTCATGGGTCCGACGGGCGTGATCTCTCGTCTAACCAACAGAAGGCTTTTCACGCAATTGCAATCAGCTCTCGCAGCCTCTCAAGCGCATCGCATTGCTGCATAGGGCTGATTTATCCTAAGCAGGTAGCCGCTGGTTAGATTCGCCTTCTCTTCCGGTGAGTTGCTCTGGCGAACCTCGACCCCAGATTGGTGAATGAATGCGCCTTTATTCTTGTCTTTTCTCTGCAACTTTTGTGGCTGGCCTCGGCCTGCTGGCGTCTCCCGCTGCTGTTTTCGCTGAGGAATCCGCATCGAAACTGACCGTCGCCGAGCCGCTTCCCGAAGCGCCGCAAGCCCAATACGAAGTGGCCTCATCCAGTCCACAGGAAGCTCAGGCGCCTCAGACGCAATCGCCCGCCGCGCAGAGCCAGCCCGCCGCGCAGCCTGCCATTAGCACCACTCCGGCGCGGAGCGATGCAGCCAAAGAAAGCACAAGCTCCCAAAGCCCGGCGCAACAGACCGACGCGGAGAAGAGCAAGCACGAAAAAGCCGAGGAGCAGATCAAGGAGCAGGAAAAACAGCGCCTGGTCGGCGTCCTGCCGCAATTCAATATCTCTTATCGCCCGGATGCCGTCTCGATGACCGCCGGGCAAAAGATCAAGCTTGCGCTGCGCTCCACCACCGACCCCGTTGCATTCGGCGTGGCCGCCGCCGTCGCCGGGTATCACGAGCTCGACCACGATAACATCGGCTTTCCCTGGGGAGTCAAGGGCTATGGCGAGCGGTGGGGCGCGGCCTATCTGGATGCGTTTGACGGCAACATGATCGGCAACGGCTTTCTGCCCGCGCTTCTGCACCAGGACCCGCGCTACTTCCGCCTGGGCCACGGCACCGTCACCCATCGGCTGCTCTATTCGCTGGCCACCAACGTCATGTGCAAGCATGACAACACACGCAAGTGGGAGCCCAACTACTCCAACATCGGCGGCAACATTCTTGCGGGCGCCATCTCAAATCTCTACTATCCGGCCACCAACTCCGGCGTTGGCCAGACTTTCACGAATGGCTTTATCGTCACGGCGGAGGGCGGCTTCGGTTCGGTCTTCGATGAGTTCTGGCCCGACATCTCACGCAAGGTTCTGCACAAGGATCCCACGCGCGGGCTGGATGCCCAGATGCGCGCCGCCGACAAGGCCAAAAAAGATGCCGGGAAGGAAGCTGAAAAAGACGCCGCGGCCGATAAGAAATAGAGCAACGAGACACGGAGACACGGGATACGGAGGCTCATGCTCTTCTCGAATGATTTCCGTTTTTTTCCACTCTCGATAGCGCTGCTTTCAACGCTCTCGGCAGCGCCATTGGCGCACTCGCAGGCGGCTTTGCAAGACGGCGCCGGAGCCTATGTCACCGGCGTCTATCGCAATCTCTTTGCGGAAGACGGCCATCCGGCAAGAAAGATTCAATCCAGAATCGACAAGGCTTACGCGCAACTCTTTCACGGCGATCCGCAGACCGAGGCTATCGCCTTTGCGGCCGGCAGCAATGCTAACGGGCCGCTGATGTACGTGACGGATTGGGCCAACAACGACGTGCGCACCGAGGGCATGTCTTACGGGATGATGATCGCCGTCCAGTTGGGCAAGAAGGCCGACTTTGACGCGCTGTGGAATTGGGCGAGAACTTATATGTACATCGCCGCCCCAAAGCATCCCTCTTACGGGTATTTTTCCTGGTCGTGCAAGACCAATGGCCAGCCAAATGAGGAAACGCCCGCGCCCGATGGCGAAGAGTATTTTGCAATGGCGCTCTTGTTTGCCGGCAATCGCTGGCCCGGCGGCCAGGGCATCTACGACTATCACGCCGAGGCCGAGCGGCTGCTGACCGCGATGCGCCATCGCGCGATCATTACCGGGGCAACGAAGTTTGGGCCGCGCAGCGTTGGCGCGGAGGTCAGCGAGAAGGATGCAATGATTCTCTTTGTGCCCGCCGTCATGCCGCATCCCTACACCGATCCCTCTTATCAGCTGCCCGCGTTTTATGAGTTATGGGCACGCTGGGGTCCGGCCGAAGACCGCGCCTTCTGGGCCCGCGCCGCCGGGGCAAGCCGCGCATTTTTTGTGAAGGCCGCCGACGCGCGCACCGGCCTTACGCCCGCTTATGCCAACTTTGACGGCACTCCGCACCTCACGCGCTTCCCGCAGTCGGGCGACTTCGGCTATGACGCCTGGCGCACCGCCAGTAACTGGTCGGTCGATTGGTCGTGGTGGCATAAGGCGGCGGCCGAGCAGCAGTTGAGCGATAGCATTCAGAGGTTTTTCGATTCTCAAGGCATCGACGGCTATGGCCCGGTTTTCACGCTCGATGGCAAGGCGCTCAGCTCGACGCCGGGGTTGACACATGAGGATCATCCGGCGGGACTCGCCGGCACAAACACCGTCGCGGGGCTCGCAGCCACAGACCGCGCCCGCGCCCGGCGATTTACGGAAGCGCTGTGGGCGACAGAGATTCCCAGAGGCACAAACCGCTACTACGACGGCATGTTGTATTTGATGAGCCTGCTCCACGCCAGCGGCAGCTTCCGCATCTGGAGCCCGAGCAATTAAATCAGCGCTGCCCCACGCGCCTCATCGCGCCCCCGCGCCAGCGCGCGCAGATCCACTTCCACCCAGCGCGGATTTTTCACCAGCCGCCGCAGCGCCGCCTCCACATTGACCTCCGGCAGCACATCGGCGATCTGAAGCAGCGCGCCCAGCATCACCATATTGCCCGCGCGCGCATTGCCCAATTCATTGGCGATCTCTGTGAATGGACGCGCCAGAACCTGCACGCCCTCGCGCCAGCAATCGGCGGGAAACTCCTCGCCGTTGTAGAGAATCCATCCTCCCGCTGGCACGCTGTTCACAAACTTCCGCAGGGACGGTTCATTCATTGCGACCAAAATATTCGGGTTCGTCACCATCGGCGAATCGATCACATGCCGCGCCAGCCGCACATGGCAATTCGACGTGCCGGAGCGCATCTCCGGCCCATACGATGGCAGCCAAGATACCTCGAGTCCGGCATCGAGCCCCGCCTCAGCCAGCACTTCGCCCAACAGCAGAACGCCCTGCCCGCCAAAGCCAGCCACGCGCACCCGCAAGTCCAGCGCCGCCGCAGCACCTTCCGGTAGCGGATTGCCTTCCGGCAGATCTTCGTTCGCCACTCCCAGAATCTTTGGAATCTCCGCCATCGCCGGCGCGGCCTGCGGAGCTAATCGCGGCTGCGCGGTTTTGGCGCGATCGCAAAAAACACCCAGGGGAAAGGTTTTCTCCATCACATCGCGCACCCACTGCTGCGCCTCTACAGGCGACTTCTTGAAGAGCGTCGGGCACGGCGAAAGCACTTCGATGAATGAAAAGCCCAATCCGCGAACTTGATTTTCGAGAGCCCGTTTTATCGCCCGGCCAGCCTGCGCAATCTGCTTGTTGTCTCCCAAGCCCACGCGCTCAATCCAGACCGGAGCCTCCAGCGTCGCCAGCAATTCGCAGACATGCAGGGGATAGCCTTCAGTCTCCGCGCACCGTCCTTGCGGCGTAGTCATGGTCTTCTGTCCAAGCAGGGTTGTCGGCGCGGATTGCCCGCCTGTCATGCTATAGACGGCGTTGTTCACGAAGATAACCGTAATCTTCTCGCCGCGATTGGCCGCATGCAATATCTCCGCTGAGCCAATCGCCGCCAAATCTCCATCGCCTTGATAGTCGATCACAATGCTTTCAGGCCGGCTCCGCTTTACACCGGTAGCCACTGCGGTAGCGCGTCCGTGCGCGGCGGAAATGTTGCCCACATCAAAGTAATGGTATGTAAATACGCCGCAGCCAACCGGCCCTACCAGAATGGTGCGGTTCTGAATGCCCAGCTCATCGATGGCCCGCGCCAGCATTTTGTGAATCTGGCCGTGGCCGCAGCCGGGGCAAAAATGTGTCTGATGCTGCAACTCGGCCTTGCGCTCAAAGCGCGGGTAAAAGGCCTTCGCGCGGCCATGCGACACCGCGTATTCCGCAACCAATTCGCTAGACATGGGCCATCCGCTCCTCTTCGGGCTGCGTAGCCAGCGGAATCTCTTGCGCCAGCTTGCGCACAAACGCAAGCACCTCTTGGTGGGAGGGAACATTGCCGCCCACGCGGCTCAAAAACTCTACGGGCCGCGCGCCATTCAGCGCCAGCCGAACGTCGTCCACCATCTGCCCGTTGCTCATCTCCACAACAACAAAAACCCGCGCCCGCGCGGCCAGCCGCTTGATTTGCGGCTTGGGAAACGGGAAGAGCGTGATGGGCCGCAGCACGCCAACTTTGAGTCCATCGGCGCGCGCCTCGGCAGCCACGGCCTTCAGAATGCGGCCCATGATTCCGTAGCCCGTCAGCACAATCTCCGCGTCTTCAGTGCGCCATTCCTCCACGCGGATCTCGCACTCTTCCGCGCGGCGATACTTCGCTTCCAGATGTCCCTGATGCGCTTCCATCTCATCGATGTCCAGATGCAGCGACGTGATCAGATTGCCGCGCGTCTCTTCAGTTCCCGTCACGGCCCACGCCGGCTGATGCGGCTCGGTGGCTGTCTGCGGAAACTCCACCGGCTCCATCATCTGTCCAATGAATCCATCGGCCAAAAGCACCACGGGGGTGCGATAACGATCGGCCAGCTCAAAAGCCAGCGCAGTCAGATCCGCCATCTCCTGCGCGGAGTGAGGCGCAAGAACGATGGTGCGATAGTTGCCGTGGCCTCCCCCCTTCACCACCTGGTTGTAGTCGCCCTGCTCGGCTGCAATGTTGCCCAGGCCCGGCCCGCCGCGCGTGATGTCGACAACGACGCAAGGCAGTTCCGCGCCGGCCATATAGCTGATGCCTTCTTGCATCAAGCTGATCCCCGGCCCGCTCGATGCCGTCATCGCGCGCACACCCGCCGAGGCCGCGCCGTAGAGCATATTCATCGCCGCCACTTCGCTCTCGGCCTGCAAAAAAACTCCGCCCGCCTGCGGCACATAGAGCGCCGCCGCCTCGGCAATCTCGCTGGCCGGCGTAATCGGATAACCATAGAATGCGCGGCATCCGGCCAGAATCGCGCTTCTGACAATCGCTTCATTACCCTTCATCAATTGCTTGCGCATGCGCTTGCTCCCACAATGCCAGCCTTCGCTTCAACGTTCTTGCGGGCCACGATTCGCAGCACCGTTATCGCACCCGGCTCGGGACAGACCATAAAGCAGATTCCGCAGCCCGTGCAGCCCGCGCCCGCGTAAACAGCGGTCCGATAGCCGTAGTGATTCAGCCGCTCGCCCAGCGCAATCAGCTTTAGCGGACAAGCATCCACGCAGAGTCCGCAGCCCTTGCATTCATCCACGTCCACGCGCAGCTTTCCGCGGTCGCTCTTCTCCGCATCGTTCATTGCAACCCCTCTCCGGCGCGCCACAAGCTTTCAGGCCGCCGCCACGATTCGCGCTCACGGAACCGACTCGCTTGTCCTTGCGGGGATATCCCTGAAACCCTTCATTCTCGGCTTCGCAAAACTCTCCGGCAGTGATCCGCATCACCTTGTCCGACGGCACTGTATCCAGCGGGTCGCCGCGCCCTGAAGTTGCATTCGCGCGCCTCCGGGGCAATAATTGCGCTCGGATGAAGACGCGCAGTGAATCCGTCGCCAGCCGCCTGCCGCCGCGCCCTGCGCGCGCCGTTCAAGCGGCCTTGATACTCACAGGATTCAGCGCCGTGCTGGGCCAGATCATCCTCATGCGCGAGCTGATGGCCGTCTTCAATGGCAATGAAATCTCGCTGGGAATTCTGCTAGCCACGTGGCTCTTCTGGACTGCTCTGGGCAGCATTGCGTGCGGCAGTTTTTTGCCGCGCAAAAGCAACGCGCGCCTCGCTGCGGCCGTGCTCGAGTGCCTGCTAGGCGCGAGTTTGCCGCTTACCGTTTGGGCTTTGCGCGCGAGCAAGAGCCTCTTTCAAACTGTGCCTGGGGAACTGGTCGGTCCGCTGCCCATGCTGCTCGCATCGCTCGTCTGCCTGAGCCTCTTCTGCGCTGTCGCGGGCGCGCTGTTTGTGGCCGCCGCGCGAGCCTGGAACCTTGAATTCGCGGAAGACGGATGTACTGCTGTGAGCACGGCATACTTGCTGGAAGCGGCTGGTTCAGCCATTGGAGGCATGATTGCCAGCCTGCTTCTGCTGCGCTTTCTCGATCCAATTCAGATTGCAAGCATCGTGCTCGTCTTGAATTTCTTGATGGCGACTTTTCTTTTTTCGCGCATAAATCGCAAGCAATCGGGATTCGCATTCGCGGTGGCGTTGCTGCTTGCGCTTTTGATAGTGGTTCGCTTCGCGCCCCGGATGCAAAGCCAAGCGCAAGCGCGCGAGTGGCGCGGCTTTCACGTAGTGGCATCGCATGATTCCATCTATGGCAATCTGCTTGTCACGCAGACCGGCGATCTGCGCAGCCTCTATGAAAACGGCCTCATCGTGGCCACCACGCACGATCAGAGCGCCGCGGAAGAATCGGTTCAGTACGCGCTGCTGGAGCATCCCGCGCCGCGCAATCTTCTCCTCATTGGCGGCGCAGCCAGCGGCAGCATTGTTGAAGCCCTGAAGCATCCCACCGTCGAGCGCATCGATCTGGTCGAACTGGACCCCGCGCTGATTGCGACGTCGAAGAATTATTTTGACTCCGCCGACCTCGTCTCCGATCCCTGTGTGCATCTGCACTTCGATGATGGCCGCGCCTACCTCAATTCAACGTCCAGTCAATTCGACGTAATCATCGTGAATGTGCCCGATCCGCAGACCGCGCAGTTGAACCGTTTCTATACCGCAGAGTTTTTCCTCGCCGCGCGCAATCATCTTGCGCCGGACGGATTGCTTGCGCTGCAACTTCGCTCGTCGGAGGAATTCCTCAGCCCCGACTTGCAAGCATTCCTTCGCTGCATCGACCGCACATTGCATGAAGCGTTTCCTTACGTTGTCGCGATTCCCGGTGAGACAATTCACTTCTTTGCCGCGACGCGCGCGGATCATTTGACCGACGACCCGCATCTTCTGGTGGCGCGTCTGCATGAACGCAATCTGAAGACGCAGTACGTGAGCCCATACTTTATTCCTTACCGCATGATGCCCGATCGCATGGCCGAGTTGAGCGACCTATTGCGGCCAACAGCGAAGACTCAAGTCAATCGCGACTTTTCACCCATAGCCTATTACTTCGACGTCGTGCTTTGGAGCGCGCAATTCAAACCCGATTACGCTGGCCTTTTGCGCGCCGCCTCGCAGGTTGATTTCAAGAACGTCCTCGGCTCGGTTCTCCTTATTCTGCTCTGCGCGGCGGTGATTCTTGCGTTTCTCCCCGCGCGCCGGCAGCGTATCCGCGCCGCAGCCGCCTGCTCGATGGCGGCAACAGGATTCACTTTGATGGCGCTGCAATTTTTTCTGCTGCTTGCATTCCAATCCATCTTCGGATTTGTTTACAGCCAGCTCGCTATTCTGATTGCGCTGTGCATGGCCGGCGTTGCACTCGGAAGCTGGCTGGGAATACGCCGCGACAAAGCCCGCGTCTGCCGGACGGCCGCGCTTATTCAAATCGCGCTGGCTTTTTCCGCGCCGCTGCTGATGCTGCTCGTGAGTCAGTTTGCAAAGTTCTCCGCGCCGGCGGCCTTGTGGCTGATTGCGCAGATCGTCTTTCCCGCGCTGGCCGCGCTCTGCGGCATTCTGGGCGGCTATCAGTTTCCCCTCGCGACAGCAATGGTTTCCGCCGACGGAGGAAAACAACAAAGCCTCAGCACACTGTACGCCCTCGATCTACTAGGCGGCTGCGCGGGCGCTCTTGTGCTCAGCGGCTACCTCATTCCGGTCTTTGGATTCTGGAAGACCGCGTGGCTTTGCGCTGCTGTCAATCTTGCACCGCTGCTTCTTGTCGCGCGGAACTGTTTGCCGGATTTCCGCAAATAGCGAGAACGTTCACGGATTTCACGATTTGTGTTCGTTAAAAACAACCGCCGTAAAGCTGAAAATATCCGTGTTCTCATCGCGCCAGCAGCCGGTGTCCATCTTCGCCTTGCGGCAAGTCTGTTCAAGAAAAGTTTGCCGGTCCCACTTCTGCTCTACCGGCACTTGCGGCAGCAGAAGGCCCTCAGAGTCGCCATTTTTCATCAGCAACCCATGTTCGCCGATTCTTATTTGCTCAACATCCAGTACCCGGCGCAGAGGCGAGAGCACAGAGATTTCATACTCCAAATGCGTCAGTTCCGAACTCGCCACAGGATCAAAGCGCGGATCGCGCGTGGCGGCAAGCGTGGCCGTATCGCGCACCGTGATATAGAGCGGCTTTATCGCCGAGGTGTAACCGATGCATCCGCGCAGCGCGCCCTCTTTGCTCAGCGTAACAAAGGCGCCACGCTCCTGATTCAGCGTTGCATCAGCGATTGCAGCGGGCTCATACAGCTTCTGATCCTGAACCGCCGTCTCCACCGATTTGCGCGCCAGTGCCAGCAGTTCGCTCTTCTCGTGATCGCTGAGCGAGAACGGACTCTCCGCGGCCTTTCCGTTAGCAGCCTTCACAAAAATATCCGCGCTGTAACCCACCACGCGCGCGTGATCGCCCGTCACATCGCCTGAATTCGCGTACTTCAAAATCCGCGCCTGGTTGGCTCCCATGCGCTCGGCGTAGATCATCGCGGCCACAATCGGCGCGCCGCCGCAGGCCTCCCATATCCGCGAATCGAAGTTGCGCGACATGCTGAAGTAATCCCACGAATGCAGCGCATCAAGGGTTTTGTGATCCATCCTCACCGCGTCATCGTAGGTGTGATAGTGCGAGAGATCGGAGCTGGCAAGCACCAGAGTCTCGCCTTCCTTGCCTTCGCTCTTGATGAGTTTTGCCAGCGACAATCCCAGCGCGCGGCTGTTTTCGTAGCTCTGATCTCCCATCACAATCGGCACAATTTCAAAGCTTCCCAGCACTTTTTGCAGCCACGGCAACTGCACTTCTACCGAGTGCTCGCCGCCGGCCGGCGTCGGCTCGTGCCCCTCGCTGCTGAGGCGCAGGCTTGAATCCATTTTGACCAACTGCCGCGCAAAGGCTTTGTCCACCTGCACCATTCCCAGCGGCGTTGCGTACGCGTCGCCTTCATAAATAGCGGTGTAATTGAATGCCACATAATGCGTGGGCGCAATAATTACGACGCGCGAATACTTGCGTCCCTTCAACGCCGCATAAGCGTACGCGGCAACCGGGCCGGAGTACGGGTAGCCCGCGTGCGGCGCAACGGCGGCAATAATTGGATCAGTGACGAGTGGCTCCGCGACCTGGGCCAGCAGGCTGTCGATCATCGCCGAGAGTTCCTTCGCATCGCTCGGATAGAAACTGCCCGCAACGGCGGCCGCGCGCACCTTGGCTGCGTCTGAGGAGTTGGCGTGCGCAAGCGGCGTAAAGATCAGCAGTGCCAGCAGCGGCGCGGCCAGCCAATAAGCATTTGAATTCATGGCAAAGTTCATCTGCAATACCTCCTCTGCATTCTCATGCGTGCCAGACGCCGGGGATCGGCTGCTGGCAGAATGGGCAACAGTTTTTGCGAATCAGTATTTGCCCGGCGGTAAATCCCGCGCGCTCTACTAACATTTTGCGGCATTTGGGGCAATAAGTGTTTTGCGCGGGATGACCGGGCACGTTGCCGATGTAAACGTAATGCAGCCCCTCGGCATCTGCAATCGCCTTGGCGCGCTCCAGCGTTGGAAGCGGTGTGATGGGAAGATTCTTCAACAAATATTCAGGATGATACTGCGTAAAATGCAACGGGACATCCTCGCCCAGATTCGCTTTGATCCATTGCGCAAGCGCGTAAAACTCCGCGTCGCTGTCGTTGAGCGTGGGCAATACCAGATAAACAATCTCCGTCCACTTGCCCATCTTGCGCAGTGTGACAAGCGTCTCCAGCACCGGCTTCAATTGACCGGTGACGACTTTGCTGTAGTAAGACTCAGAGAAGGACTTAAGATCTATCTTGACGGCGTCCATCTTTCCGTAGGCTTGTTTCAGCGCGTCCTGCTGCATGAATCCATTCGAGACCACAATGCTGCGCACACCTGCGCGATGGCCCGCATCGGCTGCGTCCATCAGAAACTCCGCAAAGACAACCGGCTCGCTATAGGTATAGGCAATCGTCGGGCAGTTATATTGCCTGGCGAGTTCGGCAACGCGCTCCGGCGGCGCGAACTGCGCGGGAACCTCCTCGGGCCGCGATTGCGATATCTCCCAATTCTGACAGAATTTGCAATTGACGTTGCAGCCCGCAGTGGCAATCGAGAAGGCGATCGTCCCCGGCAGATAATGAAAGAGCGGCTTCTTCTCAATGGGATCGACATGCGCCGCGCAGACCCGCGAATGAACCAGAGAATAATACGTTCCGCCGCGGTTTTCGCGCACGCCGCAGTAGCCGCGCTCCTTGTCGCCCACGGCGCATTCACGCGGGCAGAGCTTGCATTTGATCTTGCGATTCGGCAGCTTCTGATAAAACTTCGCCTCGACAACAAAGCGCGAATTGTCTTCGCTCCCGGCATCCGCCGCGGATAACTGAGGGATCGCGGACTGCGCCATAACGCGCATCCCCAGCGCCGCGCCCGAGGCCAGCGCGCACCGCAAAAACGAGCGGCGATCCAGCGGGTTCTTCATAACTTCAAACCCATTTAATTCGCAAAACATAAGAAACCTTTCCGCAATTGTTCCCGCTATACTTCGACAATTGCAATCTTTTTGGGGTCGTTCGTACCCAGTCCGTGTTCCGCATCAGCGGCGGTCGCAATGTAGCTTGGCGCGCGCTCCTCGGCCGTGAGCGTTTTCAATCCCTTTTCAGCGCGCTTGCGCTCGATGATCTGCCAGCCCGTATGGTCGAGCGCAACCGGATCGGCGGAGACGAGCAACGCATTGGCATTCCAACTGTGCTCCGGCTTGAAGCCCGGCCCGCCTTCGTACATCGCAGTCGTCGCATCGCAAATTGTAAGCCGCATTCTGCTACGAATCTCCGGCAGCATATTCAAGTCCGCAACGTAAGGATTGCAGCCGTTGGGATGATACTTATTTGGATTATGGATGACGCCGTACATATTCTTCAGCGCAATGGTTACGCCCGCGCCATCGTGGTCTTTCAGAACCGGAAGATTGATCAGCACCTTCGAGCGCTGCGTGAGAATCTTCGACAAGCGGCTGCCCACGCTGCCAAAGGCCGCCAGTTCGTCTTCATAGCCAACACGATCCGTGCCAAAGCACTGCACGCGATTTCCGCCGATAGCAAGATGGAAGC
Organism: Occallatibacter sp.; assembly: GCA_050014335.1. Lineage (GTDB taxonomy): Bacteria > Acidobacteriota > Terriglobia > Terriglobales > Acidobacteriaceae > Telmatobacter. The sequence goes on along the minus strand of JBEKDN010000095.1, from coordinate 828 downwards.
CCGCACGCTCCAGTTCGTCGCTCTCACGGTCCCATACAACAATGTCTCCAGCCTTGACGCCCGCCTCTTGCAGCCGCTCACATATCGCCGAGACAAGTTGAGTATTGGTAGAGATGCCGCGCCCGCCGAGGGTGTTCACTTTCAAGCTGATCGTATCGCCCGTACGAACCAGCTTCCGCCATGCCTCGCCAGGATGATCACGGTCAAAGAGAGCCTGCATCGCGCGATCAAGCAACGCCGCGATGCGATATGAATCAACCGAAGTGCCTGTGCCGCGCAGAAGCTCATCGTGCGCAACGATGACTCTGGACTTCAGCGGTGCAGCTCCGGATTCCGCCGCAATCGCTTCCGCCGCGCCGCCCGCGCACAGCAGCGCAACTCCGCTAAGAGACGCCTTGAGAAAATCCCGTCGGCTACCGCACTCACCGTTCATTAGCGTCCTCCGCCGATCTTGCGGGTCGCATGACCTCAATCAACTGCTACGCCGAGCCGCCAGGGGTTGCAGTGATGGCTGGCACGTGAGGCAGAAAACCGTCCATTCCAGGGCCGCGCTCCGCGGAGATTCTACCGCGCATGCCAAGCGGAAGGATACACTGCGCAAGAGGAGTCTTTCCGTGACAACGAACGCCGGCCACCAACCCGCCCAATCCGCGCTCTCCACCAAGCGCGGTTATAACTTGTTTCTTCTGCTGGTTGCCGGCTTGGGCGGCCTCATCTACGGCATCGATGTGGGTATCATCGGAGGCGCGCTGCCCTACCTTGAGGCCACCTCGCATCTGGATGCCGAGCAGCTATCAGTCATCGTTGCGGCGGTGCTTTTAGGCAGCG
>JBEKDN010000094.1:0-15049 GCA_050014335.1 Occallatibacter sp. | reverse complement strand
TATGTTATCCACCGGAGAACCTATGCGATTTGCGGAAGCCTCATTCAGGCCCAGCAGTAGATCCTTAGGCGAGTATTCGACGCCCATGTAATACTGCGCCAATTTGCCTTCCGGCGTTACGATTTGTATCGCGCTGGCGTGGGCAAACTGCGTCAGTTTTCCGTCCGGCCCGGGAATCTTCACATAGCCAAAACCAACGGCCTTTGACAGTGCATCGATATTCATTTGCGTGCCAGTGAGAAAGTGCCAGCCCGAAGCCGTCTCCGGATGACCGTAACGCTTCAGATAGCTGCGCTTTTTTGCCGCCGCCAAATCCGAGCCCTCGGTCGGATCTATGCTTACTACAATTACATTGAAATCCTTGCCGGGAACGAATCGCACCATCTGCAAGGCTCCCGTCAGCCCATTCAATTCCTCAGAACAGAGCATCGGGCACTGATAATATACCAGCGCCAAAATTGCTGGCTTCTTTCCGAAGTAACTCGATAACTCGATCTGCTTGCCTGCGTCGTCTGTAAAGGTAAGGCCCAGCGGCAACTGCCCGTTCAGATGCTGCGCAATGCCAACTCCTGCCAATATCGCGGGCGGTTTATCGCTGACCGGCGCCATCTGCTTCTCGTCGTAACGCGAGACTTGCGCATGCAGCGTCGGCGCAAGCAGAGTTGAAGACAGTACTAGCGTTACTGCCGCACCTCGCCAGTTTCTCTGCGTTTTGCCTGTGCCTTGCATGATGCCTTCTCTCTTTACCTACTGCCGGTGTCCCATTCTTTTCGCGCTTTGCGAAGAGAATAGGGAGACTAACCTCAATCGCTGGACTCTGCGACACTCCCTACTTATGCTGCTCCATTCGCCCGCTCTCGGCAGCCTGTTGAGCATCGCGATCTAACTCATAACTGGTGCGCGCAAAACCATTTGTCAACGGCGCAACAATCTCCGGCTTGGTTTCTCCAGTCATCAGCTGCGATTGCGCAGCCGCGGTCGCGACCGGCAATCCTCGCTGCGCCAGTAACTCCATCGCGCGTTCAATTGGAATCCTTACCTTGCCTTGCCCCTGATCTGCCCAACTGTAGTTCTCTAGCAGAAGATCTTCACGCGCATGCAAGTCGGCCACATCCTGATTGCCATCGTCCGTCTGCACTCTCGGCGTAGGAAACTTCTGCGTCATCTCGGCCATCTTGTTCTGCATTGCGGCGCTTGATGCGAGATCCCCAAGGGGACGCACGTCCACCGACCGCGCCCACTTACTCGGCGGCCCATCTTCCTTGGCCATGTGCGCATTGATGACTTTGCCAATTCCATAGGCCAGCGCGGCCGTAACCACCGCGAAGATAGCCAGAGAAGCAAGAAACACAACGATGCCCGCAACTCCCACATCTGTCTTTTCATACCCAGCCGATGCGTCGATCACATGGGGGGCGTCGCCCAACTCCCGACCGGGATCTTTACCCTCATGAGGACTATGCATGGACATGCTCGGCCTCCAATATTTCCGCAATATGCGGATCGTTCGTCTGTACCAGCGGCCGCGACTTCAACTGCGCGCAGAAATACGCCACCCAGAATGCAACCAGTGCCACCGGCACGGCCACGTACTCCAGAATCCCCCAACTAAAATGCAAATTCCGCGCCGCATCCTTGAAATTCGGCTCGATCAACCAAAACAGATCGAATGCGCGCGCAAAGATCATCCATTGGCAAACTCGAACTAATCGCTTCTTATTTCGCTTCAAGTCACGCGATAGTAGCAGCGTAAACGGAATGAGCCAGTGGAACATGAAATCGAGAGTTACAATTACCCCCCAGTGGCCGCGAATACGGTCCAGGTACCAGGGAATTTCTTCCGGCAAATTGCCCGACCAGATAATCAAAAACTGTGAAAATGCCAGATAGATATTCAGCATCACAAAAGCAAAAGTGAACTTACCCAGATCATGCTGCTCGGTCTGGCGCAAAATGGTTTTGAAAGGCTCCGCCTTCGAGAGCGAAATTACGACAATAATCGAGAGCGCCAGTACTCCGTAGGCTTGGCCCACAAGAAACAGTAGACCGTAGACCGACGAGTACCACGTAGGATCAAGCGACATGACCCAATAAATAGCAGCAGCGGTCATGGTAATGGAGTAAACAACTATGCCCGGACCGCTGATGTTTTCCAGCCGCTTGATCCACTCAGGCGTGGTCGCGGGGGAAACCGCATCCCGTTCCAGTCCGAGAGTATTGAGACGCCACGTGTAGTAGCCCCAGATCATGAAGCAAACAATACTCGCCACGATAAAGGCCGTGGGGTTCAGCATTGGCCGCTTGAATTCAATCGCGTGTGCCTGAGCTTCGTTGATGATGCCGGCCTTCAACGCGCCAGCAGTGTCGCTTATCTGCGCCCACAAATAGAGGCGCTTGAGCGAAAATGCAATCACTATCCAATAAGCGATAATCAGCGGCAGAGTGCGGCTCATCGCTTCCAAGGGACGCCGCAGCAGCAGTCCCCACTTTCCGCCCGTCACATACTGCACCATCAGCAATGCCAGCCCGCCAACAGAAAATCCAAAGGTCAGCATCAGGCCCAGCAGCCATGCGCGCAGCACATGGTCAACCCCAAGCGCCGTCCCATCCGCAAGGGCCAAGACCGCTGCGATCGCAGAAAAGACGAACCCAATAATCAGCGCGCGCGTTCTCCAGCCATTGACAAAAGCCGGCGCGCCTAACTCGGCGGGAAGCGTCTTGGTGTGCGTCTCGTGAGTCATTCCGTTCGTCCTTGTTTCGCGGCCGCGGGGGCCAGTTTACTTATAGGAATCTTGATCTTGGGATCAGCCGGGTTAGCCGGAGCCAATCCAGGATTACCCTGTTTCTCGTCGTGCGGGTACGCTTGAATCGCCGTCGAAGGCAGCGACCACGGCTCGGCAAATTCAGGATGTCCGCTCTCTGTGGCAATCTCATTTAGGTTCCGCACCTGCACACCCGCAGGCACATCATCCACCTTTGCCGCCTGGCTCAATTGCAATGCGCGAATGTAAGCCGCCACCGCCCAGCGATCAATCGGAACCAACTGCGCCGAGTAATCCGGCATCGCTCCATATCCATGCGTCATCACGTAAAAGTAATGCGAAATAGGCTGCGAAAGCCGCACCTGGTCTTGCAGATTCGCAGCCGGCTTATATCCGCGTTGCACAATCTCGCCCAACCCATTACCCACGCGTGAGTGGCAAGGAGTGCAGTAAATATTGAATCGCTCCTGCCCGCGCTTCAGCACTTCCAGTGTCACCGGAAATGGCATCTCGTTCTTCTCTTCGCGATAACCATCGGCGCCTTGCACCACCCCGGTATAGAAATAACTATCTTCGTGCAACTGGCCGCGAGCCACGGTATTTGCAACCTGCGGTCGCGCCCCGCGATGATCCGCAAACATCTCCGAGCCGCGTTGCGCAATGATTTTCGGCTGATCCTGCATATCCTGCCGGCATCCGCTGAGAAGCACAACCGTAACCGCTCCCGTGAGGAGTACTCCGCGCCGTACCGCACCGTAGGCGGAGAGTCGAAAGTTGAGAGCTGAAAGCTGCTTGCGCATCAGTACTCCACCTCCACCACGGAGACCGGCAGAAAAACCTGCAAATAGGCCTTGGTATGCACTAAGTCAAACTTGGGATCAAGCGCTTCAAGGCAAAGAAAGAACTTATCTGTCGTTGCGCCGTCGCGAAAGTTTGGTGCGTTGAAAAGAGGATGATATAGTTCCGGCAATCCATTCAGCGCTAACATGCCAAAGGCTGCCGACAACCCCGAAAACAATATCGTCCATTCATACGCAGGCACAATAAATGCCGGCCATGAATAAGTCGGCCGCCCGCCGATATTCAACGGATAAGCCAGTACCGAGACCCATACCTCAAGCGTGAACATTGCGGCCAAGCCCATCAATCCGCCGATCAGTGTGATCAACGGCACCTTGTTGCGATGAAATCCAATTGCCTCGGCCGCCTCTTCCACCGGATACGGTGTATAACAATCCATGCGCCGCCAGCCGTCTTTGCGCGCTTGTTGCGCGGCGCGGATCAGATCTCCCGGAGTATCGAATTCAGCCAGCAGGCCGTAGGTTCCTTCGCGTGCGGGCATTAGTCACCTGCCTTTGCTGCCGCCTTGGGCGCTATCTTCGCCTGTGGCAGCATCGAGCGAATCTCATTCATTGGAATCATGGGTAGAAAGCGCACAAATAATAGGAACAGCGCCGTAAACAATCCCAAAGTGCCTACATAGATCATGTAATCCCACTTGGTCGCGCGATAAGTGCCCCACGACGAAGGAAGAAAATCGCGGTAGAGGCTCGTCACGATGATGACAAAGCGCTCAAACCACATGCCCGTATTCACCACAATAGAAATAAAAAACATGAATGGTATCGATGTGCGCAGCTTCCTCGACCAGAGCGTTGTCAACGGTATCGCCAGGTTGCACGTAACTAGAACCCAGTAAGCCCAACCCATCGGCCCAAACATGCGGTTCCACATCATGAAGGCTTCCCAGTGTGAAGCCGAGTACCACGCCATGAAAACTTCCATGCCGTAGCCGTAAGCCACAATAAAGCCCGTCGCCAGCATTACCTTGCCCATGTTATCGATGTGGCGTTCTGTTACCAGGCCTTCCAGGCGATAGAACTTCCGCAGCGGAATCGCCAGCGTCAGCACCATCGCAAAGCCTGAATAAATTGCGCCGGCCACAAAGTACGGAGGAAAGATCGTCGTATGCCAGCCTGGCAGAACGGCCACCGCAAAATCAAAACTAATCACAGTATGTACGGAAAGCACCAGCGGTGTGGCCAATCCAGCCAGCAACAGCGACGCAGTCTCATACCGCATCCAGTGCCGCACCGAGCCACGCCAACCCAGCGAGCAGAGGCCATAGAAGTATTGCGCAAACTTGTTCTGTGAGCGGTCGCGCATAGTGCCGAAATCCGGAACCATGCCGATGTACCAGAAGACTACGGAGATCGTCGCATAAGTCGAGACCGCAAACACATCCCACAACAGCGGCGAACGGAACTGCGGCCATACATCCATCGTCAGCGGAACTGGAAGCATCCAATACGCCAGCCATGGACGACCCACGTGAATCAGCGGAAACATGCCTGCGCATACCACGGCAAAGATCGTCATCGCTTCTGCAAAACGATTGATCGAATTGCGCCAAGTCTGCTTGAAAAGCAGCAGAATCGCGGAGATCAGAGTGCCCGCATGGCCAATGCCGATCCACCAGACGAAGTTGATAATCGCAAAGCCCCAGGCCACCGGCTGAGTAATGCCCCAAATTCCCACGCCCACAACAAAGAGCCAAGTCACGGCCGTCAGCAGCACCGTCGCCAGCGCGCCACCTATACCGAAGATCGCAAACCAACCCAGCGGCGTCGTGGGCGTCAGTACAATGCGCGCAATCTTTTCGGTGACAGACTTGAAAGTCTGCCCCGGCGCAATGACACGATACTCTCCGGTCGCCGGATCGATTCTCGGGTTTTCTTTCAGTTCGCTTGGCGTCATGGGCGGATCGAGCCTCTCAACCCTTCGCCGGTAAATGTTCCACCGGCGCTGCTTCAAGTTCGGAATTCAAATTCAATACTGCGGCTACATATTTCGTTCGCGGACGCGTGTTTTGGTCGGCAAGTACTTGGTAGCTGCGCTCATCGGCCTGCAACTTGGCCACCTTGCTCTGCTTGTCGTTGATATTGCCAAAAGTAATTGCCGATGCAGGGCAAGCCTGCTGGCAGGCAGTCACAATCTCGCCATCGCGCACTGCGCGGTTTTCCTTATCAGCCTCAATCTTGGCCGACGAGATGCGCTGCACGCAGTAACTGCACTTCTCCATCACGCCGCGCGAACGCACCGAGACATCCGGGTTGCGCATCAACTTCAGGCTCTCTGTCTCGTAGTCGGAGTAAAGCAGGAAGTTGAACCGGCGCACCTTGTACGGGCAGTTATTTGAGCAATAACGCGTGCCTACGCAACGGTTATAAACCATTGCGTTCAAGCCTTCAGGCGTGTGTACTGTGGCGCCCACCGGGCAAACCTGTTCGCAAGGAGCATTCTCACAGTGCTGACAAGCCATCGGCTGGAAGTGCGCTCGCGGCGCTGCCAGATCACCCTCGAAGTAAGTGTCAATGCGCAGCCACTGCATGTTGCGCCCAATCCGCACCTGCTGCTTGCCAACGACCGGAATATTATTTTCCGCATAACAGCCAACAATGCATGCATTGCAGCCCGTGCAACTATTCATGTCGATTGACATGCCCCAGGCGTTGGCCTCGTTATACTCCCAGTTAGGAAAGAGCGAGTTACTCTTGTCGGTCGTCGGATGCGTCTCGCCCTCATTGGCAAATCCGGGATCGGCGTTATACTCAGCCAACGTCGCATAGCGAATAATGCCGCGCTCGCCGATCGCCTCATCGGCTTCCAGGGAGTTATTGCCGTTACCTTGCCCGCCGAATAACTTCGGCCTGTGATCCTGGAAGTGGCTCTTTGTAACAGCGATGCCCCACTTGCCCTCGGCCTTCTTCATCGAACCAACGGCGTAAAACGGGGAAGCCGCTGTGCGAATCAGATAAGCATTGAAGCCCGCGCCCGAACCCACCCGCCCCGCGAACGAGCGACCGTAACCTAAGTGAACAGTGACCGAATTATCCGGATGCCCCGGCGCAACAATCACCGGCGCATTCACCTTGCGCCCATTCACCGATAACTCAACAATGTCGTCTTCTTCCAGTCCATACTTGGTCAGCGTAGCGCCGGATACAATCGCCGCGTTATCCCAACTCAAGTTAGTAACAGGCTTCGGCAACTCCTGCAGCCAGCCCACATTAGCCCAACGCCCATCATAGACATTCGGGTCCGGGCGGAAAATAATCTCCAGCGAATTTATCGAAGATGGCGCGGAAACATTGAGAACCGGAGTGTTCGTGCCCGCCTCAACTGTCCTCTCGAAAGCTGTTCCATCAATCCAGCCGGAGTGCAGCGCTTTCTTCCATCCCATCTCAAAATCGCCCTTGATGACAGGCGTCCATGTCTCCCGCACAGCTTCATATGGACTTAGTCCCGGTTCATCCAGCAACGCCTGAAGGAAGTGGTGCGCAGTCTTCCCGCCATAGAGCGGATCGATCAGCGGCTGCACAATCGAAACTGTGCCATCGTAGGCCCGCGCATCGGACCACGACTCCAGGAAATGTGCTGCCGGAATATGCCAATGCGCTTCGTGTCCAGTCTCGTCATAATGCGCACCCAAGTGCGCCACTGTTTTCACTTTGTCGAAGGCCGCTGCAAATTCAAGATCGGCAGGCGCGTCATAAATGGGGTTGGCATTCAAGATCACTAGCCAATCCACCTTACCCGCAGTCATGTCAGCCATCAGCGACTTGAAATTGGCATTCTGGTCCGTCGTCTGCGAGTTCGCAGCTTCAGGCGGCGCTAATGCTGTCTTGCCAATATTCCCCAGAACATTGTTGATAGCCAAAGCAAGAGCGGTTAACGACGCATCCTGATACAACCCCGGAATTACCGCACTCTTGCCCGCGTGAGCCTTCAAATCCTTTGCCAGCGCTGCTAAGAATCTCTTCTGCTCATCGCTCCAGTTATATGCGGGAGTTTCAACGCCGCTAACTCCAACAGCCTTTGCCAACTCCGCGGCAAACGCCGGAATTTCGCTAGCCCGCAACCCCAACCGATGCTCGGCTTTCAATCCCGTCGTAGTCGGCGTGGACTCGATTGCATACAACCGATTCAGTTTCTCCGGCGATTTGCGCCGGTCCGCGTAATCGCGGACCAGCTTGTGGAAACCGGGGAAGCCGGCGCCAGAGAGAAAATCAGCATCCAGAGAAACAATCACATCCGCTTGCGAAAGGTCGTATTGAACGTTCAGCCCACCAGCCAACGCCGTCCCAGTAATCGCCGGATCGTACTGTACCAGCGTCGCTTTCGGCCAAGCCGCCTGCACAGCCTTCCATTGCCGCGCCAATGTTGGCGAAGTAATCGTCTCGCTCAGGAAATAAATCCCCGTCCCATCCTTGGTGGAAATCACCTTATTTCTAAACTCAACCGCAAACTCCGCCCACTCGCGATTCTCGCCACGATAAGTAACATGTTGCGAACGGTCCGGATCGTATAAGTCCAGTAGCGTCGCCTGCGTGAACGGATCAGACGAACCCTGATTGTAAGGATGCTCCGGGTTGCCATCAATCTTGATCGGCCTGAACTGATCGCTCTTGACTAACAGAGGCACCGCGCCAGTCACAAACGGATGCGCCGTGGCAAAGTACATCGGCTTGCCCAGAATTAAATCTTCAGGTGCTTTCACGTATGGATATATGGGCTCGTCCGGTTGCTTCGTGCAGCCGGCCAATCCAGCCAGCGCCATCGATGCGCCCATCAATTTCATAAAACCCCGGCGCGATACCGGATCGACCCACTCCTGTGCCGCGCCAGGAAATTCCTTCTCCACTGCCGCCTCAAACTCCGGTGTTCCCGCCAACTCATCCACTGACCGCCAATACCTTTTTCCCTTGGCGCCCTTCAGTTCTTCGCGCACGGCAGCCAGCGTCATCGGCGTTTCGTTCGTCTTTTGTCCGCTCATCTTTTCGCTCATCGGTGGCAGACCTCGCAACTGGCCAGATCCTTCGGGGTGCGAACCTTGTAATGATCCACTAGAAAATGCCCCAACTCATCCTGGCTGGTAAACTTCTCATACTTCATTGGAATCGTCCCGCTCGCCGCTCCGCCCGGCACTTCAAGCGACGCAACCTCCACGCCCGGTTCCCGGATCACGCAATTCACGCTCTGCGCCGTCGGCAAGCCCGCCTTCTCCTCGCCCACCGAGCACCATACCGGCCGGTCCTCCGCTGGCTTCTCCCACGCATTGTTATAAATCTCGCCGGTTGGCCGCAGATTCTTCGCCGGATTGCGATGGCAATCCAAGCACCACTCCATTTGCAGCGTGTTCTGCGCGTACATCAGCGGCATTTGATCCACGCGGCCGTGACAAGTAGCGCAACCCACTCCCTTGTTCACATGAATCTCGTGGCTGAAGTAAACGTAATCCGGCAAGTCGTGCACCTTGATCCAGGGCAGCGATTCGCCAGTCAACCAACTCTGCCGCACCGGCTCCAGCAGTTGCGCGTTGGTCCAGATTTGCGCGTGGCAATTCATGCAAGTCTTGGTCGGCGGGATCCCCGCGTAGCTCGATTTCTCCACCGTCACATGACAGTATTGGCACTGAAGGCCTAGCCCTTGCACATGGTGCTTGTGGCTGAACGGCACAGGTTGCTCAGGACGCTGTCCTTGCCGCGTCACCCAAGGCGAACGCTGCAACTGGTCCAGCGTAACCCCCAGAGCAATCACGATCAGCCCCGTCAAAACCAGGCTCGCGCGAGCCAGGGCATTGGAGCTGCGGTCGAATATCTGCGCCATACGTGCTGTCCTTGCCCACTAGGCGGGAATGAAATGTGCGCGCTGTGCTGGCGGTCACATATGCTGAGTACAAAAACTATTCTTGGGTACAAATCACCCGAGAGGTGAAGAACCCCGAAAATCCAATATAGCAGCCGGAGATGCCGGCGCAAAAGAAGAAACTCGATAAAACTTTAAAATATTCCCGGTTCGTCTCACTATGTAATCCACTGAAAAGAATACCACTTGTGATAAGGATTATTCAAAGGCAAACGCCACAGCATCTCCGGCGACGTGCGCTCCAGAGACTGCATCTACAACAAGGTACCATACCATAAATGGACTGCGCCACTCCAAAACAACTCGGCAAACTCGTCGGCTGCCAAAAACGTCTCGCAACGGATTCTCGGTGCTTCCTGCCGAGCGCGAACCGTACAGGCGCCACTCGCTCGCCAGCGACTTCCGCACAAATTCAGTCTTATCACGCAATTCGTAAGTAAATCATCAAGGCGTAACGCTATAATCTGCCCAAAGGCTGCCAAATATGGAATTCCTTGGTTATCTCCTCTATCCTGTCGGATTGGTGCTGGAAGTTTTGGCCATTATTCATTACTTCCGTCGCCGGCCTGAGCAATATTGGTTTTTCGTCATCGTCTTTCTCGGTCCGCTCGGCGCCCTGATTTATCTCATTATGGTTGCGCTTCCTGAGTACAACCTCTTCTCGCAAGCCTTCCGTGGCATCCCGCGCCGCAAGCGTATTGACCAGTTGGAGGCTGTGGCTCTTGAGAATCCCTCTGCGGAAAACTATGAAGAACTCGGCGACCTATATATGGACGAGGGCAAACTGGAACAGGCGCGCGCCGCATTCGACAAGGCAATCGCCGCTCCATTCAGCACCCTCGATTCCTACTATCGGCGCGCATGTTGCGCCTTTCAGCTAGGAGATATTCCAGCCGCTCTGCCAGACCTGGAGCGCGTGGTTGCCAAGGAACCCGACTTCGATTTTCATCGCGCCGTCGGAATGCTGGCCCAGGCCTACGCGCGATCCGGCCAGCCGGAAAAGGCGGAGGCGCTCTTCCGCAAGTCAATCGTCTCGTCCACATTATCTGAAACCTACCTCAATTACGCGGATTTCCTGGCATCGCAGGGTCGGACTGCGGAGGCCCGCCAATGGGCGCAAAAAGTCCTCGACAAGCAGCGCGCGATGCCAGATTACCTGCGTCGTAAAGAGCGCAAGTGGTTTCAGAATGCCACCGAGATGCTGAAGCGGCTGCCCGCATAAGCTACCGGACATTTCTCGCATCGGCAGAAAACCTCGACACTTCGCTTATTGCGCAGTGCTCGAATCGCACCTCATCCATCTATAGTGGATGAAGGATCTTATGCTTCGTCTTCTGCGATCTTTGGCCACAACCCTTTGCTTCATCTGCTTCATTGCGCCCGCTCTCCCGCAGGCCTTGCGCGGCGCTAACCACCAAGCACCGGCCAAGCCATCTTCCAGTCCATTTCAGGAGACTGGCTTTCTGAACCGCACCGTTGAAGTGCATGGCGTTTCCTATCGCTTCCAGATCTACCTGCCTGAAAACTTTAACCGCGATGAGCGCAAGAAGTGGCCTGTGATTCTCTTTCTCCATGGGCGCGGAGAACGTGGCGGAGAGGGCATGTGGCAGACACAAATCGGCCTGCCGCAAGCCGTGCGCGACCATCCCGAGCGCTGGCCCTTTGTCATCGTGATGCCGCAGTGTCCGCTGCCCGCCTTCTGGACTGATCCCGAGATGCTCACCATGGCTCTTGCCGCTCTCGACCAGGAGATTGATGAGTTCCATCTCGATCCGGATCGAAGCTATCTCACAGGCCTCTCCATGGGTGGCTACGGCGCGTGGGAATTGGCGCGCCTCCATCCCCGGCACTGGGCCGCCGTGGCCATAGTGGCCGGCGGCATCTTTTGGAGTTATGCGCCCGAGCGCTGGCATGACGAGGCTACTCTGCCCGCCGAGTACGCCCGTGCGCTGGGCCGTACGCCTGTCTGGCTCTTCCATGGCAGTGACGACTACATCGTCCCCCCCCGGCAAAGCGAGCTGTTGTTTGAGGCCTTCAAAGCCTCCGGCGGCCGCATCCGCCTGTGGACTTATCAGGGACTCAAACATGACTGCTGGACCCGCGCCTACAACGAGCCCGAGTTGCCGCGCTGGCTGCTCGCTCAACACCTCGAAAAGAATGGACACTCGGAGTTGCCGGCTCTCGCGGAGCGTCTGACCATCCCGCTGCACCCGCCAGCCATCAGGTTAACCGCCGAAGCATTTGAAAGTTTGTTAGGCGACTACCGCGACTCAGCCGGACACTTTGCCATCACTCTCTTTCGCCAGGGAGATCAGCTCTTTGCAAGGAACCAATTTGGCGAGCTGGCGGAGCTGGCAGCCGACTCGCCCAACTCGCTCTTTTATCCCAACGGCTCCAGTACCACGCGGTTCACAGTCGAACGCGATACCCAAGGCCGCATCGTTGCTTTACTCCTCCGTGACGACCGCGATGAAGAGCGCCTCGATCGCGCACTCTCCGCCTCCAACCGTTAGAACAGCGCCCTCCGTTCGGACAATTCTGCTCACAAACTGGTCCGCAGCGCCGCCTCCGCCCAGGCCACCGCTTCGGCATGGCAGCGCATCATCTGCTCATGGCGCAAGCCTGAGGCGCGCACAATCCTGTCGCAGGCCGTCCAGTCCCCGTGCTCTTCGCATACCACCCAATGCAGAAGAACCCCTTCCGGGTTGTCCTTGCCCAGCAGGGCATCGCGCGCCGCGTCGCGCAGCGGCAGCAGACGAACCATATCTTCCATCAAAATCCTCAACATCGCCGGAAACAGGCTCACCATGCCAATCAGGTACTGCTCGGCTGGCGACAGCCCGCACAGCCCTGCCGCCAGTTCGCAAAAGCGCCCCCGCTCAAAAGCCATGCGAAGAATCTCCGCCGGCTGATCCGCATTGAAGTCGCTCGCAATGGCTAGCATCGCAATCCGCCGGAAGGTCGCCTCGCCCACCAGCATCAGTGCCGATTGAATGGAAGTAATCTCCTGCCGCATCGCGCACACCGGCGAATTCACCAGCCGCAGCAGCCGGTAAGTCAACGAGGCATCGCACATCACCAGTTGACTCAGCCGCTGCATATCCACCGGCTCGTTTTGCAAATCCTCCAGAATTTCCAGATGAACCAGCCGATTGCCCGGAATCCGATGACTCTCCAGCGCCTCCGGACGGCAGAAGTAATAACCCTGAAAGAGCTCAAAGCCCTCCTGGCACGCCTGGCCGTACTGCTCCTGCGTCTCCACGTTCTGCGCCACCGCCCGTGCTCTGAAGCCATCCAATTGCCGCAGCAGATTGCGCCGCTGCTTCGCATCGACCTTGACGATATCGACTTTGATGTAATCGGCCAGATCCGCCAGCGGCTTGCTTTCCGATCTCCCTTCAAAATCGGCAAGCGCCAGCCGGAAGCCCAATGCCTTCAACTTACGGCAGGCCGTCAGCAATCCCGGTGTCGCCTCCGTGCCCGCCGGAAGCTCCAGTACCGTCATCTTTGGCGGCAGAATCTGCACCCACTCCTCGGTCAGCGAATCCGGCGTGCAATTCACAAACGCCCGCAACCCACGCGCCAGCTCTTCCACTCCGAAGATCACCGTATTGTCCAGCATCGTCCGCGTTGCCAGGTTCTTGTCCGCATTGAAATTTGGCTCACGCCCGTTCCAGAACAACAACTCGTAGCCGTGCGCCTTGCCGCGCATGTCAAGAATCGGCTGGCGCGCCACATAACGTAGCTCGTTCGACCGCTTCTCTATCGAGTTGGCTACGGCTGCCGTCCTAACGTACGTCGCCATCTGTACAGTCCCCCACCCTATTTATCGGGCCTCTCACTTGAAACGTGAGAGCATTTCCGAACACCTTGCCAACTTTGGGTTAGAGCCCGCTCCAAATGGTGCCAGATCCAGTCGTGGGTCGGTCTAAGGCCACAGTCTTTAGCCCATACATTAACTTGGTCTCATAAAAGTGAACTTTAGCAACCGAAGGATCGAAGATTTATAACTGACAGCTGAGAGCTTAAGCTGCCCACCAAGGAACCGCCCCCGACCTATTCACGTAGTAAACTCAGAACGAACTTACAGGAGGTACCTATGTTTTGCAGCGGATGTGGTCAAGCTCTAGCGCCGGGACAGGGCTTCTGCCCACAGTGTGGCCGTCCTGTCGTCTCCGCGGTTCCTACCATGCCCGATATGGCCTTCCAAATCGAGAATTATGCCGGCAAGATCAAGGCTCTTGGCGTAGTCTGGCTCATCTACGCGGCCATCTCTCTGCTTACAGGGATCGCCGGGCTGACCTTTGCCAAAATGTTTCTCTTCGGTCCCTTCGGCCCATGGATGCATGGCCCCTGGGGCAGCGGCGCCCCCCCAATGTGGTTTGGTCCGCCACTGTTGCATTTCGTCTGGGTCTTTCTCATCCTGCGCACCTGTTTGGCTGTGACGGCGGGCTGGGGACTCATCAAGCGTGCCCCCTGGGGCCGCGTCGTCGCCATCGTCGCCGCCATTTTCTCGCTCGTTAAGTTCCCTTTCGGAACAGCCATGGGAATCTGGACCCTGGTCACGCTCCTCGGCTATCGCAACTCCACACTCTACGACCAGCTTTGAACCTCTTCGCGCAAGAAGTTTTCGGTTCAGCATAGTGCTCAAATGGGAATCTCAGAATCCGTTCCCTGCTTTCCCCCACCCTCCCTCGCGCCGTACACTACTCTTTTGCCGCGTGCCCATCAGCGCGCGAGCTGAAGCAAGGAGCGGAATCCCATGGCCTACCCCGCAACCTACCGTTACTCCCGTGAGCATGAATGGATCGGGCTCACTGGCACCATCGGCGCCATCGGCATTACCGACTATGCGCAGAACTCCCTCGGCGACATCGTCTACGTGGATATGCCCAAAGTGGGCGACACAGTCATTGCCAATACGACCTTCGGGTCGGTTGAGAGCGTCAAGGCGGTCAGCGACCTCTTCTCGCCGGTTACCGGCACTGTGAGCGCCGTCAATGACGAACTGACCTCCGCGCCCGACAAGCTCAATGAAAATCCCCACGAGACTTGGATCATCAAAGTCGAGCTTGCCGACCCCGCCCAGCTCAACTCCCTCCTCGACGCCGCCGCCTACGAGGCTTTCATCGCGGAAGAGAGTTAGCGGCAAGCTGCTAGCCCATAGCCTCTCGCTCCCAGTCTGGTTCTGGGAGATGAAATCCCCAACATGGTTCTTCCCCGCAGGCCAACCTCTGGCGTGCTCCTACGGGCTTTTAGCTGGAAGCTAGAAGCGAGAGGCTAAAAGCTCAAATGCGCTATCTTCCCAAATCTCCCGCCGAACGCAAAGCGATGCTAGCCGAAATCGGCGCGGCGTCCATAGACGACTTGTTCGCGGTCATCCCCGCCGAGCATCGCCTCAGCCGCGATCTGGATGTGCCTCGCCAGCAGGCCGAAAGCGAGATCATCGACTACTTCCGCGCGGCCGGAGCAAAAAACGCCACCGATTACACCAGCTTCCTCGGCGCGGGCGCTTATCGCCATTACCGGCCCGTCATCATTGATTCGCTCATTCAGCGCGGCGAATTCCTCACCAGCTA
>JBEKDN010000093.1:0-15061 GCA_050014335.1 Occallatibacter sp. | reverse complement strand
GGGCGATTATACTGGCCCATGGCTCCGATGCGACCGACCACACAGAAGAATATCTAAAGCAGGGATTTGATGCTGTGCTGCTCGGCGAAGGAGAACAGACTGTTTGTGATCTTCTTGATGCTATTCTGCTTCGAGGACAGAGGTCGGAATGGAAGATACCAGGCGTTGCCTTGCGTGACAGTTTATCTAGAAGAGTAATAAGAACGGATGCAAGATCGCGGCTTTGCGATCTCTCAATGCTTCCATTTCCAGCCCGCGATCTTGCTGACCTTTCCGCGTATGCGAACATTTGGAAGCAAAGTACCGGATATGCTTCCGCGAATGTGGTGGCTAGCCGTGGCTGTCCGTTTCGCTGTAACTGGTGCGCAAAACCCCTTTATGGAAATAGCTATTCGCTACGACCGGCGGAATCGGTGGCGCTTGAAATTGCTGAATTGAAGAAGAATTATGGCATTGAGCATATATGGTTTGCTGACGACATTTTTGCGCTGAATGCAAAATGGACTGCGGCCTTTGCCACTGCGATGCAGCATTATGACGCGGTACTCCCGTTCAAGATCCAGTGTCGCGCCGATCTGATGCGCCCCGATACCGTGAAGGACCTGAAACGCGCTGGATGCAGCGAGGTTTGGATGGGCGTTGAATCTGGTGCACAAAGCGTGTTGAACGCCATGGATAAAGGTTTACGCCTGGAGTCGGTTTCGGTGGCGCGGAAACTGCTGCGCAGTCACGGTATTCGCGCCTGTTATTTTCTACAATTTGGCTACCCTGGGGAGGGACTCACGGAAATTAAGGCGACCATCGAACTCGTACGCTCTACTCTCCCCGATGATATAGGAGTCTCGGTCTCTTACCCACTGCCTAACACTACTTTTTACCAGAGAGTTCACGAGCAGTTGGGAGTCAAACGAAACTGGGTGGACAGCGCCGAGCTCAGCATGATGTTTCGCTCGGCATATAGTACCGATTTCTATCGATCCTTGCGCAATGCTCTGCACTTTGAAGTGAGACAAGGACATATTCCGGTGGAGGAAAGATCGACTGAGCAACTGCGTTTGCTATGGGAGGAAGTCTATAAGCTCGAAGTCGTTAGCAAAAACTCCGAGCCTACAAGCCTTCCTATTTACCCGCAAGAGGCATTCGCGGCTCCGCAGGACTATGACGCCCTAAATGTAAATGTTGTCACTGTGGAACGCCCAAGACCAATGGAGGTACATGCATGACCGACCTTCTTCTGACGCACGGATATTTCCTTCAAGAAGATCCTAAGGAAATGCAAATCATGAAGCCGTATCCGCCACTGGGCATCCTCTATATATGTTCTCATCTTCGCTCTCGCGGGTTTTCAATTGATGTGCACGACAGCACTTTCTCCAGCCAAGAATTGCTTTACAAACGTCTCAAAGATCAGACTCCCTCCGTACTCGGCGTTTACGCCAATCTGATGACACGCTCAAAAGTGGTGAAAATTCTTGCTGAAGCTAAACATAATGGCTGGAAGACTGTCGTAGGTGGTCCTGAACCGGGAGCGTACGTCGAAGAGTATCTCAGTACCGGAGCGGACGTAGTTGTAATGGGTGAAGGCGAGATCACGATGGAAGAATTATTGCCATTACTCCGTGATGAGAAAAAGCGTTGGGAGACTGTGCAAGGCATCGCGTTTCTTGACAACGGCAATCAAGTAGTGCGCACTCCGCCACGCCCGCAGATTCTGGATCTAGACTTACTGCCGTGGCCAGAACGCGAGGTGATCGATACTGGCCGCTACGTTGAAACCTGGCGAACCCATCACAGCATGGGCTCTATCTCGCTGATTACTGCACGGGGCTGTCCATATCATTGCGAGTGGTGTAGTCATCAGGTCTACGGCCAAACTCATCGTCGTCGCAAACCCCGGTTTGTTGCCGACGAGCTCGAATGGCTCCGGAAACGGTACAAGCCAGACATGCTTTGGATCGCGGACGATGTTTTCACGATTAACCATGGATGGTTACAGGAGTGGCGTGAGCAAATAACTTCTCGGTCACTTCATATCCCATTCGAGTGTATCTCTCGTGCCGATCGCCTGACCGAAGACGTTGTCCGCACGTTGGCCGAACTCGGATGTTTTCGTCTTTGGATAGGCTCGGAAAGCGGATCTCAGCGAATTCTTGACCGTATGAAGCGCGGCGTTACCATCGAGCAGGTTCAGCGAGCTACTAAGCTTTGCCGGCAATACGGAATTCAGACGGGCATGTTTCTGATGTGGGGTTACGAGGGAGAAGAAATAGAAGATATCGAGTCCACAATCGAGCATGTACGCGCTTCCAGACCGGATGTCTTTCTCACGACAGTCGCCTATCCAATCAAGGGAACACCTTATTTCAAACGAACACAGGAGCACGGGCTCATTCGCGAAAGCCGCCCTTGGGCAGAGAGTTCTGATCGCGAATTGCAGATCCTAGGAAGACGGAGTGCCGACTTCTATCAGATTGCAAATCAGTTGCTGAAACATGAGGTTGAGTTAGTCAAACTCAACATAGACAGCGAACCAGATGTCCGACGTGAAGCAAATACCCTTAGAGAGCAAATTCATGTGGAACGAGCGGCCATGCATATCGCTGTACAAGATGAGGCGAACGTTGTATGACAACTCTAAAGAGCCAATCTACCGCGCTTGGAATGACTTATGTCACTCCATTTGATTTCATTGCATCTAGCTATGATCAGATCTTTACGGATTCGCATATTGGCGTAGCCCAGCGCTTTCAAGTCTGGCGGACGATTGAGCACTGCTTTGCTCCCGGCGCTCATGTGCTCGAACTCAATTGTGGAACCGGCCAAGATGCGCTTGCATTGGCGCGCAGCGGTGTGAGGGTAAGCGCCTACGACGCTGCCCCAAGAATGATTGAAATAGCAAGTAGAAAGCTCGCGGATGAAGCGCTATCTTCAAATGTGAAATTCTCCGTGTTGCGTAACGAAGATCTTTATATGTTAAAGGGCACATTTGATGGAGCACTTTCCAACTTCGGTGGACTCAATTGTTCGATGGACTGGTCGAGCATCGCAATTGAGCTTGAACGCCTTGTGAAACCGGATGGGCATCTGCTTCTGTGTGTGCTAGGTCGCATATGCCTATGGGAGATACTTTACTATTTTCTCCGCGGGTCCATTAGTAAAGCCTTACGGCGCATACGCACATGCCCCTCTTTAGCCCGAGTTAATGGGACTTCTGTCAAAGTTATTTACCCGTCGATCCGTGAAATCAAGCAATTCTTTTCCCGGGGATTTAGATTATGTGACTGGCGCGGCGTGGGTGTCTTTGTTCCTCCGTCCTATTGCGAACCCCTATTTCGGCGGCGGACGAAAACGCTCCGCCTGCTTGTTTTCCTTGACTCAATATTCGGCCACCTGCCTGGGACGCGATGCTGGGGCGATCACATTCTTCTGGATTTTGTGAGGCGCTCAGTATGAATGCTCCGGTTGCAATTCATCAAGGTCAGTCAGGTTTAGTTGACTGGTCAGAGCTTGCTCTCCGCTGCCCGACCTGCACTTGTCGACTAGAAGTATTCGGAACAATCACTGAGCCCGCATTCGAACTTATACAGGCTAAAGCGATCTGTGGTATTTGCAACTCAATTATGCTTCGTATCGATGGAATCTGGAGAGCAATACGGCCCGGTCGTGCGAATCTTATCGCAGTGTCGCTATCCAATTATGAAGCAGTACGAAAAGCGGAAGGACGATGGTCTGAGAATGCAGCATTTTATCTCTCTCTGCCATTTAAAGATACGACAGGAAAGTTTGTCGAGCAATGGCAAATTCGCGCGAGTAGTTTTCGGTATATAACTGGAAAGCTACTTCCCCTCTGCATGAAAAGGCTAGGAAGGCAGCACTTACGAATACTTGATATTGGCACCGGCAACTGTTGGATGAGTTACAGGCTTGCTCTCGCCGGGCATCTTCCAGTAGCCGTAGATCTCAGCCTTAGTAATTTAGATGGCTTGGGCTCCGCCAAACATTACCGAACAGTTCTCGAATCGGTTTTTCCGCGCTTTCAAGCAGAAATGGATTGGCTTCCCTTCATGGACGGACAGTTCGACATGGCAATCTTCAATGCTTCGTTCCACTATGCACAAGATTATGAGGTCACCATACGTGAGGCATTGCGTATACTTCGTCCCGGCGGGACAATTTTAATTGCCGACTCTCCAACCTATAGCAAAGAGTCCGACGGAGAAGCAATGAAACGCGAGAAGTCTGATAAGTTTCTGCATGAGTACGGGACTGACGCCGGAAAGATGCACGGCCAAGAGTATCTGACGCCGGAAAGGCTTGCGCAAATGCAAAAAACTGGAATTCAATGGTCTCGCCGCTCGCCTTGGCGTGGATGGCGATGGACCCTGCGCCCTTTTCTCGCGCGGATTGCAGGTCGTCGCAAGCCTTCTCGTTTTTTTATCTATCTGGGAACTAAGACCCCTCAAAGATTGGAGGTGTAATGATTATTCTTTACTATCCACGGCTCGCCAAGCCGCGAAACCGCCGTTTCCCTCTCTCTATTCTTGCATTGGCAGCAGTCATTGAAGGAAAAGAAAAATATGAGATTGTAGACGGCAATCTCGAGACAGACCCAGATGCGGCAATAATCCGTCTTTGTCGCAATAATCATGTCGAACTGCTTGCAGTAAGTGTAATGCCAGGCCCACAGATGGTCTCTGCTATGCATAGTTGCAAACGTATTCGAACGATGTTTCCGCAAGTTCCGGTAGTGTGGGGTGGTTACTTCCCTTCTGTCTATAAGGACTCTGCGCTTAATGCTGAGTATGTCGATTATGTAGTGCGCGGCCAGGGAGAAAACACATTGATCGACCTGCTTGGAGCGCTTCGCGGAAGAGTCGCGTTGTCTACCATTGCCGGTCTCTCATATAAGACGCACGCCGGAGAACATCTTCATAATTGCGAGCGACCCATGCTCGGTCCAGATGCTTTTCCGTGGAGCCCCTTTCATCGTCTTCCCGTCGAGAAGTATCTGCGTCCCTCATATTTTGGAAAGCGTACTGCGGCACATCAGGCTAGTATCGGATGTCCGTTTCAATGCCGTTTCTGCGCTATTGGCGTGTCATTCGGTAATAAAGAAAAAATGGAATCTCCAGCGCGAACAGAGGCCATAATGCGCCATCTAGTGCAGCGCTATGGGGTAGATGGTGTGCAGTTCTACGACATGAATTTTTTCATGCGAGAAGACCATACTGTCGAATTGATGGGGAGACTCGCAACGTTAAACTTGCGCTGGTGGTGTGAGGGTAGGATCGACACGATTTCGCGCTACTCTCCTGCCACCCTTCAAGCCATCCGCCAAGCCGGATGCGCGATGATTTTCTTTGGCGCTGAATCTGGATCCGATTGGGTACTAAGGGAAATGAACAAAGGAATCACCACCGACCAAACGATCGAAGTCGCAAAACGCATGAAAGAGGTCGGCATCGTACCGGAGTTTTCGTTTGTTGTTGGAAATCCTGGAGACCCGGAACGCGACGCTCGTGAAACAATTACTTTCATTCGTCATATTAAACAGCTTAATCCGGCAACAGAGATCATCGTTCAACATTACATACCCGTACCACAACCCAAAGCCATGTATGGGAATATCGATGATCAGATGAGCTTTCCATCCACGCCCGAAGAATGGGCATCCAAACGGTGGTACGACTTTACTGTGCGTGTCAATCCCTCCATGCCATGGATGAAAGATTCAACTCGAAAGCTTATTGATAACTTCGAAACTGTGGTGGCGTGCCGATGGCCAACCGTGCAGGATATTCAGGCTCCAGCATGGAGCAGGAAACTGCTAGTACTCCTCAGTTCTTGGCGTTACGCGTTCAAGCTTTATGATTTTCCTTTGGAATTGCAACTCGCGCATCTGTTCATTCAGTTGCGCAAACCTAAAGTCGAGAGCATATGACCGATTGCGCTACGCCGCGACTGCTGCCTGTGGAAGAGGCTTATCAATTGTGGGCGCCCATATATGACGCTACGCCTAATCCCTTGTTCACTTTGGAGGAACGTCATCTAGCTCCTTTGCTGTTACCCACGCCACAGAGCGACGTAGTCGATTTGGGGTGCGGAACAGGCAGGTGGCTCAAGCGGATTTCCGCACTGCGACCGCGTTCTTTGATTGGGGTCGATAATTCTCCGGCGATGCTGGAGTGGGCTTCCTCAACTCATTGCGTTAATGCCCGCCTGGTGCCAGCCGACTGTTCAAACACGCAGCTTGCAACAACTTCTGCAGACTTGATTCTGGCCTCATTTCTCCTTTCTTACGTGAAGGACCTGCGTAAGTTCGCCCGTGAAACAGCAAGAATCTCGCGTCCTGGTTCCTTAGTAGTATTCTCCGACGTGCACCCCGCAACTACAAGATACGGATGGAAGAGAACCTTTCGCAGCGCACAACAGTTGATCGAAATCAAATCCTATAAATACCGCATCCACGATTTACATGAGGCAATGAAAGCATCTGAATTCGAGATAGAGTCCTCTTGTGAGTATTGTTTTGGAGACGAGGAAAAGGCAGTATTCCGTCAGGCAGGTCGCCAGAATCTGTTTGAAGCAGTCCGGGACCTGCCGGTACTTTTAGTTGTTAGATATCGCAGGAGGTAAAGTGATGCTGAATGCGACTAGAGTCAATGCACATTATCACGAACAATACTTACTTTCGGGGGCTCGAGTAGCTTTTAGTCCATGGCGTGCAATCCCGGCGTCGCTATTGGTGAGAGATGCGCAGATCGTAGCAGTTCTTCCAGGTAAGGAAACTCTCTCCGCCTACGCCAAGCCTCTCCACAGAATTGACTTGAAAGACCACTTAATTCTTCCGGGGCTCATCAATGTGCATGACCATCTGCATTTGGGCATGTTTCCAAGGCTTGGGCATGGCCCTTATCCAAGCTGGCGCGAGTGGGCTACGGATATCTATCACCCAGCGGAGCCGCCATTAGTCGACTTGCTGACGATCTCCAAAGAGACACGAATTTGGTGGGGAGCCATTCATAATGCCCTCAGCGGCGTCACTACTGTGTGTCACCACGACGCATTACATCCCTTACTAACGAGCAATAGACTACCCGTCAATGTCCATATGCAAAATGGATGGGCACATTCTCTTGATGACCCAAGTTGGTATGCTCGCTATGATGAAACACCAGCAAACCAAAGGTTTGTCGTTCATTTTGCCGAAGGAACGAATACTCAATCTCGGCAGGAAACGAAGAAACTCACCTGCAAAGTCAAGTTGAATGAGCGCCTTGTCCTTGTACACGCGGTTGGAGTATCAAAATTCGATTGGCCGAAACTTCGCGAAGCGGGAGTTTGGATTGTGTGGTGCCCCACCTCGAATCTTCACATTCTTGGCGAGACACTTGCCCGCGACTTGATCTTAAATTATCGATCGATTGCGCTCGGAAGCGACTCGCCAATCTCTTCTGCTGGAGATCTACTCGACGAACTGAAGACTGCACATACATTGCTGGATATTCCGTCGGATTTTCTCTATCGGATGGTGACCAACCGAGCCGCACGGCTCTTGCACCTGCCCAGTCATCACGGATCCATAGCTGAAGGTGGCGTGGCAGACCTTTTCATTACACGCGACACTGGCCAACCGCCTTGCGAATCCTTGAGCACTTTGCGTCGTAACGACTTCGCTGCAGTCATGCGCGGTGGAAAAATAGTAGTTGCATCTGACGAGTTTATTTCGAAATTAGATCGGGCAACCGGGTCGCAACTTTTTCCTATTAGACGCTATGGACAACGATGGCATGTTGCAGCGCCGCCAGAAAATTTGAATTTGCGCACCGCGTAACTGCATTGACAGCATAATCGCTGTATTACAAGATATTGACAAATTAATGACATCTATCAGACAGGTCGGAGACAGATAGTATTCAGTCCTTGCCTATACTGCTTAGAGTGCAGTGCTCTTAGCATAAATACAGCCACAGACTTTATGCGCGATGTAAGAGTACCTGCAACTTCTAATGAAATTACCTGCAACTTTAGGCAGGGATGTGAACGGCTTGAATGTGGCTTTAACTCAAAGGCAATGGTGAATCGAATGACAAATACGTCGACCGACTTCTCGAGATGGAAAAGGAGTTCGAGAAAATGTTACCGGACATCAGCGCCCAGAATCACTCAAATATTGCTCACATTCTGTATTATCTTCGGTCTTGCTGCAGCCAAAGCGCAAGACGATCAGACTGCACACACTTCAGCCGGATATATACCAGTGATCTCAGGCGCTTTCGCCTACATTCAGAATACTTCCGGCGGAGTTCAGAGTCTTGAACCCCAGATTGTTCCCGTGCTGCTGGTCCCAATGGGCGATTCAATTTTATTTGAGTCGCGCGTTGAGTTCACCGGTTTCTTCCAACGCGAAAATGAGCCTTCCAAGCCATCTTCGGGTCCATTTGCGGGCAAGGTCTACAAGACCGTGGACTACGCGCAATTTGATTGGGCTGCCAACTCACATGCTACAGTCTCCGCAGGACGCTTTATTCTTCCTTTTGGCCTCTATAGCGAACGATTGGCCGCTATATGGATCCGTAATCTGCAAGACTTACCGCTCACCTATACAATCGGCACGCACCCATACGGGGCGGCAGACGGCTTTATGATTCGCGGAGCGGCGGCGAGTCTATCGTCTGCCAAAATCCAATACAGCGCCTTCATGTCAGTTCATTGCTCCACTGAACAACTGCAGGCTGTTCGCGCAGCAGGGGGAGATACAAGCATCTTCATCCCGTCGAAACGGGTCGAGGCCGGCTTATCCTATCAGCGCTACCTTGAGGGCTACCAGATAAACAATGAAGCTGCCTATCTCTCCTGGCAGCCGGTACGAGTTTCGCTTGATATGAAAGCCGAGTACGACCGAAATCACTACGGTGATGGTTACTGGATTGAAGCGGCGCATTCCCCTCAACAATTCTTCGTCGCACCAGGCTTCTTCCGGCACGTGCAACTTGTGGGACGGATGGAACAATTCTTCGTGCGCAACGGGGGCGGCAACGGGTTGTCGCATGTGGATGAGCAGCGACCCGAAGTTGGCCTTAACTATCAGATTCGGGACGACTGGCGCCTCGAATCTAACTACGGAAGTGAGTTTAGCAAGAATGGAAACGAAAACGTTTGGAACTTTGGCTTTACGTACCGGTTTGTTTGGCCGTTGTGGCCGGGGAGGAAGGGATGACCGATCTAGCCTACAAATACTGGCTGCTTGCTCTAGTGGTTTCGGGTTTTTCTTTTGCTTCATTGATCGTCGCGGGAGAACA
This sequence comes from Occallatibacter sp., assembly GCA_050014335.1. Classification (GTDB taxonomy): domain Bacteria; phylum Acidobacteriota; class Terriglobia; order Terriglobales; family Acidobacteriaceae; genus Telmatobacter. The sequence goes on along the minus strand of JBEKDN010000093.1, from coordinate 5,759 downwards.
AGCTTCCACAGACGCAACTGGGCCAGCACATGCGCAACCGTCGGCAAAACTCACTGAGCCAGGAGAAAAAATCTTTGCGGCCAATTGTGCCAGGTGCCACACGCCCCCCATGACATTAAATCCGCGGGTCACCGGGACTGTTTTGCTGCACATGCGTGTTCGTGCGCACCTTAGCAGTAAAGATGAGAAGTTGTTACTACAATACTTGGCGCCATAAAAGTCGATAGGCTGTACTCCGGAAAATGTAATCTTATGCCGTGCGCAACATATTGGATTTCGCTATTCGGGTATTGTAGCCCGGAAAGGATCTTTATGAAGGTTTCTTCATTTTTCATACTGATAACTGTGCTGATTGGCACCGCGGCGCTGGATCTGTCCGCTCAAAGCCCACAGGGAACAATTGAGATTCACGCCAGACGATTCGAGTTTACGCCCGCAGAGATCAGGGTGAAGAAAGGAGAGCCAGTGACTCTATCGCTTATTTCCGACGACGTCACACATAGCCTTCTCATTGAGGGACTCGGCGTAAATCGAACCATCGTCAAGGGCCATGCCACACTGGTCACTTTTACCCCGGATAAAGTGGGCGACTTCCCTGGTCGTTGCGGGAGGTTTTGTGGTAGCGGGCACGGCACAATGCACTTTGTCGTTCATGTGACGGAGTAGAGACCGTGAAAGTTCAAATGAGGGCTTACTCAACTATTGGCACATCTATGGTCTGCTATTTCTTGTGTGCAATCGGGTGTAAGGTGGGCCATCCGGGCAGAATTCAAGCTGGAACAATTAATTGGATAAAACATCACATTACGATCGGCGGTAAAGATGACCGCAATCCTCTTCAGGCATCTTTGAGCGGCATTGAAGCAGGCAAGCAGGCTTTCGGCAGTTACTGCGTCGCATGTCACGGCAGGGACGGCCAAAACACAGGCGTCCCGTTTGCCGGTTCTATCGATCCTCCGATTCCACTACTTTCGTCGCCCGTTGTGCAAAACTATACCGACGGACAACTAAAGAGAATAATCGAGGAAGGTATCTTTCCATCGGGCATGCCTGCTTCCAAAGGAATTCTGAGTGATCAAGACATTTGGCAAATTGTCCTGTACATCCGACATCTACCAAAGGCTGGCAGTCTCGGAGATCCAAAAGCCTATGCTGGAGATGAGTTTGGCGATCCGGCTGAACCATCACCTCAAACAAAGTGACATCAGAACAGAAAGAATTCGATGCGGCGCGGCAGTGCAACAAATCGGCTCCTCGATTATTATCTTGGCATACCCGTGCTTAATCTACTCGCTAGTCTTCGAAGGAAAAGGAGTTGTCCAGAATATCCAAACAAAATAGGCATTCTACTTAATCCCGCTGTGGGAGATACTTTACTTGCCTCCGCAGCCGTACGGGAGATACGCGCTTTTTATCCAAAAGCTGAACTTATCCTGTTCGCGACCAAAGCGAATATATCCGCCGCCAAATTAGTTCCAGAGATTAATAGAATTGAGTTGCTTGCCATGTCCCGCCCGTGCGTCGCAATTCAATCCATTCGACGATGCGCCTTGGATTTAATGCTCGATTTCACATCGTGGCAAAGAATTACCGCGCTGTACGCGCTTTTATCCGGTGCGCGTTTTACAGTAGGGTTTGAACGCGCAGGGCAATATCGCCACCGTGGATTCGACAGGACAGTCTCACATCGCAATGATTGTCATGAGTTGGAAAACATACGCCGCCTCACCAGCTCTTTCGGCACAATAAAGAATTTTACGCCACAATTATTCGTTCCGGACAGCTCGCTTCCAAAGTTTCTGTTGCATGGCGGCGAAGTAATCATATTTCACGCATGGGCCTCCGGAGCGCGCAGTTGGCTACGTGAGTGGCCAAATGCCTCTTGGGTCGAATTGGCTCTACGGCTCAGAAAGTCCGGTCGCCTATTCCTGATTACAGGCTCCCCGACGGACGAGATACGATGCAAAACTCTGCAGCATACGATGCTTTCACATGGCGTTTCTGCCGAAGTCAGAATTGGGTGGAATGGCATCAGTGAAATCGCCCGCCTGCTCGCCCATGCAAAGATGCTGATAACGGTGAATACGGGCATTATGCATTTGGGTGCAATCCTAAAAGTCCCCACTATCGCTATCAACGGACCAACTGCTGTCCATCGCTGGGGACCTATTGGACCGAGAGTCGCTAATGTTTGCCCGCGTGATGGAAGCGGTGGTTTTCTTGATCTAGGCTTTGAGTATCATGGTCATTTAGAGAACGTGATGAAAAAAATATCCGTGGACGATGTCATATTGGCTGCGCAACAACTTTTTTACAAATCGATCAATGCAAATATTATGCGCGGTTCCAATTTACGATTGGGGACGGACGAACTTTGCGCATTGATGCTCGATGGAAAATCATGGTATGGCCCACACTTTCAGATTGAAGAGAATCTTTTGGAATCGCAATGACCCGCAAAGTATTAATCGTGAAACTAGGCGCTATTGGCGACGTGGCCTCCGTGCTACCTGCGGCACATCGGCTTCACCAATCCGGCTTGAGAATCGATTGGCTGTGTGGTAGGGCTGTTGCCCCATTGCTCTCCTGCTATAGCTGGGTTCATTCTATCGTCGTGGATGATGAGCTATTATTCGGGGGAGTCAGCATAAGCGCAATATGGGAGGTTATCGGCACATGGACTAGATTAGTCAAATCCCGCTACGACCTATGCGCAACCCTTCAGTACGACCGCCGCTACAAAGTACTTTCGTTCCCAGTTCGCGCGCGCAGATGGATCGCATTGAGTCGTGATTCGCGGACGTCCAAGCTGATATCCGAGAGGCATCATTCCGCGGAGTTCGTGCGAATTCTATCCGGGTCGCACGACGGGTATTGCGATGAGGAGATCGCTCCGGTGACACCAGATGTGCTGCCTCCGAATCCTCTAGTTTCAAATGAACGGATTCGCATCGCGTTGGCTCCGGGCGGGGCTCGCAACCTGATTCGGAACGACATGCACCGCCGCTGGCCATTGGACTCTTATCACGCCCTTGCTCGCATTCTTTTAGACAAGAGTTACGAGGTGATTCTTACAGGAGGGGCGAGCGATAAATGGGTAGAACCGCATTTTGCCGATTTACCGGTGCGGAATTGCATTGGATTCTGGTCGATTCCTCAAACCTTGGCTTTTTATAAATCTTGCAATTGTGTGATAACTCATGACACAGGCCCACTGCACCTTGCTGGACTAGTCGAATGTGGCGTTATCGCGCTCTTTGGTCCCACAGCGCCATCAAAGGCTCTTCCTCGCCGCAAGGGCGTCATCGGTCTCTGGGGTGGTGAGCGCTTGGCCTGTCGGCCTTGTTACGACGGCCACTCATTTGCTAAATGCAACTGGAATGGATGCATGGTCTCAATTACTCCGTACAGCGTAGCCGAAACGCTTCAGATGCTGTTGGCAAATCCCGGTGCCGAATGGCAGGTAGAAAACCTATGAAAAGTCCATCATTCTTCCTCTTAGCTGCAGCCGGCACTATTTTTTTTACCAGTTCGTTCGACATTTTCTTGAACATTAATCTCGGGCCAAACATTCGCGTTGCGCAATTATTCGCTTTACTTCTACTGGCGGCAGCTCTGCTTACTCACCGGCTGGGCAAGAGCATGGAGATTCCGCTAGGAAGTATGTATCTACTTGCATGGTGCGCCATACAACTGGCTTTCGTGCCCGTATCTGTGTATTGGCAGAAGAGCTTGGCATATTTCATCTGGTTGGCTCTAGATATTGCTCTGTCCTTTGCAATGGTCAATCTCTTCGCCTTTGACCCAAGACGTCTCAGATCATTACTCAATTTATATCTCTATTCGTATGTATTTATAGCTGTCTTTGGCATCATTCAGTTTATCTTTCCCATCCTAGGGGGCCCCGCTCTGCTCGTTGAACAGTGGTGGCTCCCCGGTAGAGTGCCGCGAGTAAACGGATTCAGCTACGAGCCTTCATATTATGCGACTTATCTCATTATGGGACAGGTTTGCCTTGGCTCGCTTCGTCGCTCCAGATTAGCACAGTTTCGCCAAAGAAAATGGTCGTTTAGTTATTTCCTCATCGTCTTAGCCCTAATGATTTGCTTCAGCCGAATGGGTGTTATATTTTCCCTATTGGAAATTTCCATCACGCCCTTGACGCGGTTATGGACTTTCGTGAAGCATCCGAGACTTATCCTGGGGCTTTGCGTTTCCGGCAGGAAAATGCTAGTTACGACGGCCGTTCTGTTGATCGCATATTCGGCCGTCAACAGCGCATTTCGATGGTTTTTTGATGATCCTGAGACGGCTCAAATCCTAGTCAGCGGAACTGGACTACTGGGAACTGCCGCGCACTCGGTGGACGAGCGCGAGGAGCGATTCCAAGACACATTACACATCATCGCGAGTAACCCCTGGATGGGGCAAAGCTTGGGCGGCATTACAGACTCAATCGCATCCTACTACGGAGTTAGACCGCAGAACTTTGAAGAATCCAAGCTCTATGAGGGACAAAGCGTCTTTGCGGAAGTAATTGCTTCCAGCGGTATCCCAGGCTCAATACCTTTTCTTTGCTTTCTAATCGTCACAGTTGTCTCGCCTCTTCGCCTTGCTACGCGGTTTTCGCCATTATTCGCCGCTTGGTTGCGGGCATTGGTTCTGGCGCTAGTATTTGAGTGGGCGATATTGCAGCTTAATCAGAATATCCTGCGCCTATACCTATGGGTGCACATTGCGCTGCTGGTAACTGTTTTCGCGGCAGCTCGGCGTCAATACACCGAGCCCGGAGATGCGGATTTTGAAGAAGCGGGATATGGCTCACCAAACTTATTGGCATGATGTGCAACAGGACTCGGCGACGATGAAAGAGAAACGGCACCTAAGTTGATATCTAACGTCGACACTGTTACTTCCCGGCGTACCGCGTTAAGGCTCTCTGGTGTCGCACCTTCCGACCATAAATTCAATAAGTATCTTCCCGGAGGAATTTGGGAAATCGTTATCGTGCCCTCATGTGAGACCGAATAATATGGCGTGGCAAGAGACAGAATCACCGCGCCCATTTCGGGATGAATATTGCAGAAGATATAAGATATCCCTTCGCGATCAAAACGCACACGGCGTTCAGTGCCCGCTTCGTACAAACCCAAATCGAACCGCTTGCCATTAAAGAGTGAAAAGACATTATGGAAATACGAATCGCGATTCGGAAAAACAACGTAGCTGCCTAGCGGTATAACCAGTAGATGCGGATCGAACATCTTGTCCTTTTGCACCATCTGATAAGTATGTGCTTGGCGCGGGGTAGCAGCCGTAGCAGTCACGTCGAGCGGACTTAGCCAGGCGACTACGGGAACTAGCGCGCCAAGCGCATGATGCACAGGCGCATTCTGATTAAATTCCACATGAAGTGTTACTTCTACGGATTGTCCATGGCTTCGCGCAACCACTAGCAAAAGCAGCAGTAATCCGGACGCAAGGAAATAGCTATATAACCGTCCCGCGTTTCGCATGGAGATAAAACGATCCATCCTGCTAGCCTCAGAATTGGTATCCGGCAGAGAGCGTGTACACATTTGCCCAATTGGCGCGTCCGGCAATCGACCAGCTTATGAGGCGGCGAAACTCTGGAGAAAAGGCGATTGAGGACCATGGACGGTAGATAAAGTTTGCCATCAAAGACCGGTTGCGCGCGTAATAATCGAGCGCATTGGATCCTAGAGGGATGCTGTTGCGCAATTCGTCGCCATAACCGG
>JBEKDN010000092.1:0-15345 GCA_050014335.1 Occallatibacter sp. | reverse complement strand
GATTTCTGACGGGGCTGCCAGGGAAGCCAAGATCCTCGCAACCCAACGCCGGACAGATTCTTCTCAGCGTCGTAGATTGCGCGACTCAACTTCCCACTGGCTGCTTATTAATCACATAATACACAAACATGTGGTTAATGTGGTTTTTATTTTCTGTGGAAATCTTTTGGCTTCCTAATTTCGATTCAAATCCTCAGCCCCGTCCCCAATTCGGATGGACAAAAATTCCTCGTCTATCCGGCGTGTAAAGCAAATATGGTTATCAATAATCGGGTACCCATTCCCGTAAATCTTTTAACTTGACAACCGGAAAATGCTGCTCTAATTATTACTTCAGTTCTTGTAGTAAGTTACGTTTTTTCAGTTTTCAACCCCAAAGGAGATCAATTATGAGTGGAGTTGCAAATGTTACTGGTTCTCTCGCTCTAGGCAAAGGAGCTTCGTTCTGGGCCTATGTCTCTCCGCAGAATCACACCAGCACCAACGTCACTTCCTGGTCTGTCAAAATCACGCAGCAAGGCGGCGACTGGAGTGGCGAGATCACCTCAAAGAATCCCCAACAGCAATTGCAAACGCCTGGGCTCTCCGGGATCTTTAACGTGGTCGTCGAGGCCTCCGGTCCCAAATTCCCCGAGAAAAAACTCACCCCGCAAAGCGGAAGCAAACCCGATGTGGGATGCAACAGCAACTGTGCCGCTATGATCGGTATCGTTTCCAATCCAGACGGTACGGACGCCAACTACTGGACAGTTTGGGACGCCATCTGCTCCCGCTCATAGACGGCCTATTACCGCGGCAGTGGGCTGATCCCCCCCCCACTGCCGTATCCCCTGGTTCTCGCGTAAAGGATTCTGGCGCAACACCGTCCAAGCAGCTATTTAGACTCAGGCTTGGAATCTGGCTTGCTGTCAGCCTCGATATCGGTAGCCGCGTCTTTGGCCTCGGGAGCCGCCTCGTCCTCCGTCTCACTCAGGATTCTGTATTTCTGCTCCCTGCCTCCGCTCTCCTTGCCTGAAGACACATACGCCCACTTCTTCTCCGCCCGAGCCACCAGCGTGTCGCCTTCGCACAGCAGCAGGTAGATCCGGCTTTCGGTGGCAACCTGATAGGAATGCGCGCCTTTTGCGGAACCGGCTAGCACCTTGCCGCTCAAAGAATAGTTGCCCGCATCGCCTTCTCCAGCCCAAGACGTCAATGGGCAGATTGCAATAAAACACGCAAGAACAGCGCTGTAAAAGAAAACACTTTCGCAACATGCGGGCCATGCAGCTCCTTTAACTAAACCGGAATAGCTTTGGATTGGTTATCACGAATTGTAACCCCGCTTGAGCTTCCCTTTATTGCCTTCAATATGAATGACCGGAAGTAGCACGAATCCAATCGTGTCTGTGCCGGTTCTAACGAAACTGGGTGCGCTAGGTTCCGCTTTCAAAATTCGGAATAGCACAAACTCTGTGCGACCGATCAGCGAGCCGCCAGCCGCACCGCGGGTGGTTTGCAGATAATTATGCTTCGCGCGAGCATAATGGAATTAGTCGCAAACCCGAGAATCAGATGACCACTCTTCAATCTCCAATTCGCGCAACTTCAGTTCCTGATTTCATCCATCCTCACCCATGCATCTTCGCCTTTTCATCCCTAGAAATTCGTCACGCCCCCACCCCCCCTACCCCTGTGGAGCCCATTTTTTGATTAATAAATCCTATTAACATATTATTAATCAATCGTTTGTAATTTTTACATAGTTACCAATAGGTAACTGCAAACCCCGCATTTTGCTCTGTTTTCCGGCCAAAAACAACCGCTTTTCAGCCAGAATTACATAAAAAATGAGCCTTTTTGACGTCTTGTATTCTCACTCGGGCGGTCAGAAACCTCATCGCTGAAACCTGAGACGCCAACTCGGCCCGCAAGATAATTGCGCCCAAACAACAATGGCTCCTCCGTAAGGAGAAGCCATTGAACCTGGGACGCAATGCCAACTCTTCTATTTCTCGAAGAGCAAAAAATAAGAAGCTGGAGCCGAAAGTCGGACTCGAACCGACGACCTGCTGATTACGAATCAGCTGCTCTACCAACTGAGCTACTTCGGCCTGCCTCTCAGATTGTACCGTTGTGCCCGCATTCGGTAAAGCCCGGCGATGGAGACGTGTGGTTGAGTCCTCAGTCCAAGACCCTCGAAAAATCGTCATGGAACGATCTATCGAGCGGCATGTATAATTTTGACTCCGCCTCGCACAAGGCGGAAAGTCCCCAACCTTCTTCCCCTGAATGCCAGAATCTAAAGGAGATCTTCAATGAACCTTCCTCGCATTGGAATGGCTATAGTGAGCCTGTTTCTCTTTGCCGCTTCCTCCAGCGCCTTGCCGTCCCACACCTGGGTTTCGGCGGCCGGCAACGATGCAAACACTGGCACTGCCCTCAGTCCCTACGCCGACTTTGCCACGGCTGTTGCCAACACTGCGCCCGGCGGATTCGTCTCTGTAATGGGTCCCGGCGACTACGGTCCCCTGACCATCACACAATCCATCACCATCGATGGCACCAACGGCGGCAGTATCGGCTTTGCCGGCGACGGCGAAGCAATTTACATCGACGCCGGTGCAAATGCAAACGTCATCCTGCGCAACCTGACCCTTGATGGCGGAGGCACGGGCTCGGACGCAATCTTTGTCGCTAGCGCCGGAACCACGAATATAGTGAATGTGGTCATCGACGGCTGCCATATCGAGGGCTTTTCACAAATCGGCGTCGGTCTTGGCAGCGAATCCCCAATGTATGTGACGGTTAGAAACACTACGATTCAGGGCGGAAGCCTTGGTGTCCGAACATTCCAGAACGGAACAGTGGCTCCAATCACCAGCAACGACCACGTCTTGCTGGATCATGTGACAATTCAAGGAGCAACCACTGCCGGTGTCTTCACCCGCAACGGCAACATGGATATCAGCAACTCCAGCATCACCGGAAGCGTGGGAGCTGGCGCAGTGGGGATTCAGGCCGATACCTACGCAACCTTGAACGTGCAGAGCACCATGATTACCAGCAACACCAACGGTGCCTGCATCTACGCAAACTCCACAGCGACCATCGGCGCCAGCACCCTTATGGCCGACAACGGAGCAAACATCGAGGCTTGCGGTGGAGTGGTTCAAGGGATGGCCGGAGCGGCGCCGTCTCCCAAGCTCTCGGCCCCTGCCTCCCATCCTTGACAAGCAGACCTCTGCATATTGGAGTTGTGGCCGACAGCAGCCAAAGCACGGACAGGGAAATGCGATGTTGGGCGTTTCGTTCAACTCAGCGCTATCTCTCCCGGCCTCTCTTTATGCAAGGAACCTCGCCTGCAAATACACCCACAGCCCGTTGGCCGTACAATAAGCCTTGAGGTAGAATCGGTTTCCAAATGTCATTAAACGGTTATCCATCCCGCTCTACGCGGTCGCATGGCCTTCGTTCGCTTTTCAGCATGTTCTCCAGCGATCTGGCCATCGATCTAGGCACCGCCAACACACTGGTCTTTGCGGCCGGCAAGGGCATCGTTGTCAATGAGCCCTCCATTGTGGCCATCAACAAGAACACCGGCGAAGTGGAAGCCGTGGGCAAGGAGGCCAAGGATATGCTGGGCCGCACCCCCGGCAATATTGTGGCCATCAAGCCCATGAAAGATGGCGTCATCGCCGACTTCAAAGTCACAGAAAAAATGCTCAATTACTTCATCCAGAAAGCGCACAACCGCAAGATGCTGGTCCATCCGCGCATCGTCATCGGCGTGCCTTCTGAAATTACGCAGGTTGAAAAACGCGCAGTCGAAGACTCGGCCTATCGCGCCAAGGCCAGCGAGGTTTATCTTGTCGAGCAGGCCATGGTTGCGGCTATCGGCGCCGGCCTGCCCATCACTGAGCCGGGCGGCAACATGGTAGTTGACATCGGCGGCGGCACCACGGATATCGCAGTCATCTCTCTCTCTGGAATTGTTTATTCCCGCTCCGTGCGCATGGCCGGCAACCAGATGGACGAGGCCATTACCAACTATCTGAAGCGCAAATACAACCTTCTAATAGGCGAGCGCACCGCCGAGGCCATCAAGATCGAGATCGGCTCGGCCTTCCCGCTCGATAAGCCTCTGACCATGGAGATCAAGGGCCGCAACCTGATCGAGGGCGTTCCCAAGAGCATCACCGTCGATGACAGCGAAATTCGCGAAGCGCTGGGCGAGTGTATTGCCGTCATAATGAACGCCATCCGCGTGGCTCTGGAACGCACGCCGCCGGAACTTTCAGCCGACATCAGCGATCGCGGTATCGTCCTCACCGGCGGCGGCGCGCTCATCAAGAATCTCGACAAACGCATTCGCGAAGAGACCGGCCTGCCCGTTTCCGTAGCCGACGATCCGCTAGCCTCCGTCGTCCTGGGAACAGGCAAAATGCTCTCCGACTTCCGTCTTTTGCGCAAAATCAAGATCGACTAATCACTGGTTACGAACGTATAAAATGCGAGCATTCCACTCTTTACCGGAACTAGATGAAGGGTAGAATGCTCGCTAATGATTCTGTGATATGGACGAACTCTTTTTTACGCTTCTACTCGGTGTCGCGGAAGTGTTTTTTGATTTCTTATTTGAAATGATTTGCGAGGCAATTGTCGTTCTGATTGTGCGGTCCTTGAGAAGTTTATTCTCGGGATCGCACGCCATCCAGCCTGCTCTGGCCGCTTTCGGGTATTTTCTTTTGGGAACAGCGTTCGGAATTCTTAGCGTCTTTCTTTTTCCGCATCCGCTTGTTCACAAGACCATTTTTCACGGCGTCAGCCTTATAGTTACTCCTATCATTGTGGGTTTCGTTATGTCGTATGCAGGAAAACTGCTTCGTCGAAGCGGCAAGCAATCGATTAGAATTGAGAGTTTCGGATATGGATTCATATTTGCTTTAGGAATGGCTGTGATACGATTTGTCTTCGTTCACTAACCATACGTAACTCATCCAAGACATGGAACTGAATGCGCCTTCGGAGTGGGCTGCCTTTTCTGCACCATTCGCAAAATACAGTAACCTGCCGCAGCTGCCGCAAGATGCTTGAGGGTGTGACCGCTGACAAAGTGCAGCGCCGCAAAGATCGGCTTATCGAAATACTCCAGAGCCTTGGCGAATGCGTAGAAAACTACGACGAATCCAAGATCGAGACTACGCGTATAACGCGCCGGAAAAAGCAGCGCCAGCAGGATCACCAATGCTGAATAGGCCTGAACGGCGGCGTAGAAGCGCAAATCTCCCGCGCCACGCATCTCACTCCAATTCCATTGCAAAACGCTTCCCAAGCCGACGCATAGAAGAAGCGGCAGCACCCATAGGCCAAGGCGAAGATCGATACGCTCAACGATCACGGCCGCAACCATCGCCATAAACGTGATTGTCATTGGCAGCCTGTCCCATACCAGCGTCGCATTATTGGGGTTCCAATGATAGTAAGAAGAGCCGAAGGCCGTCAGCAGTAATCCAGTAAAGACGAAGAGGTAGGGCCATTGCTCGCGGCGATCCTCAAAGTGCTTTGCCAACTCTTTGGAGCCGGTTCGCAGCGTGAACACCATTCCCCAAACACCGATCACGGCAAAGGGAAGATTGGATGCGACATCGGCAAAATTGGGAATGCCGAGAAAGCTGCGATGATCCGCGAACATGTGATAGGAGAGCGGCTGCGGAATCCGCGGCAGCATGCAGCACACCAGAACCATGACTGCGGTGAGAACAAGCAATATCCCCAAACTTGCTTTTCGAGAAATCAATCTATCTCCTCGGGGAATACCACCAACCAAGCAGACTATCAGAATCCAGATTCGACCGCTCAGCGCCGAAACACTACCGCGTAGACATTCACATTCGATCTGTAAAGACTCTTACCCAAATTTGGCCCGTTCTGTGCCTTGTCGGAGGTCATCTCCCGCCATTTCTATTGGAATGCACATCTCTGCCAGCCGCGATCTCATGCGGTCGCCGATGCGGTCGCCCAGCGTCTGTTCGCGGGCCGCGCGCTCGGCATCGCTTTGGCCGCCGCTGCCGGCCGGAAGATCTGGATAGTTGGTCGTGATAATTGTGGTTTGCTTTTCGTTATAGCGAGCATTGAGAATGAGCGCGACTGTATCCCAAACCCATTCATTGGGCTTTTGTGCGCCCAGGTCGTCCAGCACCAGCACCTCGGCGGCAAATACTGGCTTCAGCAGTTCAAGTTCAGTGGTTTGAACCTGTGGGTTGTAACTGTTCTGAATTCTTTTGAGCAGTTCCCGGTAGTCGTAGAAGAGGCCGCGAACACCGCGCTCACGCACCAACCTGCGCAGCACGCCCACCGCCAGATGGGTCTTGCCAACACCAATGGAGCCGGTGAAAAGTAAGCCTTTGCCCGCCGTATCAACCGGATAGGCCTCAACAAACTTGCGCGCGGTCAGAAGCGCCCGGCCAAGCGAAGGATCGGCGCCCTTGAACATGGGATCGAAGGTGTCCAAGGTACAACGCCTGTAGCGCTCGGGGATGTGAGCAGCGGATAAACGCCGCTCTTCGCGCTCCATCTCCTGGCACTCGCAGGCACGCGAGACCCATTGGCCAGCGGGATTAACTACTCTCACCAAACCAACTCCATCGCAGATTGCGCACAGATCTTTCACCTTTCAAGCGTAGCGCAACAGCCTTCAGGATGTGTCGGTGCATCTCCGGTCATGAGTTGTGGAAAAGACCAATCGCATATCGCGAATTCGAGCGTTGCTGAGGGATCTGCGCTCGGTCCATTTCGGGAATTGTAGGAGAGAACACTCGGTAACGCCTGAAGTCAAAAGCCGGTTTTCAGGAAATGAAAATAATTTTGCCAGAATACGGTATTCGATCCACAGAGATTTGGCTTACAATCGTGACGCATTCGCCCTTTAGGTTGCGCAGGCTCTTTGTGAGGCAACTTTCACGGAGTTGTGGCCTGATGTAGCGTGGAATCGAATCCGACCTTTGCGGCCAGGATCGCCATTGTCAGTGAAGATTTCATTCGTCAGGGCTCGTCGGCGCCGGAAATGTAGTTGTACGGAAATTTGTGATTCGCGCACTTGAGTGAGCGCGAACCGCGAGATCAATTACAGTGTGCGACCGTCGCGCTCGCACGCCGAACAAATTGAAGTGATGGAGGGTAACCCATGTCCGATCATAGAGACAATTCCATGCGGAAGGTCCACTATGCAGTTCTGCTGTCGTTAACGGCGTTATTCTGTCTGTTTTCCGTTGCCTTCGCAACTGCGCAGACCGCGCAGACCATCACCTTCCCGGCCATCACCGGCACGCATGACGCGCTGACCAGCTTTACCCTCTCGGCGACGGCCAGTTCCGGCTTGACGGTTGCCTTTGCGACGGCCTCGCCGACCATCTGCACCGTCAGCGGCACAACCGCCTCGCTGCTGATTCCCGGCGTCTGCGTGATTCACGCCACTCAGGCCGGCAACGCCGATTACTCCGCCGCGCCCATGGTTGCCGTGGGTTTTGCCGTCTCCAAAGCCACGCAGACCATCACCTTCCCCGCACCCGCTGGAACGCTCTATGCCGCCTCGACGCTTCCACTCACGGCAACAGCCAGCAGCGGTCTGACCGTCGCCTTGACTTCGGCCTCTCCGACGGTCTGCACCATCAGCGGCACAACGGCTTCGCTGCTGCAACAGGGCACCTGCATCGTGCAGGCCAACCAGTCCGGCAGCACGCTCTATTCCTACGCACCGACTGTGCAGCAGAATATCGTCGTCCATCTCGCGCCGCAGACCATCACTTTCCCGGTACCCGCGGGCACACAGTACGCGCTGACTCCGGTGCCGCTGACAGCGACAACCACCAGCGGCCTGCCCATCACCTATGCATCAATCACGCCCACCTACTGCACCGTGACCGGCTCGACGGCTTATCCCATCCAGCAAGGCAGTTGCTTTGTTCACGCCTCGCAGGCGGGCAACAATGTCTACTCCGTCGCCCCGCTGGTGACGCAGTATTTCACCATTCATCTGGCATTGCAAACCATCAACTTCCCGGCGATTACCGGAACGCAATATGTGCTGGGAACCACGCCGCTCTCGGCGACGGCCAGCTCGGGCCTCACTGTCGCTTTCGCCTCGGCCACGCCCGCCGTCTGCACCGTGAGCGGCACCACGGCCTCCTTGAAAACCACTGGCGACTGCGTTATTCACGCCACGCAAGCCGGTAGCAAAACGGTCTATGCTGTCGCGCCGCTGGCATCGCAGAGCTTTATCGTGTACGCAAACCCTCAAACCATCACCTTCCCGGCCATCACCGCAACGCTCACCGCGGCGACTACGCTGCCGCTGAGCGCAACTGCCAGCTCGGGACTGACGGTCGCGTTTGTATCGACCACGCCCACCGTTTGCACAGTCAGTGGCACAACGGCAAGCCTGCTTACTTCCGGAACCTGTATTGTGCAAGCTACGCAGGCTGGCAATGCAAATTACTCTGAGGCGGCAATGGTGCAGCAGAATCTTCTGGTGCACCTGGCCACGCAGGCCATCACCTTTCCAACGGTTGCCAACCAAGTCGTCGGAGCCAACATAACTCTGGGCGCAACGGCCAGTTCGGGGCTGGCTGTGACTTATACGTCTGTGACTACGCCAGTCTGCACGATAAGTGGCTCGACAGCGACGATGGTCTCGGCGGGCGCTTGCGTGATTCACGCCACGCAGGCCGGCAGCGCGGCATACGCCGCGGCACCACTCGTCTCCAAGAGCTTTACCGTTAGTGGCGATTCCCAAACTATCACTTTCAATAACCCTGGCACGCAGACTGTGGGAACGCAGTTAGCGCTTTCCGCCACGGCAACTTCAGGCCTGGCGGTCAGTTTCGCGTCGACGACCGCCACTATTTGCACGGTCGCAAACACAACGGCTACGATGCTTGCGGCGGGAACCTGCACAATTCAGGCTACACAGGCGGGCAACGCAACGTGGGCTGCGGCCCCTCTGGTCTCGCAGAGCTTCACTGTTAGCCCACCGGCGCCGCTCACACTGCCTTATAAGGTTCTTCCCACTGCCTACATTAGTCAGAACTACGGCTTGGATGAAGTAGGACTTAACGCTCAAGGCGGCAGCGGGACGAATTATTCCTTCACGGTGAATGGCGTTGCGATTCCCACAACCGATACCGCAACCGCAATCCCCAATGGCTACGGACTGACGGCCACCAATACCGGCGGCTTTACTCTATCAATTGGCGGAACTCCCACGGCAGGGGTTACGGTAACCCTCAATGTCACTGTAACTGACAGCCTCGGTGCGAGCGCCAGCCAAACCTTCACAGTGACCATCGTCAACCCAAACGCGGGCTACACGGTATCCGGCACAATCCATTACAGCGGCACCAAGACTGGCTGGATTTATGTGCGGCTATTCAATTCCAGCGGCAACTGTGGCAATTGCGGCGATTATCTAGGAACGGCAATCTCCGCACCGGGGAGTTACACCATTCATGGCGTTGAGCCCGGCACCTATATCGTGCAGGCCTACATGGATGTAATCGGCTATGGCATTCAGAATGCGTCCGACCCCGCGGGTAACAGCGGCGCCACTACCACAGTGATCAATGGGGCCGTCACCGGCGCTGACGACACTCTTATCGATCCTGACGCGGTGAATATCAACAACTCTTGGCCCAAATGGAACCCCAGCAATGGATTCGGCGCATTCAGTGGGGGCGCGGTCATCTCTTACGACCCGATTAATAACAGCAGCGGGATTGAGATGCCTTCCTCCTACACCGTCGAATACAGCACCGATTCAACCTTCAGAACCGGAGTCAACAGCAAGAGCTTCCCGGCAACTGGCGGAAACAGCCAATGGATCGTTAACGGCCTTACCAACGGCGGCACGTACTACTTCCGTGCTGCGGGCGTAGTAGGCAGCGGATCATCGACCAAAACCGGTGCGTGGTCGCCATCAGCACCCATCGGTGGATTAATCATCGCGGCGCCTGCTGGAGGTAACGCAATCTCCGGCAAAGTCACATTTGCCGGTACAGCCACGGGGCCGCTTTATACAGGCTTCTACAATCAAAGCACAGGTCAGGTTTACACCACTCAGGTGGGAAGCAAAACCACCCCTCCAACCAGTCCGGCTGCCTATTCGGTCAATGTTCCCAGCGGCTCGAACTACTTCTTCTTCGGGATCATCGATCAGAACAACATCGGATTGACCAACGCTCCGGGCGAAATCTCCAATACAAACAACGGCAGCGGCAATGGTTTCGGGCTTACTATCGCCGGTTCCTCGACGACCGAGAACCTCGATCTGACCCCGGATAGCGCCAGTTCCGTCGCCATTGTGCGAACACAGAATTCTAAACAGATCACCGCAACCGGAACCAATGAGAACTACAAGGTCGACCTTCGAATCTACGGCCTGCTAAAATTGCCGGTTGCCGTCGAGCTTGTTTCCGCCTCCAATCAGGATGTCGTATTGCCCGCCGATGTCGCCACGGGCGCATTCAACGGAGACAACGACGAATTCGACTTCTGGCCCCCATTCGGAGGCGCCATCCCAAATGTCGGTGACACCTATACACTGAACGTCACGTACAGCGACGGCACTTCAAACTCCACCACGAATACTACCCCCAATCCGTTGATAGTTACGGTCGGCGCGGTGCTGAATACTTTTGCGAGCCCCGTCAGCCCCGCGTCCCAGGCCACAGGTGTCAGCTTGACGCCTAACTTCAGTTGGACCGACCCGGCCAGCGCCAGCAGCTACATCTACCAGTTCCAGTTGCAAGACTCGAACAAGAACTCTGTTTGGCAGATTCCCGGAAACCAATCCAACTCGAATGGCTTCGCCAGCACCATTGACGCCATCACCTGGGACGTCGATCCGACCAGCACCGGCGACTTGCCTTCCATTACGCAGTTGAACGGCAGCTCGACTTATTGGTGGTCAATTCAATCTACCGACGTCAACGGCAACGAAGCACAAATTCAGTGGGAGTTTGAGACGGTTCAAGCGCCACTAACGCTACCTGCATCCGGGGCTTTGGGTGCTGGCGAAATTAACGAAAGCTACAAGACTTCGATCGTTGCGTCGGGTGGCAGCGGCTCAAGCTATATCTTTACCGTGGGCGTCAACGGCGCCGCGGCCACCACTGGTCCGTCCTGGGGATTATCCAATGGCCTATATGCCAGCAGCAATGGAAACACGCTGACCATCAGCGGATATGCTACCGCAACAGGAACCGTCACCCTCGCCGTCACAGTGACCGACAGCCAGTATAACCAGGCTAGTGGAACATATACCATTACTATCGGCAGTACAGCCGTGGGCTTCCCTGTCACAGGACATGTGAATTACACCGGCTCGCAGAGCGGATGGATCTATCTCACTCTGGGTAGTTGCTCAGGCTGCACCGGTACGTACGGAACGGCGATTCAGAGTCCAGGAGCCTTCACCATACGTGGTGTGCCTCCCGGCACTTACTTCTTGAATGCCTGGATGGACAGTCTGGGCACAGGAGCGCAGAATGCTGCGAATCCCATCGGAAGTTCCTCGGGCGTGGTTGTTAACAACGCAGCTCTGAGCGGCGCTTTCGTCACTCTGAACGATCCCTCGGTTGTCACCCTCGACGCTTCGCCGACTTTAAACAACCCCCAAGGCTACGGTACCTTCAGCGGCGGGGCCTTTATCTCCTTCGACCCAATCCTGAACAACAACAACGGGGTTGAGATTCCGACATCCTACACGCTGGAATGGAGCATCGACTCAACCTTCCAGACGGGCGTATTCAGCAAGAACTTCCCGGCGACCGCCGTTAACAGAAGGAATGCTTACCCGGCAACCGGCGGGCGCACTCCCTGGATTGTCACCGGACTCACCAATGGCGACACTTACTACTTCCGCGCGGCGGGCGTAGTGGGCAGCGGCGGATTCGCGGTCACCGGCCCTTGGTCCAATATCTCCGGCGGAATGACAGTTAACGCGCCTTCTGGACCCAATGTGGTGTCCGGCAAGGTCACGATTCCCCCCACCATCACCCCAACCGGGCCGCTCTATGTGGGCTTCTGGGATCAGGAGGCAGGCGAAATCTACGCCACCGTGATCGCCTCCCCGTCCAACTCGACAGCCAACAGCTATTCGGTCGATGTGCCCACCGGCTCCAACTACTTCTTGTTTGCCTTCCTTGACCAGAATAACAGCGGCCTCATCGGCAGCCTCGGGCAGGTCTCTAATACCAACGGCTACAACCTTAGCATTCCTTCGGTGAAGATCAGCGGCACAACATCCGGCGAAAATCTGACCCTGCCCAGTGCCAATAGCTCCACCGTGATCCTCACCGGAAACGACGACGGCGCAGGTTACAGTGGGACCAGTGCCACCGATTCGTACGAAGTTGATCTAATGGTGAGCTCAGCCAACAAGATTCCGGTCGCCGTGGCGCTGCTTGCAAATTCCAATGTAGGGTTTACCCAGGATGTTGCCGAGTTCCCAGGAAACGGCTGGAGTCCAAATAGCCGCTTCTGGCTGCAAATCGAGAGCGGGGCTTCCACAGCGCCAACCGTAGGTGCCGTCTACAGCGTTCAAGTCACCTATAGCGATGGAAGCAGCGAAACGCTGAGTCCACAGATCACCGCCGTTCTACCCTTGGTGACAGCCCTCGATCTTTCGCCCATCGGCCCAGTCACCGCCTCGAACTCCTCAAACCTGATGCCCACCTTTACTTGGCAGTATCCCGCCAGTCCCGGCAATTACCTCTATCAGCTTTGGACCGCGGACGAGAGAAACTACAACACGACATGGTCAATTCCCAACCTGCTTTCGTCGTCGAATGCCTTCACCAGTTCTGTCGCTTCGATTCCATGGGGCACGGATCCGACCGATCCGGGCAACCTTCCTACTATCTCCAGTCTTGTCGGCGGAGACACTTACTTTTGGGAGCTCGTGGCAAACGATACTAACGGAAACCGGTCGGTTGCAGGTGGCAGCTACTCCCCCGGCTACACAGCCTTGGCTTTGCCCGCTCCCAACCCAAGTTCTCTAGGCCCTGCAACTCTCGACCAACCCTACTCTGGCAGCATCACTGCCACCGGCGGTTATGCCGCCTTTGACGGGCATATCTACTCGATCAATGGCACCAACAATTTCTGGTCGGGTAATCCCTATTCGTTGGGTGATGGACTGTACATCCCCAATACCGCCAATCCCACCGGATCTCTGCAGATTCTCGGAACCCCGACCGCGACCGGCGAAATCTCCTTCGAGGTCTACGTTGAGGACGGTGCCGGCACTGTCGTTGGCCCAGTCACCTACACCATCACCATCAACAATTACGCCAATGTCTCTCTACCTGCGGCCAGCAACTCTCCTCTGGGATCGGGCATCGTGGGCCTGCCCTTCGCAGGTGCAATCAACGCCTCAGGCGGGCCAGGCGGCGGCAACTATGCGTGGACGGTAAATGGCATTGCTCTTACTCCCAATATGCCCTACGTCTACACCAGCCTCTCAAACGGCGACGGCCTGACTGTAGCGACCTCCGGCGGCAACACGTTATGGTTTGCTGGAACACCCACCTCGGTCAATTCAGGTATCTCCATCGTCGTCACCGTAACAGACATGGAAAACACCAGCGACACCGCGACAGTCACCTATACCTTGCCAATAATTGCCGGACCCAACGGCGCTAACAACAAGTACCTCAGCGGAACCTACGTCTGCAAGCTCGACGGCTACTTCGACGAAGATGGTTCGCGATGGACCACCTTGGCCAGCTTCCAAACCGGCGGTGCCAACGGAGTTATCTCCAATGGTAAATATGACATTAACGGCCGCGACTTCAACTCTGGAGAGCAGCCGGGCACGTTTACCGGAAGCTACAGCATAGGCGCGGACAACAACGGCCTGATGGCGGTGAATACGTCTTACACGGAAAATGGCAATGCCAAGACGGGCGCAATTCAATATGCGATTGCGCTGAATGACGCCAATCTGGCTACGACGACAGCCACCGAATTCCGAATGGCCGAGATGGACAATAATGGTCAGCACGGCACCGGTGTCTGCTACCAGGCCACAACAACCGGAGTCTTTGGCACCGACATCTTCGCCGGCAACAGCTTTGTCTTCAAGCTGAACGGCGAGAATGGCTACGGCCAGCCGAATGCAGTACTGGGTCGCTTTGCCACCTCGGGCGGCAATGTAACCCAAGGCGTGGAAGATCAGGCGGATATTGTCGACATGTCGGAAACGGAATTGGCCCTCGCCGGTGGGAGCTATACCGTGCCGGATGCAACCAACGGACGCTCGACACTCACACTTACAACATCGGACGGAACGTCGGCCTACGAAGTCTATTCCATCGACGCCAACCGCATGTTCATGATCGAGACCGACAATGCCACGGCGCAGTCGGCCGATGTGCGCAAGCAGATTGTGACATCCTACACCGGCAATGCCACCGGTTCGTATGTCACTTACGAGCAGGGCTATATGCTTCTGACCGACTACACGTACACCTACTACTCGATGATCGTGCAGGCCAGCAGCAGCGGCTCAAACGTGGCCACCGTCAACCAGATGTATCAGGACAACAACGGTAGCTACAAGGCAGGCGGCTCGGATATCGGCTCCACATCCACTACCACCTTCGACCAGACGGCGGGCAATAACGGTCGCGCCACTGTCGTGGTTTCGGGCAGCACGGATACGATGGTCGCTTATTACTTCAACACCGGCAGCGCCTTCCAGTTTGATTACAATGGCAACGAGAATTTCCTTGAAACAGGCTGGACGGAACCGCAGACACAAACCACCTTCACCGACGCCAAAGTGGGCGGCGACTATCTGCTGGGCCCAGTGCCTATCATGAGCGCCGACAAGAGCGCCACGCTGGGTGAAATCGACCTGAGCACCACCAGCGGCGCTATCACCGGCGCCATCTCCAATATCGGACAAGGTCAGTTTTCATGGGACCAGGCGTTCAGCACGACTTATGCCTGGGACACCACGGCAAGCGGCACGGGAACCTTCACGCTTTCTATTGGGGCCAGTTGTGCCGTCATTAACTCGACCAAAATCGTCTGCACCAACCAGACGGATTTTCCGACGATCATGGTCATGGAGCAGTAGTTCATTCGACTTAACCGCATCGCATGAAAGGCGGCCAACCACCAGGTTGGCCGCCTTTCCATTTACCGGCATCAATTGCCAGTACGCTGGTCTGGCCAGGTCGAACGTAAGCGTGTGGTCTGCCCCTGTTGACCATCCACAGGGTCGTGTATTTGGGATAGGGACTGATTTGCGAAGTGTCCACCTATTTTTAAGTGGACACTTCGGGAAGTTCCTGGAAGTAC
>JBEKDN010000091.1:0-15392 GCA_050014335.1 Occallatibacter sp. | reverse complement strand
TAGACGCGGTAAAAAACTATTCATCAATGAATCTGTTACTTCGTAGAAGCAGTATTAGGATCAGAAAAAGCGTATTCGCAACGGCAGGAAGAATACTAGAACGATCAGATGGAAAGGAAAAGTTACCATAGTAAGTTACTGTGGTAAATTATTGTTCCGCGTAACGAGATATCGCTGCTGATCGCTGGATCATGCATCCTGCAAGCCACCCAGGCCGGCAACGCGGACTACGCCGCCGCGACTCCCGTAACGCAGACTTACGTCTTGCATCTGGCTTTGCAAACCATCACCTTCCCAGCGATCGCAAACCAAATCGTTGGGGCAAATGCCGCTCTGGGAGCTACGGCGAGTTCGGGCCTTGCTGTCAGCTATACCTCGGTTACCACCTCGGTCCGCACCGTCGCGGGATCGACAGCCACGATGGTTTCCCCGGGAGCCAGCGTGATTCACGCAACCCAGGCGGGCAACAATGTCTACTCCGCTGCACCGCTTGTCTCCAAGGACATCACAGTCAAGGCAAGCTGACAAAATAGGGCCAGAGCTGGAGAGCGCCGAGCGCTCACCAGCTTCAAAATTTAAACCCGATCGCATTCCCTTAACCGGTATTGGGTGTCCGCTCCAGGCAATCAGTCGCAAATCCTCATTGAGTAATAAATAGTTATTACGCGGGTAATCGAATTGTTAAAAACTATTCGCTTGACATGGTAATCATTTCTCGGTACATTTCGTTCGACGGCACGATAACCGTTTCCCAGGCCCCCTGCGAGAGAGTATCTAACTCTCTCATTCAATAACTTTCATCTTCCTACCCGGCTGCCCATTTGGGCCCGCCGGTCCGATCCTGTTCCGCTTGGTGCTGAGGAGTCGTCATGGTAGTCTTTGAGCGTTCGACTGGAGGTCTGTATCTAACGCAGGCCGATATCACAAATCCGGCAGCAGCCCGCGTCGGATTCCTCTTTCAAGACAGCAATCTTACCGATCCATCCTTTGAATTGACGCCCGCGTCCTGGGCAAATCCAGCGCTGCAAGGCTATTTCGCTTTCTTCTCTCCTTCCGCCACGCGCGACTGGTCCAGCTTTGCCACGGCGGTGCGGGCGGCCTTTGTCGCCGTTCAAGGCGCGCAATTCGCATGGTTCGACGAGTCCAGCGGCGCGCCCGTGGCAAACACGGTGGTAGTGGTCAGCGGTCAGGGAACCTCCAACCCGACACTGGGAGCGACGGCGGCATTTGCCAATCGCAATGTGACTGTGAGTATCGTGGCCAGTCCTTTTGCGCCGGTGGGAATCGCCTGGGACGACGCCAACAACCAATTCGCCATCAGCAATCCCAGCGGTGGCGGCAGCCCCGCCGTGCAACTCGCCTTCGATCCGATCAGCGGCGGGACCATTACGGAGCCATCGCTGTCAACTAACCTCACGCTTCCGCTGACCGGTGGCTACGTGGGCTGCATCAACTCGGCCTATCAGCTCTCGATGGGTGATCTGGACGGCTTTGAAGCCGGCTGCCTCTACTTTGCTCCCCCGCCCTCGCCGGGGCAACAACTCACGTCGCTGCGCTATCCACTCTTTCGCGGAGCCGCGGGCAGCACTGCGCCCTTTAATTTCAATTTCTGGTTTGACGTTCTGAATGCCACCGATCCCCTGCGGACTTTCTTTCAGGCGACAGATCCCGTATTGGGCTCGTATTTTGCCGCGGCCAACGGCGATGCCTTTGCGCTCAACACCAACGCCTCCGGGGCGACCGCGACTCTCAGCCGCCTGGTCTTTTCCAATCGTCCGGTGCAGGCAGTCACCGACTCCAAATACTATTACCTAGCTCCAGCCGGGCAGTTCACACTGGCGATCGATAGCGGCTCCAAAGTGGCGGGAGCAGTTGCCTCAAGCACGTCGAATTTGCTGTGCGGCATTACCGGCACAGAGTTTTTTGCCGCATCGGTACTCTCTCAAAGTCCGGATACAGTGACCTTTATCCCAGGTCAGGCAGCTTATGCAAGCGGCAATCCGGCAGACATAACATCGCAATTAGTCGCTTCGGGCGGAAGCACGGTTACCTCTTGGATTCAGTTTGCTACGCGCAAGGGTTCCTACGTCTCGCAGCCCGAACAATCCCCGCTCTTTCAGCAGAGCGCGACATCGCGTGTGAGCCTTGGCGGCAACGACGGCAGCAACGGAACAGCCGCGCACATCCTGGATTTTCTGCCGTTAGCTACCTGGGCGCCGAATAGCAACAACGGATTGGTTTCAACGCCCGCGGTGCCGATGGTGCCCTATGCGGGCATTCCGGCCAATGCCGACCTGTCTCCGTTTTTAGCAATGGAAACAGCGGCGCTGAATCCGACGCGCAAAAACAACATGTCCGCCGCTCCCCACAGCACGGCAAAGAGCACTCATGCACTGAGCGATGCCGCGCCCTCGCTGGCAATGACTCCGCAAGGCATGCTGGCGGTCTTGTCCGCCGACACGCCGCCAGTATGGACGACGCTGCAGATGGCCATCTCGGCGGGAAAGATTATGCAGTTCACCACGATGGGCCCGGAGATCCGCTCGGCCCTTCAGCAGAACCAGATCTTTGCGGTGATCAGCACGCTGACCGGCCCCAACTCGCAGCCGCTCTTTGGATTTGCTGGCACGGATCAGCAGATCAATATCTCGGATTGGGTCTTCAGTCTCTCACCGGCGGGTACGCCCAGTCCGGCTCCAGCCAATGTTCCGCCGATTGTGATTTTGAAGTTTTACGACGGGCAAAGCATTGAAGACCTGGTCAAGAATATTGGACTTTGGTCCAGTCCAGACGATTTTAATAACGGCAGTTTCCCTGCCACGAGCGCGCAGCAATACATTGAAGACGAGATCGACAAAGCGGCAGCGGCCGTCAAAGACGATCCCGATTCCCTTTTCGCAAATTTCTATTCCATTGTTACCGACCCAAACTTTGCCGGTATTCTGGCGCTGAACTGCAATCTGCAACTCAACGAATTGCCCTCCGCGATTCAGGCGGTTCTGGGCGGCATGACGCGCCAGGAAAATGGCGTAACAGTCAGCAATGTCGATCAATTCCGCGCGCACCACGTTGGAATCCAGATTAATAACACAGACCCAAATCAATCGCAGCCGGCCATTAGCCAGAGTTCGTTGTTCGCGCTGGTGGATTACGAAAAGCCCGCTGCCGAAAATTCCAAAGCTGCTGCCGATGTATCCCTTGAATTCCTTGGCTTTGAAGTAGAGTATCTGCGCGCCCTGTTTACCAATTCAGAGCTGCGCAGCTTTGCCTGTCAGTTGAATTTGACCATCAACAATCTCTTCGGGACAGGTGTCACTCTTGAGTCAGGAAACGCCGCTGCGGCGGCGGGGAGCATTGGCAATGTTATTGAAATTCAAGGTTCGTATCAAAACCATTCCGGCGGAGCCTCAGAGGGCCAGGGCGTTTATTCGTTCGTGGCTGAAGGGGAGTTCGAATTCGACTTTGCCGAAAATCAATATCTGGATAAAATTGCACTGACCAAACTGCAATTTTCCTTCCAGCAATCCAGCGGCGGCTCAACCGCGATGATTCAGGCTGGCGCGACGACGAATATCCAATCGCGTTTTTCCATCTGGGGCAGCCTGGCTTTCAAAGAACTCAAGATCCTCGACATCTTTGCCTTCGAGAAACTCTCTTTTGCCGATCTTGGAATCGATGTCAGCTTCGACTTGCAGCTCTCGCCTCCGCCGCCGGTGGTATCGAATCTGGAACTGACTTTCTCGCCAGGCGATCTGCGCCTGGATCTGGCGCAATCGGAACCGCGCGAGGGCGACACCAGCCTGCTCAGCCTGCTTCCCTTCCGCTTGAAGTCTTTCCTCTACTCGCAGAACGCCGATCAGACGCTGGATAGTCTGGATTACTTCAGCCTCGGCGGTGTGCCGGGATTGTCGTCGATTGCCAACACCTTCAACTATGCCCTGCTCTTCGATCTGGATCTTGGGTCGGCGGGCGCTCTGGTGGGTTCGCTTGCCGCATTCAAATTCAGCTTCTTGATTGGCTGGCTCAGCGGAGAGAACGGCGGCGTCGCCTTTGGCGTGCAGATGCCGGAGGCCGACGGCAAGCTGGAGATCAAGATTCAAGGCATCCTGGATCTGATCATCGAAGAGTTTGTACTGCAGTATGTTAATCCAAAAGACGGCGGCCAACGCATGTTGGTGGTAGGCCTGCACAATACTTCCATCGAGATTCTCGGGCAGCGAATGCCGCCCGAGGGCAACATGGATTTCGCGCTCTTCAAGCCGCTCGACGGCGATGCGCAGATCGGCTGGATTGTTGCGTATAACAACGAAGACGGCCAGAACGACAATGGCGGCGGAGATAGCACTTCCCCGCTGGTGAAGGCCGCGGGCGGCGCCAGCGATGTTTTAAATATCAAGTACCTGGGACTGGGGCAGCGCGTAGGCCCCGACCCAACAACGCCGCCAACCAACTTCGCCGATTTTCTCGAATTCATGACCACTGGCTTCTGGACTGCATTCAGTGACAAGGATTACGACTCGGTCTACCATCCAGACGGCAAATGGCTGATCGTCGCCGATCTGCAGTTCCTCAAGATCATTCAGGCCGGCGTGGTCTTTTACGATGTCACGCCCTTCTATAGCCTGACGCTGAACGTTGTTGGCTGGTTCAATTTTGAAATTACCTATACAAAGATCAGCGACACTATCGGCCTGTTTTATGCCAGCTTTTCGCTGCCGGATTCGCTGCGTACCTTCCAGTGCGGCGCGGCTTCGCTCACCCTGCCTTCCATCGCGGTCAGCGTTTACACCAACGGCAATTGGAAGCTCGATGTTGGATTCCCGAAGGGCGACGATTGGAGCCGCTCCTTCCAGATTCAATGCCAGGCGGGCCCTGTGCCGGTGACTGGCGGCGGCGGCTTCTACATCGCCAGCCTCAGTTCCGCTACCGACGATATTTTCATCAATCAGTACCCAAGCATTCTGGCCTTTGGTCTGGCCGCGCGGCTGGGCGTGGGCAAGGACTTCACCGCGGGGCCGCTCAAGGCGGGCATCAGCGTTACCTTCTTCGGCATCATTGAAGGTGCTACCGGTTATCTGGTCAGCGGATCGACAAATATCTTCAGAGAGCCCGACGCGCTGATGCTTAGTGGCCAGTTCGGACTCATTGGCCAGATCTATGGATCGATCGATTTTGTCATCATCAAGGCCAGCGTCAATGTAACGCTCTCGGCTTCCATCGGCATCGTTCTGCATCTGGAAAAGAATGTTCCGGGCTTCGATGGCAGCATCCTGCTCTACGTTCAGGCCAGCGTTTCGCTGAGCGTTTCAGTGAGCATCAATCTCTTCCTTTTCAGCATTACCATCAGCTTCAGCTTCAACGCCACCTTCCGCTTCCAGTGGATGTTGATGGGCAGTGAGTCGCAGGCGGCAGCGCATCTTCTCGCCGCGGCCTCATCCTTCCCAAGAGCGCTCACCGCGCCGGCCGCGATTCCGCTGTGCCCAGGTTTCAACCCGGCTATGCCGTTGTGGTTCCTGCCGGAAATTACCGTTGTCTTCCCCAACACGACGCAGGCTGGAGCGCCGAATTTCGTGCTCTCACTCGGCATCGAGTTTGATGCCAAGCCGCCAAGCACCGTCACCTACGCGCAGTTCAAGCCCTTTGAAGCGCTGGTCACACAAGTGTCAACGCTAGCGCTGACCCAAGCGCTCGGACTGCCTGCTTATAACTCGCCGGTCAAGCAATCGGATATCAATCTGCTGGACCAGAATCCGGAAGCGCTCGTCGGCTTCTTGACCTATGACTTATTGGTCCAGCAACTAGCGGTCTTCAACAAGACCACCGCGACAGTTCTGCAAGGCACCAGCGGGCAGAATTACAACGCGACATCCTTCCCGATGCCGCCTTTCCTGCAATTTGCCACCAAGGGCCGTTTGGACGGGAACAGCAAGCCCGCGGATCTGAGTTATCAATTCAATCAGAATAACCTTGTCTCTGAATCGTATCTGGAAGAGGTCGATGCTTACCTGAATCAGCTCTTCGTCAATTCATCCCCAGGTGATCAAGGGCTGTCGCTCGCATCCAATGCGGCAACTATTCCCCTTTCGCAGCAGATCTTCCTGGAGTACTTCAGCGGACTGATTCGCGGCGCAGTGCATCAGCTTCTTCAAACAATGGAGAACAACGACCAGGCGGAGCAGGATCTGGACAAGGTCTTCTGCGCGGCGGTCGGAGCCGGGAGCATCGCTTCCCTGGCAGGCCAGATGTCCAGCATGTTCCGCGGCGGCGCGCGTCTGCCTTACACGGCAGGCCTCACGATTCCTGACGCCACCATCAGCACCACAACAAATCCAATGTACGCACTGTTGTGGCAGCAGTTCCCTGTCGGCACGTTGAGCCCGGTCTCGAATGGCGCTACAGGCGTGACCTCGCAATACAGCGTGCTGCTCAGCAATCCCGACGCAACGCAAACGTGGATCACTGCCACAGTGAACTATGCACTCACCAATCTGGCCGTCGATCCGTTTACCGGGCTTACCTCATCGGCAATCACGCTGCCCAGTGCGCCCGCTCTGATTCCATTCACCAACACCGGTCCGCAGTCGTTTGCATTCACCAGCCAGAGCACATGGACACAGCCAGCCGCAACAACAGCCAGTCTGCGTCCGCTCTCAAGCGCACTCAGCCTACTGGCCGCCACACAAAGTTCGGCGCTCCGCGTACTCGTGGAATCGCGCAGCGCGGGCGCGGCCTATCTGCCCGGCGGAACACCTCTGGCAGCCACCGACTTCGGATGGGCAACCAGCATTCAAATCGTTGCCAAGCAGATTCCGGGCGTGGCCATCGATGGCGGTACAAGTTCCACCCCAATGCCGAATGTATACAGCGTGAGCGGCGCAAGCCAGGCTGATCAACAAACATTGCAGGCAATTCTGGAAGTTCTCAATACGAGTTCGCCGATCGATTCCATCCAGGTGCTCTACCAAACGCAAGCCGGCGCCAGCGGACTCACTTCGGCCAAGATCAATCCTACGCAAGTCTTCCTGCTCCGGACCAACACGACCACCGTTTCCGCTCCGCCCACGCAAGGGTTCCTGCTGGCTGAAGCACTGGCAGACCCAACCGTTTCCGTCGGCGCGCAGATCGATGAGCCGATAGGATTCCTGCAAATTCTTGAGCAGGTCTCCATCACAAATGCCCCAGGCTATTACCTGTACTACAAAGATGCAGCAGGCAAAGATCTTCCCGCGGAACTCTTCAATGCGGGTCCGGCTCCGCTCACCATTCTGATCAGCTACAAGGCGGACGGATCGCAGAACACGCCGGCTTCACCTGCGAAGGTTCAGCCTTACTACAACACCATCGTCCTGAATTCCGTGGTCGCCGGTCTTGTCTACTATGCGCAGACTGTCGATCCCTCGCTCGACCTGCAATACACGGCAGTCGCTCCGGGTTCGGTGGGCGCTGAGCTTGTCCGCTCGCAAACTTCGACGCTGCTGAAGGCGCCCGACGGCGCAACACATACCAGGGCTTCGTTCATCCATGCCGCGGTTGCAAACGGCATCGCTCACACTCACGAATTGCACCATGCACTGGCGGCCGCCGGCGCAGCGCCCGCGCAGCTTAACTCGCTCTACAGTCTGGTGACTTATCAAGTAGCGGCCACGGCCAATCTCTTCATCCAGAGCAATCTCTCCGCGCCAATTCAGCCACAGGCTCCGCAGGGCGCAAGCGACAGCGCGCCGCGCGCCTATCGGGCTTTTGTGCCGCTCTACGCGCTGGCCACCGCCAATCAGCAACTGCCGCCGGACACGCCCTCCAACCGCTACGCAAGCATCCCCGGCGCATACTCGGTGGAGTTCTATCTCAACGACGCCTTCGGCAATCAACTGCCCGGCGGCCAGCCCTTCACTGGAAACAATCTTTACTTCGATCCCATTGTGCCGTTCGACCAGTGGCAAGGCGTTGTAACTTCCTTCGACTTTGCCGGCGCGCAAGCCAACACCGTCAATGTGTATCTGGTGCCGAGCGAGGCTGCCTTCACCGGCATGACAACCGATCAGGCATCGGCCGCATTGGCGACTTACTCCACCATCGTGACGCAGATCAACGGGCCGGGAGTCTCCTTCTATGTCGAGTCGAATCTCTCGCTCGCTGCCGACGGCTCTCTCGCCACTGTGACACTTTCATCCGCTCAGGCAACAGAAGTGCGGGCTCTTGCCGCCGCGCTGGCCGCCTATCTGCAGCAGCTTGCCGCCGGAAAGCAACCGGTGTGGAATGTAAAGCCGGTGACAGTGGCAACCGTGTTGCCGTCCACTGCCAAAGCGCTGGCTCCCGCATTTGAAGTCAGCGTTCACTTGGGAATTCAGCGCGATGAAAATCTGATTTCGCCGTCGTTGATCGATCCCGAGAACGGCATCATTCTTCCCTCGGCGCAGAACGTCAACAGCGCAGTGGTTCCTGGATCGACGGCGCAAAGTGCGCTGGGAGACTTCGCGGCCAACTTCGCAAAGGCCTTCCCCGCCCTCGCGCTCACCATCGGTCTGGGCGGCGCGCAGCAGACTCCGACCAAGGCTCTATCGCGCTCGGCATCGCATGCTTCATCGCACGCCAAGGCACGCAAGGCTCTGCGCGCCAACGGCCTCGCAGCCGATCCCCTGGCCGCCTCCAGTGGCCAGGGAGTGCAGCCTCTGTGGGCTGTTAGTCAGACCCTTTTACAGATCACCATCAATAGCGCCACTGGGTTGCCGTTATACTCCTCGCCCAAGCCGCTGCTGAACGCGCTTGAAAGCGGCATCGTACCCATGCCCAACACACCTCCCATTCTGGCGCCGCTGGGGCAGAATCAGACATTCGTCGATGTGGATATGGATGCGATCAATCGCAACTTCTTCGCGGCCGTCGATCGGGCGCTAGGACCAGGACTGGCCTCATCCATCTTCCAGGCGAACCGGACCGCGTACAACGCAATTGCTCTGGGCCGCGAACAGCTGGCGGTCGGATACAGCGCCAACGAAGTCGATTGGCTCTTCAACTCTCTGGCTCCATTCACCGGCACTGCTGACCAACTGGAAGCGGCGCGCGAAAACTTTGAGCAGCAGATGCGCGCGGAGCTGATGACCGCTTACTCGGTCGATACCATTGTGCAGTTCCCGGCGCAGTGGACCGCCACGCTGCCGGCCGGCGCAGCGGGGCAGATTTCGCTGTATGGCCAAGTGCAGCCAGTCGGCACGGCCTCATACAAGCGCGTTGCTGGTAACACGCTAACCGTCGAACCGGGATCGTCGCCTAACTTCTCCACCGCGCAGATAGACGTTCCAGACACGGGACAGACCGGTCTGCTTACCTTCACCTACGGCACGTCGGAGATCGCCGATGTTTCTGAAATCTCCGTCAACCTGCAATTGAATGTCTCGCACATTCAGGTCTACACGGAACCGGCCAGCGCCACGCCGCCGGGCGAAGCGCGTCCATCGCTCTGGTTGCAGATGATCACAACCACCGATACGTCGATTCAGAGTTCGCTTCCGAATACGCTCATTCCCATCGGCCCAACCGGCACGCCAACCATCATTCCGCTGGTCTTCCGGCAATATCCCACTCCGCCAACCATCATCATGCAGTCTGGATTGGGCGGTGGAGACTCGACCGGCAAGAAGCAGTGCAACTTTGAAAACGTGCTCACGCAGGCCGCTGCCTGGCATTACACATTGCAGTACCAGGCGCAGATCACAGCGCATGACAGGCTGCTAGCCTACATCTCCTACAACACAGAAACAGTCAGCGGAAACAATCTGTTTGCTGCCGACGCGACTGGTCCGCAGCAGTTCACGCTCTTCCAATCGCTGTGCAGATTCACCGCCGCTTACGCAATTCTGCAGCCTATTCTTGAATTGCCCGCGGACCCGAACTTCAGCGCGGCAGCCGGCGCGTTGGCGCAGTTGGTGCAGGATGTGGCCAATAACAGCGATTGGAATCCGCAATCTCTTACCGGCAACCTCGTCGCAAGCAAGCAGCCGGTGACGGATCAATACACCGTTACCGACCTGCCCGTGCAGAACACCGCCAGCCGCATCATCACACTGACATGGCCGACGGTGGAATCCAGCCTGCCCGGCGCTAGCCTCGCCGTCGTCGCGATAGCGCCGGACGGAACGCCGTATCCAGGCCAGACTCCGGGACAAGTGCCGAACGGCATCACCGACACTTATACCGCAACTCCGCCTATTTCCTCCGACTGGGTTGCACATCAAATGGAAGTCGATTGCCTGAATGTGCTCACCGCGGAGAATGCGCGCCCGGGCGTGCAGATCGAGCGCAATCTCATTATCCTTGAGGGCACGCAAGGCCAATCCTGGACCGCCATACCGGAGTACGTCTACATGACTCCGCTAGTGGAAGCCGCGCAACCGGTGACCCCGCTGCTCGACAACACGACTCCCATCGACGTCGCCAAACTGCCGGTTCACATGCCGATTTCAGGCTGCCCGAATTCGCCTGCCAGCCTCTGCCAGCGCATCGGCACAATACTCAATGATCTGCTCACCAATCCCACTCAACTGGCCGCGCGCCACACGGCCGCTTCGGATCCCTCGTCGGTCTACATGCTCAAGATTGCCTGCGGCTTCCAGTATCCCATCAATGCCGCCGCCAACATGCCCGACGGCGACTCGCCAATTATGCCGCTGGTACCGGTGGTTCTGGCTCGTTCCTTCTCCATCGATGTGAGCCAGAGCGGCCAAATCGGCGCCTTCTCATCAGCCTATGCCGGCGCCATTCAGGCCTGGGCATCCAGCAATGGCATTCTCTTTGGCTCGTCGTCCAAGCCTACCGGCGGCCAGCTCATCTTCGACGTCACACTCTTTGCCCAATTGAGCGGCAACAACAGGCCCCTGTTGCGATTGCGCAATCTGCAACTCGCGCTCAGCGATATTGATCCATCCCCGGCGATGCGCTGAAGCCTGAAGAATGTTCACCCCGCGCCGCGGGCCAGGGCAAGCGGCGCCACCAAACCATAGCAACGAGGAGAAAAAACATGAGTCATACTGCGCCACTGGAATCCCTCTATCAGGTCATCGACCACAATTCCATTAACGGAACCTGGGACGGATCGCCGACCACTCTGAATCCGAACGATAACGTCAACCTTCCTCAATCGACCAACGGATCGCTGGTGCTGGCTTATCAGAATACCTCGACTTCCGGCAACAACGGAACGCTCTCCGTCACCTCCGGCGGAAGCGCGCCTACATTCCTCGATGCGCCAGCCGGTCTCAACCAGCCCAATATCCTGGTGCACAACTGGCTGGGAAACAATTTGAGCCTGACCAATGTCAGCGTTACCGGAACCAAGACTCCCATCTGGGTGGCTGCGGTTGGCCCAGGGCTGCCTGGCGTTACTCCAGTAAAACTGCCCACAGACGGCACACTGGTTCCTCTCACCAGCGGCAAATGCGCCCAGGGAATCGCCATTCCCCGCTGGATGCAGTTGATCCTGCAAGCCACCAGCGGTGACTTGACCATCTTCGCCGTCATCGGCGGACCCGCCGACAACACTGGAAACAACGCCTATGTCATCGCGGTCAATGCTGCCGCCAATACAGGTCCCGGTACCGGCACGGCCCCGCCGGCGGGTTACTATGCCACCACGGTGGGAAACACCTACACCTTCCAATTCAACTGGGGTAGTTCCAGCATTTTTGTCTCCAATGAATCGCCCTCCACAGCAGCCTCTTCAACGGTAAGCGTCCGCGCTCTCTAACTTAGCAATGCCGCGCGGGATCAGTTCCCGCGCGGCATTTCAGGAGATTGATTCAATGTCCAAGATTTTCGCGCCTGGCCCGTCAAACTATGAAGTCATCGACCGGTATTCTGTAAATCTCAACTGGAACGGCTCTCCGGTTGTATTGCAGCCAAACGACAACGCAAGAATCCCCCAGACGCCGGTTGGCTCCGTAATCCTGGCCTGGTTCAATCAGACCGCATTGAACAATAACGGCACCCTTTCTCTTACCTCAGGCGGCAGCGCGCCTCAGTTTCTTGAAGCTCCGGCGCGTTATTCCCAACCCTTCATACTGATGAACAACTGGCTGGGCAACGATCTGAGTGTCACCAATGTCAGTGTCGTCACAGCCACTCCCATCTGGACTGCGCTCTACGGACCGGGCATCCCCGGCATCGTTCCGCAGAAGCTGCCGCCAGACGGCACCGTCGTGCAGCTTGCCACGCTGGCCACGGCGCAAGGAATGGCACTGCCTCGCTGGATGCAACTCAAGCTGACCAATAACACCGGCAGTCTGGCCATCTTCGCCATCATCGGCGGACCCCTCGGCGCTCCTGGCACCACCGATGGCAACAATGGATATGTGATTGCCGTGAACGCCAGCGCAAATACAGGTCCCGGCACCGGCGTTGCTCCGCCAGCCGGATATTATGCAACCACAATCGGCAACTATTACACCTTTCAGTTCAACTGGGGAAGCTCGACGATCTTTGTCGCAGGCATGTCGGCAACCACCAGCCTCGGAGCCACAGTCGCCTTGGTTTCCCTGTAGGGTTTGCGCTCTAAACGTACGAAATCCAGCTCGGAGTCTCGGTTGCAACCGTGGTCCGGTTGGGATATATTTCACCATACTAGGTACCAGTCATGCGCCCGTCCGATTCCCCTCAAGTGGACGCAGCGACTAAGGCCGAGCGCGACCGAGCCGACTTCGCTTCCCTCACCCCGGAGAACCTCTTCGAGGTCTCTCCCGACGCGATCTTTGTCACCGACACCCAAGGGGTGATTCGCGGCGCCAACCCGCGCGCTGAGGAACTCTTCGGCTACTCGCAAGAGGAGCTTGTGGGACAGCCGGTTGAGAAGCTCGTCCCCAAACGCTTTCGCGGCCGGCACCCAAGTCATCGCGAAAACTTCAACGCGCATCCAAGAGCGCGCCAGATGGGCGCTGCACTCAATCTCTTCGGACTGCGCAAAGATGGCGTTGAGTTTCCTGTCGACATCATGCTCAAGCCCATCCTGACTCCTGCCGGTCCGCAGGTATTGGCCTTTGTGCGCGACGTCACCGAGCAGCGCGCCGCCCTTGAGGCCCTGCGCAGGAACGACCTCCAACTCAGATTGATCGTCGATGGCGTGCGCGACTACGCTATTTATCTCCTCGATGTGGATGGCTGCGTTGTCACCTGGAATCCCGGCGGCGAACGCATCAAAGGCTACACCTCCGATGAGATTCTCGGCAAACATTTCTCGCGCTTCTTTATTCAGGAAGATATCGATCGCGGCCGCCCGGACGAATTACTGCGCCTGACTGCCGATCGCGGCCGCATCGAAGAAGAGGCCTGGCGCGTTCGCAAAGACGGAACGCGTTTCTGGGCCGACGTTACGATCTCCGCCATCCGCGACGATCTCGGAGCCGTGATCGGATATGCCAAGGTGGTGCGCGACTCCACCGACCGTAAGCGCGCTGAAGAGGCGGTGCTGCTGCAATTAAGCTCGGCTCTGCTGGCCAATATGGATATTCGCAAGCTGCTGGATGCAATTTCAGCAAGCATTCGCGAAGTCATCCCCCATGACCTGGCCGGCTTGACGCTCTTTGACCCTGAGAGAGGCGATCTGGTGGCCCACTTTCTCGGGAAGTACGACGGCGGCGTCCTCCCGGACGAGCTGCGCGTATCGCTCAAGGATTCAATCTCCGGCTTCGTCTTTCGCACCAGAGAAACAGTTTTGCTGGAGCGGCTGGCGGATTCTCCCATTGGCGTTGAGACCTTTCAGACCCTTTCTCGCCTCGGTTTGCAATCCGGCTGCTGGGTTCCGCTCATCCATCACGGAAAAGCCATTGGATCGCTGGCTGTTCTGAGCCGGATGGAAAGCGCCTTTACCCGGCAGGAAGCCGATATCCTGGTACGAATTGCCTCCCCCGTAGCCATCGCCATCGATAACGCCATGGCCTTCCGCCGCATCGCTGAATTGCAGGATCAGTTGCGCCAGGAGAAGCAGTATCTTGAAGCCGAAATCGCAGTTGAAAATCACTACGAAGATATCGTGGGTGAAAGCGGCAGCCTCCGCCAGGTTCTCCAACAGATTGAAATCGTAGCTCCCACCGACGCCACTGTATTGATCCAGGGTGAGACGGGCACCGGCAAGGAACTTCTCGCGCGCGCCATTCACCGCCTTAGCCCGCGTCATGAACGCACCTTCATCAAGCTCAATTGCGCGGCCATCCCCGCCGGGCTCATTGAGAGCGAACTCTTCGGCCATGAAAAAGGCGCTTTCACCGGCGCCATTGCGCGCAAAATCGGCCGCGTGGAATTGGCCCACGAAGGCACGCTTTTTCTCGACGAGATTGGCGAGTTGCCGCTTGACCTGCAACCCAAATTGCTGCGTGCGCTGCAGGAGCGAGAGATCGAGCGCCTCGGCGGCAATCGAACGATTCCCATTAATGTCCGCCTCATCGCTGCCACCAATCGCGATCTCGCGCAGATGGTCAAAGAAAAGCAATTTCGCGCCGACCTCTACTATCGACTCAAAGTCTTTCCCATCTTTGCGCCGCCGTTGCGTGAGCGCGGCGTCGATATCCCCATCCTGGTGCGGCACTTTGTGGCAGTGCACAGCCGCCGCATGGGAAAGAATATTCAGACCATTCCCGACGAGACCATGCAGGCGCTTGCCAAATGGCATTGGCCCGGCAACATCCGCGAATTGGAAAACTTCCTGGAGCGCGCCGTAATTCTGACGCGTGGCTCCGTCCTCTTTGTGCCGCTGGCTGAACTGGAGTCACAACCAATTCCGGGAATTGAGGATGGCGAATCAACAAAGCCCACGCTTCACGAGGCGGAACGCGAGCACATATTAAAAATCCTGCGTGATACCAAGGGCCAGATCGGCGGCGACGACGGCGCGGCAGCTCGTCTGGGCGTGAAAAGAACCACCTTGAATTCCAAACTCAAAAAGCTTGGCATCGAGAAGAGTGACTACATATAGTCTCAGTGACGGGATTTCGTCATCGTCACTTCGCCACTTGCCGCATTGTCACAGCGTGTAGTTTCCCTGCATTTTGAGCTAACTCCTTACGCATCTATTCGCAAAGGAACATTCCTTGCAGCCGCCGCACTTTGGCACACTCCGTGCTCTAGTAAGAGCGTGGCACAGGATGGGCCAGCGTCTGTTGCGAATCTCAATCCAATCAACGGAAAATGCCACGGCAATCACGCTGGAAGGGCGGGTCGCGGGGCTTTGGGCGGCTGAACTCGAGCGCGTCTGGAAAGAAAAAGCCCCGCTACTGGCCTCGACCGCCAAGCTGTCGATCGATCTATCCAACGTGATCTATGCCGACGCGGATGGCAAGCGGGTGTTGAGCAGAATTCATGCTCGCACCGGAGCCGAGCTTGTCACCGGTAACCCTTGGACCCAGTATCTT
>JBEKDN010000090.1:0-15519 GCA_050014335.1 Occallatibacter sp. | reverse complement strand
ACCGAGAATTCCAGTAACAAGCTTAATATCAATGGCTTGAATTTTCAGAGTATTTACCAATTAGTAACTGCAAACCGCCCATTTTGCCCACTTTTTGGCCCGAAAATGCGCCGTTTACCTCCAAAACCCTCGCCTTTTCGCCAGTTTTCGCAGCCATTTCTACCCATCTCGTTCGTACTTAAACCCGCTTCCATAGCCTTGAACCCGCTCCAT
Source organism: Occallatibacter sp. (assembly GCA_050014335.1). Classification (GTDB taxonomy): domain Bacteria; phylum Acidobacteriota; class Terriglobia; order Terriglobales; family Acidobacteriaceae; genus Telmatobacter. The sequence continues at coordinate 15,306 of JBEKDN010000090.1, read as the reverse complement.
CGAATCCAGCGCTCAAAACTCAAATGCGATTGCCCTGTTGCGGGTTGCGCGCTTTCTTTCTTTTTCTCGCTGAGTCGATACAATAACAAACAGGGTTTGACGATGCGGAAGCCTTTCCTCAGGAATCTCTCGCTGCTTTTGGTTCCGGCGCTGCTTTTTGCGGCAGGCTGCGGCAACGGGCTGGTCTCGGCGAACTCCTCAAATGCGGTCTTTTCCGTCACTCCCGGCGGCTCAGTCATCGACACCAACTGCACCGGCTGCAACACGACCAATGCGCAAGGTGCCTGGGTGCATCAGTTTACGGCAACGCTGGCCAGCGGCGGCGCGGCGGAGGTGGCCTGGACGGTGACCGGCGGCGACGCTACCAGCGGGCCGGGGAGCATCAATGCGAACGGCCAGTACACGCCGCCCAGCTATCTGACCGCCGACCGCGCAGATGTGGTGGTGACCGCCACTCTGACGGCGAATCCAAGCCTTCGCGCCTATTCTGTTTTGACCGTTACGCCTGGATTCCTGCAGCCCCTGACGCCGGAGAATGTGGCCGTGGGCGCAAATGGCAGCGTGACAGTTACCGGCGTGTTAGCCGAGGCGGGCGGTACGGCAGGCATCGACTTTGAGCTGGCGAACTCGCCAAGCGGGCAAGGCCAAACTGGAGCACAGGGTTCGTTGAGCGGCGTCATTTGCCAGCGTGGAGGCCACAGTTTTACATCCTGCGCGGTCACTTACTCCGCGCCAAGCTCGGTCCCATTTACAGGGGCCACTTATGTGGTGGCTACCGTGAGCGGCGTTGCAACGGCCGCGCGGGCCAAGGCGGCCTCGGTTGTGCTGGTGAACACGGCTGGTGTGATGAGCAATCCGGCTGCTCATCAAAGCGAGTTGCCGGCGACGGTTTTACTGGGCAGTTCAGGCGGCAACAACAGCGATTACGACACGCGCGGTGAAAAGATTGTGGACTGCTGCAGCGGCACTCTGGGCGCGATTGTGGAAGACGCAACCAAGCGCGAGTACTTGCTGAGCAACAATCACGTGCTGGCGAAGAGCGACCACGCCAGCATAGGTGACTCAATCATTCAGCCGGGATTGATCGATAATAATTGCTCGCCGCTGGGCGACGGCGGGAACGTGGAATCGGTGGCCTCGCTTACGGGCTGGCTGCCCCTGAGCTTGAAGCAGACCAACGCCGACGCTGCAATTGCGCAAGTTACCTCGCGCACGGTGGACACCGCAGGCAGCATTCTGGAATTGGGCGGGCGGCAAGCAGACGGCACGCTGGCCGCTGCGCCTCCTGGCATCAGTTCGTCGGGCGGCAAAGGCGAGGCGGCATGGCTCGATCAGAAGATCGCCAAAAGCGGCCGAACGACCGGCCTGACTTGCGGCGGTATCTCGGCGCTCGATCTGGATGTTACGGTGGATTATTTTCTGGATTGCGCGGAGACAAAACCTTACCTGACCAAGACCTTCACGCATCAGATTGGTGTCAGCGGCAACCAATTCAGCGACGCGGGCGACTCTGGCGCGCTGCTGGTGGATGCGGCAAATGCCGAGCCGGTAGGTCTCTATTTTGCCGGTGGCACGGACTTATCTGGAGTTAGTCAAGGCGTCGCCAATCCTGCCCCGGATGTACTGAACGAGTTAGGCGCGCAGTTAGGCGGGAGTTATACCTATGCGGGCGCAACTGACCATACTGTTAGCTGCCTGAGTTATGGCGATAATACGATCTCCGCGGCGCAGAGCCGCACCCTCAGCGATGCCGAACTGGCGCGCGCTCAGCAGGCTCTGGCGCAGGCCCGCATGCTGGTGAATTCATCCGCGGGGATTCTCGGCGTGGGAATCGGCAAGAGCAGCGACCAGCCGGGCGAGGCTGCGGTAATTCTTTATACAGACGAGAAGATGACGGTGAACATTCCGGCCACGGTGGATGGTGTGCGCACCGAAGCGATTCCCACGACGGCTCATGCGGTAAGTTATGGCTCCGCGCCCCAGAATCCTTTGGATGCGGGATGGATTGCGGTGCCGTCCGCGACATTGGCGCAGGCAGCGGTGATCAAGAATCAGGCGTCCGCTAATTTGATGCGGCTATACCCGAGCTTCTTCGGCGTGGGCGTGGGCCAGAGCCTGGACAATCCGCGCGAGGCCGCGTTGATTCTTTATGTCGATCGCAATCGACTTCCCGCGCAACTGCCGGCGACCATCGACGGCTTGCGCACGCGCTATGTGGTGATGGACCGCCTGCATGTGACGCGCTCCTACGCCTCAACCGCGCCGTCGCGAATGCACTGTATGGCCCACGCACCAGAGACGTATTAACCGGTAATTCTCGCTCCCACTTTGATTCATTCATCGAGTTTTAATAAAACATTTACCTTAGTTTCAATAAGAAGATGCCGTCGCCGTGTTTCCCTGCTTGCATAGGTCGAAATCCAATTCCCATCCCAGAAAAGGTAAAAAATGATTTGTGATTTGAACTTCCCTAAACTCCACGGGAGAGCTGCGACTATGTTGATGATCGCGGCCGCCGTATTGGGCTTCAGCACTTTGGCTCATGCAGGTAACATCGTCGCCGACTCCGGCTTTGAATCGGCTGGAGGCGCTAATACCTATTACGCGGGACAAAGCATCGATGGCGGCAACTGGATCGTAGGCGGTGGAGCGTCCTCTGTCTACATCGACAACCTTGATCCCTATGTTTTCGATGGCAATAACTCCGCCAACCTCACCGCCTTCACTCCTTATGCATCGAGTTCGCTGTACCAGGATCTGACCACCGTCGCGGGTCAGTTATACTCTGTGAGTTTCTGGGCCAACTCCGATTCGCCCAATACCTTCTCTCTCACTGAGAATGGAAGTTCGATAGGTGGCATACCAGGTAGCATCGTGGACAACGGCTTCCCCAACTCGAACAACAGTTCGCTCTTTGTGGATTATACTGGCGAGTTTGTGGCCACTTCCACCATCACCGATCTGGAGTTTACGGCCTTTGCCAATCCAACCCTTGCTGAATACATTAACGGAGACGGATCGGTAGTGATTGACGATGTAAGCGTATCGGCCACACCTGAGCCCGGCTCGATCATTTTGATGCTGACTGGACTACTTGGTTTGGGACTGCTGATTGCAAAAAAGCGTCTGGCCCAACCTCTTTTGTTCGGTTCCATGTTTGGCTAGTATTTCGCTTAATCCAGTGTCGCGTGGAATTTATACGCGCAGCTCAACTCATCCTGGATCTATCCCTTTGGCAGCGGGGCCTTGGGCCTCGCTACCGTCTTCCGCGAGTTTTCAGAATTCTTGCCACCAAGCCTTAAGGAGTTTTCCCCATGAATCGATTGATCTCTCTTAATCGCGCGCCTCGGCTCATCGCCGTTCGTGCGTGCTCGCTGCTTGCCCTAAGTGCGATGGCCGCCGGCGTTGCCGCTTACGCGCAGGCGCCGGTCTTCACTCCCGGCAACCTCGTCGTGAGCCGCTCGAATTATGCCGGTACTGCCGCCTCCGTCACGCTCGGCGAGACGCTGCCTCCCAACTGCGTCGCCAACAAAACTAACAAAGTAACTTGCGGCACCGCCGTCGTCGATGGAACCTATCCAGAGGTATTCAACAACGTGATAACTGCCGATCCCAGCTTTGGCATTACCTCGCCGATATTTCTCGACGAGTTAACGCCGGCAGGCAGCGTGATCAATAGCGTTGAAGTACCCAATAGCCTCATTACCTCCGGCGATCAACTGGTGACAAGCTACAGTTCCAAATCTGAGGAATCGCTTCACCTTTCTCTTGACGGAAGTTACTTGACATTTATGGACTATGTAGCGGCAGTCAACACAGTCGATGTCTCCAATGCCAACACTCCCGCGGTGATCGATCCTACCAACCCGGTGCCCAATGCATACTACCGTGCCGTCGCCACGGTTAATGCGGCGGGGCAGTTCAGCTTCACGGAAACAAACGCATACAGCGGCAATAATGGCCGCTCAGCAATCTATGTGAACACCGGCGGCAATAACTTCTTCTATACCGTGGGCAACGCCGGTAATGGCGGCAACCCTGAGCCTGAGCAAGTGGTGAATGGAGCGGGCGTGCAGATGATTCAGGCAGTCAATGAAAGCGAAGCCGCGCAGACTACGGCTGGCGTTGGATTGCCGACTCCTGTGGCCAGTTTCAATGTGACTCAGTTAGGCGATGCGGCCGACAAGGTAGGCAAAGACGATAACTTTCGCGGCATGACTCTTTATAACAACATTCTCTATATCACCAAAGGCAGCGGCGGAAACGGCGTCAACACGGTGTATTTTGTGGATACCACCGGCACGGCCTGCCGCACAACCGGCGTCGGATTGCCCGTAGCCGGCGCGGCATTGCCTTCGACAAACCTGGCTCCGACTTATAACTCGACCACTGGGCTTGCCAATAACATGTGCGTTCTAGCCGGCTTCCCCACTGTCTCGAACAAACTGTCTAACCCGGTTGCTTATCCCTTCGGTCTCTGGTTTGCTAACCCAACCACACTCTATGTGGCCGATGAAGGCGACGGCGTGAACACCTATAACTCCGCCACCAACACGTACACCGATGCAGCGGGAGCAACCAATACCGGCGGCTTGCAGAAATGGATATTCAATTCAACCACCCAAAGCTGGCAGCTTGCCTACACTCTGACCAATGGATTGAACCTTGGTATTCCGTACATCGTCCCAGGTTATGTCACGGGCGATAACACTTTCGTGGACGGTACCGGCCTGCCATGGGCTCCAGCCACCGACGGCCTGCGCAACCTGATCGGCACCGTTGGGGGCAATCGCATTTTGGGCCAGACTGTCACCATCTGGGTCACATCTTCGACGGTCAGTGGAAACGGCGACGAGGGCGCGGACTCTAACAAGCTCTATATGATCACCGACAAGCTGGCAAATACTTCGCCGATTGTTGCGGCGGAAGAGACCTTCACAGATCTCTACGATGCCGGAAACGGTGAGCTTCTGCGCGGCGTTTCCTTTACCCCGGGCACGCCGCTGGCCTCCGCCTCTTACTGATTGTGGTTGCAAAGTAACTTGAATTTTAATACTACTCAACGGCAGGGCGGAGAATATCCGCGCCTGCCGTTGTCGTTTTACCCGTCAGCGCCGCGGCTATCTGGATTCCGTGAAAGCGCCCATTCTCAATAAATATCTCATTGGTGCGCGCGCCGGCCACAATCACTCCGGCCAGATAGATGCCGGGAACGTTGCTCTCCAGCGTCTGCGGATTGCAGATAGGCAATCGGTCTTCGCCCTCAAGCTTCACACCCAGGGCCTTTAAAAAATCGAAATCGGGATGGTAGCCCGTCAGGGCAAAAACAAAGTCGTTCTTGAGTATTTCGCGGCCTTGCGGTGTCTCGATCACCACCGAATTTGTGTCAATCTCAACGACATGGGAAAGAAAGTACGCCTTGATTTCGCCCCGCTTGATGCGGTTCTCAATGTCCGGCTTGATCCAGTATTTGACGTGGTTGTGCATCGTGGCGCTGTGATGCACCAAGGTTACTCGCGCGCCGCTGCGCCATAGCTCTAATGCCGCGATAGCCGCCGAGTTTTTGCCGCCGATCACCAGCACATCCATCCCGAAAAATGGATGCGGATCAAAGTAATAGTGATGCACCTTGCTCAGGCTTTCACCGGGAATGTGCAGGTAATTGGGAAGGTCGTAGTATCCCGTAGCTATAACCAACTTACGGGCCTTTAGCGAGCCGCCGCGGCCAAAGCGATCCATCGTATGCACGGTGAAGTTGCCGTCGGCGCCTGAGACTCGCTCCACGCGATGGTACTGGCGGACATCCAATTTATAGTATGCCGCCACCAGTCGGTAGTATTGCAGCGCCTCGTTGCGATTGGGCTTTGGATTGGGGCTGGGAAAGGGAATGCCGCCTATCTCCAGCAACTCCGGTGTAGTGAAAAAGGTCATGTGCGACGGATAGTGGAAGAGCGAATTGCAAACACAGCCTTTGTCGACGATGACAACGCACAAACCGGCCTTCTGTGCTTCGATTGCGCAGGCCAGCCCGGTGGGCCCCGCGCCTATGACCAAAAGATCGAAGACCTCGTCATGTGTTGATGCAGTTTTCTCTGTGGGATCGTTCATGCCATTAGATTAAATGAATCCGGCCGATAGCTGTCTTGATATCAAGTGGGTATATTGAGCGATGCGGTGCTCCGATCGAATCGGCCAAGCGTGGCATGACGTATCTTTGGCCCCGCATTTCGCATGTATTTACATCGCTATAATGAAATATACTGTCGCACCGGAACGCACGATTCAAAATCACGTCCGAAGCAATCGGGGAGAGATGACAAATAAAATCAAGCATCCACTTGAAAGCATTCTTGAAAACCGCATTGCCATTATCGATGGCGCAATGGGGACCACGATCCGCACCTACGGTATGACGGAAGCGGATATGCGTGGAGAGCGCTTCAAGAGCTCGACTAAGGACCTGCTGAATAATGGCGACATCTTTTCGCTAACGCAGCCTGCGATGATCTGCGATATTCATCGCCGCTTTCTGGATGCCGGCGCGGATATTCTTGAGACCAACACTTTTGGCGCAACCAGCATTACGCAAAGCGAATTCTTTGTCGACGATCCGCGAGAGCAGGGAGGCCGCAAAGATCCAGCATTTTACCAAAAGGTAGTTGAAGATGAGTTCCTCAATAATCTGACGTGGGAAATCAATGAGACATCGGCGCGCCAGTGTCGCGAATGGGCTGACCGCATTGCAAACTCGACGGGCCGCCAACGCTTTGTTGCGGGAGCCATCGGTCCGCTCACGGTCTCGCTTTCAAACTCCCCGGACGCGGACGATTCCGGCTTCCGCGTCGTGACTTTCGATCAGGTGAAGTCCGCCTACATGCAGCAGGTACGCGCGCTCATCGCGGGTGGCGTGGATCTGCTTCTCGTCGAAACAATCTTCGATTCGCTCAATGCTAAAGCGGCTCTGGTCGCCATTCGCGAAGTCTTCGATCAGGACGGTCTTGCTGCGAATCACAAAGAAATCCCAATCATGATCTCGGCTGCGGTGGGTCGCGGCGGCGAGACCATGATCTCCGCGCAGACCATCGAAGCTTTTTGGAATGCGGTCGAGCACGTACACCCGCTTTCAATCGGGCTTAACTGTTCGCTCGGTCCAGACCTGATGTATCCGTTTTTAGCGCAGCTTGCGGAAAAGTCTCATGCGGCAATTTCCTGCTATCCGAATGCGGGCTTACCGAATCCACTCTCGCCCACTGGCTTCAATCTTGGGCCTCCGGATATGGCCCACTATCTTAGTGAGTTTGCTAAAGGAGGGCTAATTAATATTGCCGGCGGCTGCTGCGGTAATACGCCGGAACATATTGCCGCCATTGCCCAGGCGCTCGAAGTAAAGCCGCCGCGCGCGCTATGGCCGGTTGCCGCTGGGGTCGAAGCTGAGGAACCGAAGCCGCTGCGTCTCTCCGGCTCGCAGCCCTTCACGCAGCAACGCGGTGTTTTCATCATGCTCGGTGAACGCACCAATGTCGCCGGCTCGCCAAAATTCGCCAAGCTTATCAAGGAAGGCAAATACGAAGAAGCCGTCAGCGTGGCGCGACAGCAAGTCGATAATGGCGCAAACGTCATCGATATTTGCATGGATGAAGGCATGATCGACGGTGTCGCTGCAATGACTCGCTATCTGCAGTTATTGGCCAGCGAACCCGAAGTTGCCAAGGTTCCGTTCATGGTCGACTCGTCTAAGTGGGAAGTGATTGAGGCTGGGCTCAAATGCCTTCAAGGCAAGGGCATTGTCAATTCGATTTCGCTCAAGGAAGGTGAAGCGAAGTTTCGTCAGAATGCCGCCGCTGTTCGCAAATATGGCGCGGCTGTTGTCGTGATGGCCTTCGATGAAAATGGCCAGGCCGCAACGTATGAGGAGAAGATTCGCATCTGCGAGCGGGCTTACAATATCCTGCTCGAAGTAGGATTTCCGCCTGAAGACATTATCTTCGATCCCAATATTCTCACCGTTGCCACCGGCATGGAGGAGCATAACAACTACGCCGTTGACTTTATCAATGCCACGCGCTGGATCAAGGTCAACCTGCCGCACGCAAAAGTCAGCGGGGGCGTGTCCAATATTTCGTTTAGTTTTCGAGGCAATAATAAAGTCCGTGAAGCCATGCACTCCGCGTTTTTGTATCACGCCATTGCGGCCGGTATGGACATGGGCATTGTGAATGCCGGAATGCTCGAAGTCTATGAGGAGATCGAGCCTGAACTGAAGGCGCTTGTCGAAGATGTGCTGCTCAATCGCCGACCCGATGCTACTGAGAGATTGGTCGCGCATGGCGAGGCATTGAAGGCCGAAGGATCGAGCGCGGGCGGTGAGGCCGCAAATGAGAAGAAGACCGAAGAATGGCGCATCGGCACCGTCGAGGAGCGTCTCTCGCACGCGCTCGTCAAGGGAATCGACGCGTACATCGAAATCGATGCCGAAGAGGCGCGCGTCAAGCTAGGCCGCCCGCTTCTCGTGATTGAAGGCCCGTTGATGGATGGCATGGGCGTGGTCGGCGATCTCTTTGGCGCCGGCAAAATGTTTTTGCCGCAAGTGGTCAAGTCGGCCCGCGTGATGAAGAAAGCAGTGGCGCACCTGACGCCGTTCATGGAGGCCGAGAAGCTGGCGATGGCAGCGGCAGGCCATGAAGTAAAAGCCCAGGGAAAGATACTGCTCGCAACGGTCAAGGGCGACGTTCACGACATCGGCAAGAATATTGTCGGTGTTGTCCTTGCGTGCAATAACTACGAAGTTATAGACATGGGAGTAATGGTCCCCTGCGAAAAAATCCTTGAACGCGCCACTGCGGAGAAGGTCGATCTGATCGGCCTCAGCGGCCTTATCACGCCCTCGCTCGATGAGATGGTTCATGTTGCTCGCGAGATGGAGCGCCAAGGGTTCAAACTGCCGCTGCTCATAGGCGGAGCAACCACCAGCCGCGCGCACACCGCCGTCAAGATTGCCCCGCACTATAGCGAGCCGGTGGTCCATGTGCTTGATGCCAGCCGCGCCGTGCCCGTGACCACCAGCCTCTTGAGTGACGATGGCAAGCCGGCCTTCGTCGCCGAGCATCGCGCGGAATACGAAAGACTCCGCAAGGCTCATGCCGCGCCGCGCGCCAAGTTGCTCCCACTTGAGTCCGCGCGCCAGCGCCGCACGACCATCGAGTGGCACGCCGAAGATATCCCCGTTCCCGAATTTACCGGTGTACGCGTACTGGATAATTTTCCTCTCGCCACGCTGCGCGAGTTCATTGACTGGACGCCCTTCTTCCACACCTGGGAGTTGAAGGGCGTGTACCCGCGCATCCTCGATGACGAGAAGCAAGGTGAACAGGCGCGACAAATCTTCGACGACGCCAATGTTCTGCTTGATCGCATTCTCTCAGAAAAACTCATCGAGGCACGCGGCGTTTATGGTTTCTTTCCCGCTAATGCGGTGGGCGACGACGTCGAGTTATACACGGACGGAACTAGAGCAAATACGCTTGCGCGCTTCCACTTTCTTCGCCAGCAGGCAAACAAGGAAGGTAGCGAGCCTTGCCGTTCTCTTGCGGATTTTATCGCACCCAAAGAATCCGGCCTGCCCGATACCATCGGCGCCTTCGCAGTTACCAGCGGCATAGGCCTCAAGGAATTATGCGATGCCTTTCGCGCCCAGCACGACGACTACAACGCTATCATGGCCGAGGCAATCGCCGATCGCCTCGCTGAAGCCTTTGCCGAGTACCTGCATAAACGGGTGCGCGATGAGTGGGGTTATGGCCGCGCGGAAGCATTGAGCATCGACGATCTTATCCACGAAAAATATCGCGGCATCCGGCCCGCCGCCGGTTATCCAGCTTGTCCGGACCATACGGAAAAAGGCACCCTCTGGCATTTGCTCGACGTGGAGGCCAAGACCGGAATGCTGATTACCGAGTCCTTCGCGATGTGGCCTGGATCTAGTGTTAGCGGTCTTTACTTCGCTCATCCGGAATCACGGTATTTCTCGCTCGGCAAGATCGACCGCGATCAGGTTGCCGACTATGCCCAGCGCAAAGGCATGAGCATAGCCGATGTCGAGCGCTGGCTCGGCCCGAACTTGAATTACGACCCCGCGCAATAACTCCAGAGTTCATGCGCGAAACTTGTGCAATGCTTCCTCAATGCCGCTCTCGTACGCGTCGATAAGCTTGTCCCAAATCGCGTTCATGCCTTCGTCAATTTGCTTCCGCCGCGCATCCGCATCGAACCAATTGATGGTTCTCTGAATCCCTTGCGCAAATGGAACCGTGGCGCAGTAGTCAGGAACAAAGCGCTTGATCTTGCTGTTATCGAAGACCACGCTCACGGCCTTATCTCCCATCAGGCTGCCCACTTCATCCGGCAGGCAAGCGCCAATAAACTCCGACGGGATGTGAACCAACTTCGGCTCCACGCCCGCCGCCTGGGCGGTGATGCGATAGAACTGATCCCATGTCATTACCCCGTCGCTGGTAATATGGAAGGCGTGGCCAATAGCTTGCTGGTTCCCGAGCAGGCCAACCAATCCCTTGGCAAAATCAGCGTTATGTGTAATCACCCAAAGTGAAGAACCATCTCCCGGCACAATCACCTTCTTGCCTCGCCGCATCCGGTCTACCGCCGTGTAAGACTTCTGCCAGCTATTCACCGCCAGCACAATCTGCGTCTCGCCGTATGTCAGTGAAGGCCGCACGATGGTCGCCGGAAATCCCTCTTCGCGATAGGCTTGCAACAACCGCTCTTCACCGGCGATCTTGTCGCGTGAATATTGCCAATAGGGATTCGCCAACGGCGTCGATTCAGTAATAAGATAGTGCCTCACCGGCTTCTGATAAGCGCTCGCCGAACTGATGAAAATGAATTGATTTGTTCGGCCGCGAAAAAGCCGTATATCGCGTTCCACATCGGCTGCCGTAAAGGACGTCCAATCCACAACGGCGTCCCACGTTCGCTTGCCGAGCGCCTCTCCTGCTGCGGCCTCATCCTTGATGTCGGCTCTGATCGTAGAAAGATCCTTGGGAACGTCAGCCTCGCGCACGCCCCTTCTCAGCAGCGTCAATTCAATGCCCCGCTCGACTGCCAATATTGTTGACGCCGTGCTGATAATTCCAGTGCCGCCGATAAAAAGAACTTTCATTTCGCCTCCAAAGGCAAAAAGCTTTACCCTTCGATTCTAGGATACCGGCGGGCTATTCTCAGCCAGGCGGCAGCGAATTCTGTTAGAATCGCCCTTGAAAATCAAGGATTATTGAGGCGCAACGACGTGTATCTGGAATTGCAGAAAAGGCTCATGCAGCATCTTCGCGCGGTTTTGGCGGCCAACTACGGCATTCAGGTTGAAAACATTCCGATGGAGATTCCGCCGGAGTTGAAGTTTGGCGAACTGGCAACGCCTATTGCCTTTGAGTTGGCTCGCAAGCTACGCAAAGCGCCCAAGGTCATAGCGCAGGAGATTGTGGCCGCGCTGGCCGGTCTTGAAGGCTTTGATCGCTTCGAGGTTGCCGGTGCAGGCTACATCAATGCGCGGCTTGATAGGGGCGCTGGTGTTCGCGCTACTGCTCGCATCGAAGCTGGTTCAAAGACAGCGACGGGCATACATTCTTTGGTTGAACACACCAGCATCAATCCCAATAAGGCCGCTCACATTGGCCACCTGCGCAATGCAATTCTCGGCGATACTTTCGTGCGTCTGTTGCGCGCCGCCGGGCAAAAAGTGGATGTGCAGAATTACATCGATAATACCGGCGTACAAGTGGCGGATGTAGTGGTGGGGTTCTTGCATCTCTTGAGTAAGTCGGCCAGTGAAGTGCGAGAATTACTTGAAGACTTAAAGAACAGAAATGAACGGATTGATTATTACTGTTGGGATCTCTATGCGCGCACTTCCCAGTGGTACACCAGTGGAACCGACGAAGAGAACGAGGCGCGGAAGAAGCTGCGATATGCCACCCTGCATGACATAGAAAACGGTGGAAATGATACGGCCGAGATAGCGGAATTAGTTTCGACGGCGGTCTTGCGGCGGCACCTGGAGACCATGCTGCGCCTTGATATCGAATACGACTTTCTGCCGCGCGAAAGTGAAATCCTGCACCTTAAGTTCTGGGAGTCGGCCTTCGAGCAGCTCAAGCATGCCGGCGTCCTTTACTTTGAGACTGAAGGCAAAAACAAGGGCTGCTGGGTGATGACTCGGCCTGGAGCGGAAGTTACAGAAGGTGAGACGAATGAAGACGCCAAAGTTATTGTGCGCTCCAACGGCACGGTGACTTATGTAGGCAAAGATATTGCCTATCACTTATGGAAGTTTGGCCTGTTGGGTAAGGATTTTGGTTATAAGCCATTCTTTACTTATTCGCATCATGAGTGCTGGATCTCTGCGGAACAAGGATGCGCCGACCACCCGCATTTTGGCGGCGCGCAGGCTATCTACAATGTAATCGACGCGCGACAAAGCGACCCGCAGGCCAATGTGATTCAGGCTCTACGCGGCATGGGACATACCGATCAAGCCAATCGCTACATACATTTCAGTTATGAGATGGTCGCACTCACGCCACGCTGCGCAGTCGAGTTAGGTTATGAGATTTCCGAAGAAGATTTGAAACGCCCATACATTGAAGTCAGCGGGCGCAAGGGGTTTGGAGTCAAAGCTGACGACTTAATTGACAAACTCATCGCCGCCGCCCGCGCCGAAGTGGATGCGCGGCAGACCGGTCGTGACAATGCCGAGCGCCAACTCATCTCCGAGCAGATTGCTATCGGCGCACTGCGCTATTTCATGCTTAAGTTTACGCGCAACTCGGTCATCGCTTTCGACTTCAAGGAAGCGCTTAGTTTTGACGGCGAGACTGGGCCGTATATTCAGTATGCGGTGGTGCGCGCGCGCAATATCTTCCGCAAGGGTGGTACAACGCCGGACGCGATGCTCGCAGAGTTGGCCAACTTAGGCGAGATCGACGCCTATTTGCAGGGTGAAGCCGCGGAAGATATCTGGGCGCTATGGCTACGCGCCGGCCGTCGCACTCTGGTGCTCGAGCAATGCATTACTACCTCGGAGCCGGCTCATTTGGCCAGGCACGCTTTCCAGTTAGCGCAAGAGTTCACTAACTTCTATCACAAGCACCACATCCTCACCGAAGAAGATCCAGCACGCAAGACTTTTTTATTGGCCACGGCGGCGGTTGCGTTGCGGGAGTTAGTGCTGGCGCTCAGTTGGCTTGGCATTGAAAGCCCCGAGGCTATGTAAGAATCTGCGGTGCAGCCAATCGCTCGTAGAAGATTCGCGGTATCCCATGTTCGAAAATCCGGACCTGAGACAATCAAGGTGTTACTCGCTTCGACTATCAAGAGCTGACAGCTAAAATCCGATAGCTAGCACTTAGTAACTCCTTACCCATTCCAGGATCGACCGCACGGCAACTCCGCTTGGCCCCTTGGCGATAAAAGGCTTGCTGTCTTCCACCCAGGCGACGCCGGCGATGTCGAGATGAATCCAAGGCGTATCTTCGACAAAGACCTTCAGGAATTCAGCAGCCGTGCTTGCGCCGCCCCACCGTCCGCCGGTGTTCTTAATGTCTCCGATGTCACTCTTGATTTGTTCGGCATAATCTTCGCCCAGTGGTAGCCGCCAGAATTTTTCGCCGGACGTTTCAAGCGCGGCATTGAACTTCGCATAGGTCTCATCGTCGTTCGAGAAAATACCAGCGTTAGCGTAGCCCAGGGCCACAACACATGCACCGGTGAGCGTGGCGGCATCGATCAGGTGGGTTGCGCCTAACTGGCGCGCATAAGTCAGCCCATCGGCCAGCACCATGCGGCCTTCGGCATCGGTGTTGATCACTTCAATAGTCTTGCCGGGTTTGCCGGGTGCCAATGGCATTGCCGTTTGAACGTCGCCAGGCTTCTGCGCCGTGCCGGAGGGCATATTCTCCGCCGCGCAAATCACGGCAAGCACGCGAACCTTAGGCTTGAGCAACGCGATAGCCCGCATTGCGCCCAGCATCGCCGCGCCGCCGGCCATGTCGTACTTCATCTTCTCCATATTGTCGCTGGGCTTGATGGAAATGCCGCCGGAGTCAAAAGTGATTCCCTTGCCGACAAGCCCGAGCACTGGCCCGTCCTTCACGCCTTTGGGTTCATAGCGCAGTACAATCAGCGCGGGCGGCTCGGCCGAACCCTGCGAGACGCTCCAGAACGCGCCCATCTTAAGATCGTGCAGCTTGTCTGTGGAGTAGCTGCGGCACTCGATGCCGACCTCATCGGCCATCTGCACGGCGCGCCGGGCCAAGATGGTGGGTGTTAGTTTGTTGCCCGGTTCGTTGACCAGTGAGCGGGTAAAGTTTTGGCTCTCGCCCAGAATGACACCCTCGGCGAGGGCAGCCTCAAGCGCGGTCTTGTTTGTCTTTCCGCTCTCGCCGGTCTTGTCGGCCTTATCTGTCTCGCATTTCTGATCCGCTATGCTCGTCTCCTCGGTCTTGATCGTCACAGCCAGCGTGAACGCAGCCACACTCTGATCTTTGCGGTCGCTGCGATAGGTGTCGGGATCGAAGTTGCCCACCAATGCGCCTTCAACCGCGGCGCGGACGCAGGGTCCAGGCGGCAGAAGGACAAGGTCTTCCACGGCAAGTGCATTGCCGGGCAGCGCGAAGACCAGTTCCCGAATGCCGCGCGGCTTCACAAAGCGCACAGCGGTTCCGGCGGCGGAGCGCACGGTATGGACCGTAGCTTTGGCCTGCTTGCCTAGCCCTACGATCAGGAGGCGCTTGGCGGCAAGGCCAGCCGGAGCGTGCAGCAGGATGGTCTCGTTGGCGCCGGCCTTGAACTCGCCGCTTGCCACCACCTTCTCAGCGGCGGTCTGCACGGAGGCGTCGCCGGTAAGCAGAATGGGCTCGGGCTTGGCATCGGAACTTTTGGAGGTTTGGGCGTCGACCGCGAGAACGGCCAGCACTTCGGTCTCAATCTCTGAAAGGGGGGAAAGCTTCAGTTCGATCTTCATGGAGATAGTTTACAAGGGAACGGGGAAGACCGAATAGGGAATAGGGATGAGGCGCCAGGTCAATCGCATTTGAGGTTTGAGGGCGGAATTCGATGAAGCGCTTTCAAGATTCTGGAAGAGGGTTTGAGTACGAGCGAGATGGGTTGAAGCGGCTGCGCAAACTGGCAAAAAAGCGAGTATTTCAGACGAAAATGGCGTCATTTTGAGCCAAAAAGTGGGCAAAATGGGCGGTTTGCAGTTACTATTTAATTAACAGTGCTAAAAGGCAAGCT
>JBEKDN010000089.1:0-15741 GCA_050014335.1 Occallatibacter sp. | reverse complement strand
ACCACCAAGCAATCAACAACATAAGATTTCACCCTGTTAATTAAGTAGTAACTGCAACCCCTCGTTTTTGCCCCGTTTTCCGCCCAAAAACCAGCCCTTTCAATCAAAAACCACCCCTTTTTTTACCAAAATCCGCACGGCCCCTGAAATCCACCAAAATCGGCGCCAATCCAACCCAGAACCACGCCAGTGCCACTTGCACCCTCGACCAAGTCGGCAACCGCACCAAGGTCGCTTCCACCTTCAGCGTCGTCAATCCCGTCGCCGGCAGTTACAACCCAGACGACGAGTTAGCCTCAGAGACTTATGACCTGAACGGCAACGTCACTTATACCGCCGGAATCACTTACACCTATATGCACCCAGCAAGTTGACGTAGATGAAGCGCATGTGCGCCAGTGTTCGTCAGGCCGGAAAGGCCCATTTGCGCCACCGGTTTTTCACCTTGCCAAACTTTGGTTACCGGCGACCTGCGCATCGGTGATGGGAGCGATTTAATTACCGCTAATCCGCCGCTCGATACGTCCGATACCTCCAACAGTGATCGGAGAAGGCTGATGTGATCCTTCTAACCTGAAACGCACCATTTGCCCCCGACCTGGGCCGTTCGCCCTCAACTAGGCGGCCTGCAACAACATGCACCGTCAACTAGGTCCGAACGATCTTTTCGCCGCCAGAAGAACGATCGCCGCCGGCTTCAAATCAACCTGAAATCAAACCCCAAGTGGAGGAAAATATGATGCATTTGGCAATCGCCACTCCGCACCAACAGTCACGCACCCGCAATCGGGCGGTGAATCGCGTAGTGTTTTCTCTCATGGCTCTCGCGCTGGTTCTCTATTCCGCCGGCGCATGGGCCCAAGGAGCGGGCTACTGGCACACCAGCGGGGCCAAGATTCTGGACGCGAACGGAGCCACCGTTCGCATAGCAGGGATCAACTGGTATGGATTCGAGGGTACCAATTACATCGCCGGCGGCATAGGCGATCAAGACTTCCATGCCATCCTGGACACCATCAAGACCCTCGGCTACAACGTGGTTCGCATCCCGTTCTCCAACGAGATGGTGGAAAGCGATCCCATTCCCACCGCCTACACCACCTGGGCCGATTCAACCGCGGCTCCTTCTGGTGGGCCGGCAAACCAAGCGCTTTATGGACAGACCGCGCTGGCGGATTTGGACACAATCGTCAGTTATGCGGGGCAGATCGGCCTGCGCGTGATTCTCGACAACCACCGCTCAGAGGCCGGCAACAGCAACGAGCCCAGCGGCCTTTGGTACACCACTGGCTATACGCAAGCGGACTGGATCGCCGACTGGAAGACCATGGCCACGCGCTACAGCGCCAGCAAATTCACCTTCAACGGCAACCCTACCGTGATCGCCGTAGACCTCCGCAACGAACCTCACCTGAGTCCTTCAAACGGCGTCTACACCGGCGCTTGCTGGACCGGAGACACCTTCACCAGCGGCTCCTACACCGGCTGCCCCGTCACCAACACCGCGCATAACTGGCCGGTGGCGGCCGAGCTTGCCGGCAACGCCGTCCTGGCCATCAATCCCAAACTGCTCATCGTTGTCGAAGGCATCGACTGCTACGACGGCTCATGCGACTGGCAAGGAGGAAACTTGATGGGCGTGAAGACCAACCCCATCGTCCTCAGCGTTGCCAACCAACTGGTCTATTCTCCTCACGACTACGGCCCGAACCTTTATGACCAGCCGTGGTTCACCAGCAATACCACGGCCGCCAGCCTGGCAGCAATCTGGAACAAGTACTGGGAGTACATCAGCGCGGCGGGCACGGCCCCGGTTTGGCTGGGTGAGTTCGGCACGGACAATGCCGCATCCGACATCGAAAACACCATGGCCGGCAGCCAGGGACAGTGGTTCGAGGATCTGGTCGCGTACTTGGCGGAAAATCCAAATCTAAGCTGGACTAACTGGGCACTGAACGGCGAAGACCCCTACGATTTGCTGTCCAGCAACTACGCTTCGACGCCGGTAGCTTCAACCAAGCAATCCGAGCTCGCAAGCATCCAGGCACCTCTGGCCGCGCCGCCGGCCAGCTTCTACCTTTCGGAATCGTCGAACACTCTGACCATCGGGCCAAGTGGAAGCTACTACACCACCATCGGCGTGACGAGCATGAACGGCGCGGAAAGCGTAACTCTCACCGTAACTGGACTGCCCGCGAATGTTACCGGAACTTTCGCGACCAACCCCTTCACCACCACCTGCAAGCTTACGTTCACTGCCGGCAGCACGGCTGCTCCGGGCGTGTACACCCTGACCATCACTGGAACGACCGCAACCGGTACCTCAACCGAAACCTTCGTCCTCACTATCAGCTGAGGCGGGTGAGTGGCCTGGACCTCAGAACAGGCAAGTTGAGCATGAATGCAAATGCCTCAGGTTTCGATTTCGAGACTTGGGGCATTTTCGGATTAGCCATCTATTTGTTCAGGAATCGCCAGTAACCGTGAAGTATCCGTGTAGGAGCTGCTGCCGCCTTTGACGATGTTGCCGAAGGCACCCTAGGTGAAGTTCTGCGCCCATGCGCCGCCGCGACCGACGGGTCGATCTGGGGTTAAACCCCATATCGCTCTGGAATAGGTTTTTCTGCCAGAGAGCCAATAACCGACTGTGCAAAAGGCGCCTTCAATTCTTAAGGAAATCCCAATTCTTGGCCGGTTTCTTAAGGAATTCCAAGAACGGGAATTCGGAACCGCCTTATCCACAAATTCCGTTGCCTACCCCGTTGACCGTGCCTTCCACGCTCCGTAGAGTCTCTAAAGAGGGGCAAAGCGCAGTCCGCGGCTTGGGACGGCTAGTTGCCCAATGCAGGTTAAGAGCAACCGCAGGTTCTTCGACTCGCTGCGCTAGCTCAGGATGACAGCGCACAGGTTTTAAGTAAGGAATAAAGAACGCAACGCGATACACCAAGGAACCGGAGCCACCATGCTGAAACTGAAGAAGATACACATCCTCGGATTTAAGAGCTTTTGCGACCGCACGGAGTTGACCGTGGCGGGGACGGGGATTGCGGTGGTGGTGGGGCCGAACGGCTGCGGCAAGAGCAACATTCTGGACGGGGTGAGCTGGGTGCTGGGCGAGCAGAGCGCTAAAACGTTGCGCGGCACGCACATGCAGGACGTGATCTTTGCCGGAACCCGGGAGCGCAAAGCGTTGGGCATGGCCGAAGTGACGCTGACGATGGTTGATCCCGAGGCCTACGAGGGGCCGGTGCCCGTAGAACCGCTGGTTGTGGTGGACAACGATGGCCTAGCGGACTGGGACGAAGCGGCGGTGCGGCGGCAGAGAGCTAGCGAAGCGGAAGAGATTATTGCCAACGAGCAGCCGGGGCAGGTGCTGGAGGATGAAGAGGCGGAAGGAACTGGCGTGCAATCGATGGGCACGGGGGATGGTCCGCAGGCGGTGGTGCTGAAGATTCGCCGGCGGAAGTTCCAGCGCACGCCGCAGAAGGGCGAAGTGGTGATCACGCGGCGGCTCTTCCGCACCGGCGAAAGCGAATACCTGCTGAATGGGAAGCTCTGCCGGCTGCGCGATATCCAAGAGATTTTCATGGGCACAGGCCTGGGGCCGGAGAGCTACGCGATCATAGGGCAGGAGCGGATTGGGCAACTGCTCAGCTCAAAGCCGCATGACCGGCGATCAATCATTGAGGAAGCGGCGGGAATTACGCGCTTCAAGACGAAGAAGCGACTGGCCGAGTTGCGGCTGGAGAGCGCCAAGCAGAATTTGGCGCGCGTGGATGACATTTTTGAAGAAGTAACTCGGCAGATGAACAGCCTGAAGCGACAGGCGGCCAAGGCGGAGCGGTTTGGCGCGGTGCGGGACGAGTTGCTGGGGCGGCTGCGGGTGGTGCTGGCGAGCAGGATGGCTCTGATGGATGCGGATCAGGCGCGGCTGGACAGAGAGATTGCGGGGCTGACCGAGGCGATTGACGGTTCGGCGGCTGAAATTGCCGAGCAGGAGAGCAGCCAGCATGCCCTGACGGAGCGCGGCTACGAACTGGACCACGATGGACAGGATGCACAGAACCGCGCCAATGCGGCGGCAGTGGAGTTGGAGCGGGCCGCGGCGCGGGAGCGGGCCAATGTGGAGCGGGTCAACGAACTGGAGGCGCGCATTGCTTCAGCAGGCGCGGAGTTGGAGCAGACGCGGACGCAATTGAGCGGCATTGCCGAGGAGCGTGGGCAGCAGCGGTCGTTTCTGGAGACTGCGGCGGGGGAGGCGAAGGCCTTTCGACAGCAGGTGGAGGCGAGCCAGCAAGAGGCGCGCACGGCAGCCGAGGAGGTTTTTGCGGCCGAGCGGCAACTGGAGAGCAGCCGCCGCCAGACGATGCAACTGCTAACGCTGGCCGGCAACGCGCGCAATCAGACTGCGCAGGCGGAAGAGAGTCTGGCTGCGCTGGAACGCGAGGCGGCGCGGCTGGAAGGCGAGATGGGTCAGGCTCGGGGCGATCTGGAGAATTTGGGCGCACAGAGCGGCGAGGCGCGGCACGTTTTTGAGTCGGCGGCCGATGCGCTGAAGCGGCTGGAGGGCGAGATTGCCGGACTGCGTGAAGCGCTGCAATCGCGTCGCGCCGAAGAGAATGCTTTACGCGCGCGGGCGAACCAGTTGCGTGGCGATCAGGCCAAAGTGGCTGGGCGGCGCGATGCTCTGCAGTCGCTTATTCGCAATCACAGCTATTCGACGGACACAGTTCGCCGGCTGCTGAAGCCGGGCGCGCTGGCTCCGGGGCTGGCGCCGAAGGGCACTCTGGCGGATTTCATTGAGGTCAGCGGCGCGTATGAAGCGGTGGTGGACGAGTTCCTTCGCGAAGAGTTGAATTATGTGGTGGTGGAAAGCTGGGGGGCTGCCGAAGAGGGCGTCCGACTGCTTAAATCCGGCGTGGATGGGCGCGCAACCTTCCTGATAGATCCCGTGGATCAAGGCAAGCTTTTTGCGGAACTGAACGACACGATCAGCGGACCCATGCTGACGCCGCTGAAGGATTCCATTCGGATACTGAACGGGTTTGGCTGCCCGCTGGAATCGATTCTGCCGAAGATCCGCAACAGCTATCTGGTGGAAGAATCGACGGAAGCAATGCGGCTGGCCTCGCTGTATCCTCATGCGTTTTTCCTGACGCCGGAGGGCGAGTGCTTCCACAACTCCACCGTTACCGGCGGCAAGCCTGCGAGCGAAGGCCCATTGGCGCTGAAGCGTGAGTTGCGCGAGGCTGAAGGACGTCTGGCCATGCTGGAGAGCGGGCTGGCCGAAGCGGAGACTGAAGCGGCAACGCTGGTCCGGACCATTGAAGAACTGGTCACGCAACTGGAAGCGCGCAATGAAGAGCGGCGGCTGGCCGAGCGCGATACCGCCAATCAGGGCGCGGCGCTGAAGCATATGGAAGCCGAAACTCAGCGGGTGGAGCGGCGTCTGCAGGAGTGGACGGCGCAAGCCGCGCGCAATAAGGACGCGCGCGAAGCCAAGCTCACTTCGATTGAGCAGCGGCGGGAAGAGATGCTTCGCTTGGAGGCCGAACACAGCACGGCCGAAGCGGCGCTGGATGCATTGCAGGCTGAGCTGGCGATTCTGCGCCAGAAGCGCGAGAGTTTGCAGCAGAGCGCAGCCGAGGTCACGGCCGAGTTGGCCGGTCTTGAAGAGCGGCGGCGGGGAGCGGAGGCGGCATTCCAGCGTATCGACAGGCTGCACGCCGACTTGGAACGCCGCGTACTCACCGTGGAGCAGCAGCGAACAGCGGCCACAGCGGAGCGCGAGGAGCGCGTCAGAGAGAGCGCAGAGCTGGCCCAGCGCGAGAGTGAACTAACGGCCATGCGGGCGGAAGCATTAACGCTGGCTCAGACACTGGTGGCGCAGGCGCAGGCTTTGCGTCAGCAGTTGGCTGTGATGGACGCGCAATTGAAAACCGGCCGCGCCGCGCTGGACCAGTTGCGCGAAAACCGCGCCGCACGCTCGAGCGAGCGCTCGAAACTGCGTTCCGACGTTGAGCATTTGGAGGCGAGTTGCCTGGCCGAAGTCAATGTGGAGGCCGGCGCGCTGCGCTGTGACGAAGCAATTGCGCGCTTGACTGGCGACGAGCTCGCCACCGAAGAAGAGTCCTGCCGTGGCCTTCGAGTGCGCATCGAACAGATGGGCCCGGTAAATATGATGGCCCTGGACGAATACAAGGAAACGGCCGAGCGTCACGGCTTTTTGGCCACGCAGCGTCTCGACTTGATGGAATCGATCGAGAACACGCAAGAGACTATCAAGGAGATCGACAACATTTCGCGTAGCAAATTCGACGAGGCCTTTGCCCGGATCAACGAGAATTTCGCCGTGGTTTTCTCGCGGCTCTTCCAGGGCGGGCAGGCCTTTCTGCGCCTCACAGATGTTGAGAATCAGGCCGAGAGCGGTCTGGAGATTGTCGCCTCGCCGCCGGGCAAGAAGTTGCAGAATGTACTGCTGCTTTCAGGTGGAGAGAAATCGCTGACAGCACTGGCGCTGTTAGTGGCGATCTTCCAATTCCAACCGAGCCCCTTCTGCGCTCTGGATGAAGTGGATGCCGCGCTGGACGAGACCAATGTCGGGCGGCTGGCCGAGTTGCTCCACTCGCTCAGCCGCGAGACGCAATTTCTGCTTGTCACTCACTCCAAGCGCATGATGCAGACCGCCGATATGATTTATGGTGTAACCATGCAGGAGCCCGGTGTCTCCAAGGTCATCAGCGTGCGCCTGGGCAACCGCGAATTGCATCGCGCCACGGCATAGAACGGATTGAGATGGATAGCGCGACGGAAAACTCGACAGTGTCTGAGGCAGCTCCGGCAACATTGGGTCATCAACTTCCTCCCCCACATTTGACCATAGTCGTCCCCTGCCACAATGAAGAGAAGGTGCTGCCGGAGACCGCGCTTCGTCTCAAGGCTATGATCGGGAGATTGGCTCAACAGTTGTTGATTGCCGAGGGCTCGATCTTCTTTATTGACGATGGCTCCTCGGACGGCACATGGATACTTATTGAGCACCTTGCCTGCGAAAACTCGAATATTCACGGGCTGAAGCTTTCCCGTAACTTCGGCCAGCAGAGCGCACTCCTCGCGGGCTTGCTCTCCGCGCCGGGCGACATATTGATCAGCATCGACGCCGATCTCCAAGATGATGTAGAGGCAATGGAAGAGATGGTGCAGGCCCATGCGGGCGGCGCCGAAGTTATCTACGGAATTCGGCGCAATCGTCAGACAGATAGTTTCTTCAAGCGCAGCACGGCGCAGGGCTATTACCGGTTGCTGCAAGTAATGGGTGTGGAATTGATCTTTAATCACGCCGACTATAGACTACTGAGCCGTCAAGTCGTCGAGGAGTTGCGACGGTGCAAAGAAACCAATTTGTTTCTTAGAGGCCTGATTCCACAGTTGGGTTTTCGCGCCGCGCTAGTTTATTACGACCGACAATCGCGCTTTGCCGGAGAGAGCCAGTATCCGCTGGCAAAGATGGTCTCTCTGGCTGTCAACGGCATAACTTCGTTTACGGAGATACCGTTAAAGTTCATCACCTTCCTTGGCGTGCTGGTTTCTCTGTTCAGCTTCGGATTATCAATCTGGGCGCTGGCGATCAAGCTCTTCACGGGGGATGCCATACCGGGGTGGGCATCGATCGTGATTCCTGTTTACATGCTGGGAGGAATTCAGTTAATCTGCCTTGGAGTTATCGGGCAATATCTGGCCAAGATATACTCGGAGGCAAAAGCCAGACCGCGATTTATCGTGGAAAAAAGCCTATAACTTGAGCCGCGCTGCCGCACCATTGCTTTGATTCCTCTTCGAGCCGCCTCGTATCGTCCGCTATGATTAAATTGAGATGCATGGGATTGTCTCCAAGGAAGGAAATATCCGCCAACCTCGATCTGCTGCGCGCAGTCGCGGTCCTGTCGGTATTTGTCTCGCATTTCTTTAGAGCGCACGGCGACCTGAGCTGGAGCAGCCTTGGAAGATTCGGCGTCATCCTCTTTTTCGTGCACACCAGCTTTGTGTTGATGGCATCGCTCGAACGGTTGGAAAAGACAGCCAGGAGCAAACTGTCGTTGGCGCTGGCCTTCTGGATTCGACGCATCTTTCGCATCTATCCTCTCGCCATCTTGTGTGTGGTTTCGATGGCCCTCTTTCGCATTCCGATCAATCCGGAGCAGACCTATTACTGGATTGGCCTCAAAGGCTTCCTTGCAAACCTCGCGCTGATCCAGAACCTGACTTACAGCCCGGACATTCAAGGCCCGCTCTGGAGCTTGCCTGTTGAAGTGCAGATATATCTTATTCTGCCTTTTGCCTATTTTGCAGTGCGAGGAAACAAGCACTATCGCTCGCTGGCGTTATGGATCCTTGCCGCCGCGGCAGCGCTCGCCGCGGTTTACTTTGCGCATATTCCCGCCGGGCCATGGGTTCCTCAGCGCCTGAATATCTTTCTCTATGCGCCTTGCTTCACGTCAGGAATTGTCGCCTTTGACTTGATTCGCAGCAGGAGATCGAGTTGGAAGCTGCCTGCA
This sequence comes from Occallatibacter sp., assembly GCA_050014335.1. Lineage (GTDB taxonomy): Bacteria > Acidobacteriota > Terriglobia > Terriglobales > Acidobacteriaceae > Telmatobacter. The sequence continues at coordinate 7,186 of JBEKDN010000089.1, read as the reverse complement.
TGGGTGTGGCTTGCCGGTATCTCCGCCGCGATTGTCCTCTTTGGCCCACACGACAATCTCAGCCTTCCCGCCAAGTTATTCCGGGCCTGGGGGCTCTCTCTTATGCTCGGTGTGCTCTATGCAAACGTGAGGGAAAGCAGACCTAACTGGACGCAAAATATCTTTCATTGGATCGCGGAGCACTCATATGGCATCTATCTCAGTCACTCGGCAGTCTTCTGGGTCGTCTATTATCGAATGGCGCAAACTCCATTCTGGGCGCAATCCGCAGTTCTGGCCGCTGCAGCAGCCGGTATCCCAGCCCTGCTTTATGTTGCAATAGAAAAGCCGCTGATCCGCGCTGGGAGCAGGTTGGCAGGGCGCCTGCTCGCCTGAGAAGGATCCTGCCTCCGAGTCATCGACGATATTTCGTGGAGATATTCTTCAAGGGCCGCAGAAATATCCACAATTCATTGAAGCGATCCGATTGGCTCACTTTTTCTCTCCATCAAGCGAATACCATTGATCTCTTCCGCGACCTTGTAGCGGGATTCAAGATAGGGCTCAACGATAAGATCGCAGGGCTTGCGCGGTTGCATCCCGGGAAAGTTTTCTGCTGCCCTTGCCGCAAATGTCGTATCCCAGACAACATACTTTACCCTCCGGCGATCCAGCACGCCGACGACCTCTTGAAACTGCGCCGTTGTGTTGTAGTTATATTGCAGAAAACTGTAGCGTGTGGGGTTGACTGTTGCGGAAATAAAGTAGCAGGCAGGACAATAAGGATAAACGAAAACTTCTTCGCCGGGCGCTAGATGTTCATCCAGAAGCTTCAAAGCCTCTGCTTGTCCAGTCACAGCAACTCTGCCAACCCGCGTATCCGATGCGTGCGCGCCCAGAGAGATCACAACGCAACAGTTAAAGGCGGCCAGGCACACGGCACTGATGGCAAGAACTTGCAAAGCGATATTCGCAAACCTCCTTTGGCTCTCCGTCAAGGCATGAATGCACAGAAGAATCAGCAATGGCGAACCGAAGACCAAATGCTCAATATCTTTGCGATGAAACTCGGAGAACCAGAGAGCCCATCCGCAGAGCCAGTAAAGCAGCAATATTGGCGCGATACACTTCCATCGATAACTAATACCAACCAGCAGCAGAGACAAAGGAAGAGCCACGACAAACATCAGTGGCGCAATCAGGATCGACGTGATCACAATCGAAAGAACCCCACCCCCAAAGGCCGCAACCCACGGGTTCCAGTAATTCCTGACGATGCTGAATCCGTAGACTACCGCGTTCGTCCCGCCGTAATTCTGCTCGGGCCACACCAGATTTGCATAGATCAAGTTGCCAAGAGCTCCCTTGCTCCACAAGTATCCGAGCATTGGCAGGACCGCGGCGAAGAAGCCTACTGTGAAGAGGCTCACTTGCAAAGGGAATTTGGAGATTCTCCCGCGCAGAATCCACAACCAAACGAGGCAGGCAAGATACAGCAGAAGACCTTTAGGTTGCAAAATGCACGCCGTCAATCCAACCAGCGCGCCTGCCGCGATGAGCATGCTCCTGCTCCGGCGGCGCTGCCACAGGACCAAACAGACAACCGAAGCCAAGGCAAAGAAATTGCTGTCAACGTGATGGCTGATTCCAGGCCAAAGTACGCCCATATATGTACCAGCCAGCAGAATGCAGGGAAGAACCATGTATCGGCTGCAAATTTGGCGAGTTAGAAAATACATAGCCACACCGGTTCCCAGTGATGTAAGAAACAGGCTTATCCGCGATGCGAAAAAAGTGACGCCGAAAATTTTGAAGAACGCGGCCAGCCAATAAAATGAGCCCGGCCCCATCACTTCAAAAAAGTCGCGCGCAAAGACCTGGCCGTGAACGATCCGCGCAGCGCCGGTAAGGAACGTGCCTTCATCCGTTCCGGCCAAAATAATCCGCATGAAGGGGATAAGATAAAGGCTGGCACAAAGAGTGAAAAGAAGGTAGCTCAACCAGGGAGCGCGCGGCTTCGACCTCGACGCAGGAATCGACTTTATTTCTGCAGGAGGATTCATTTGGCAACCTTGCCGGAAACGGGGCGCCGCAGATAGACCCATAGATAGAATATGCCCATTGCCAGCAGTACAAACGGAATGGGTCTCATGAGCACAATCTTGGGAATCTGCCCAAAGATTCCGAGAGGATTCACCCGCATATTTCTTGTGGCATTGACTAGGATGGCCAGCGGTATATCTCCCGTCAGGACGATTGCCGCTAAATTGATCAGGAGCGCAATCCTGCCTAACAGTTCGCCTTCAGCCCACAGCATGGCGCAGGCGGGAACAGTGAGAAGCAGTAGCTTGGCGTCGTAGGGGCGGTGATAAGTCACGAGCATGCTGAGCGGCACGACTGCCGCGAGCGCAAACCAGGCACTCGGGGATGCGAGACTTGGTCGGAGAGTTTGAAAGCACCAGACCGCCAGCAGTGCTCCACAGATCAAATAAGTCGCCGAATTGTAGACGCGCGGATCGTCCCGGAAAAGACTGACAACGCTTTGCAGATCGATTACCCTTTCCGGATCGCTGTTACTGATAGAATTTGGCCCGGGATCGCGAAGACCTCCCAGTGCCGCGGTAGCCGACAGATTGGCGCGAAGTTCCTGGGGCCATTCCGGTGCGACCTGTGTGACCCATACAACAGCAGGCAGGCATAGGGCTGCTGTCACCGCCAGCGTTTGCAAAGCGCGCCTACGATAAACTCCGCCCGCCAGCAAGAAGTAAAGCCAGACCAAACCGGCGTCATGCGGCTTGAGGGCAAGGCTGACAGCCAGGCATAGTATGCCGACCCAGGCAAATCGCGCGTTGATGAAGCACCAGACCCCAACGACGCAAAGGCCGACGGCAACCGCCGCCAGATTGCCGCCAGAAAAAAGAACTTCGCTGTTAGCAAGCACAAGGCAAACCATCAGCACCGATACGAGTGGCGCAAAGGAGGCTGCTGAATCCCACATTAGAATAGCGGCAAGGATGAGAAGGCAAGCCATCAGCATCATCCACAGCAGATGCGCAGGCCCCCAAGCCAGGATGGCCAAGGGTGCCAGAAGAAAAAGCGATGTCGGCAGATTGATGCACACGGGCACGGCGCGTAGAAACAGTTGCACCATCGCCGGCTCGGTGGGAATGAGCCCGCCCTCAGCGCGATACTCACGGAGAAAGTCAGCCGGTCGATACGGATCGCTGTGCTGGAAGAGGCAGCGTGTGCCGTAGTAAACAGCCTTGAAGTCAGCCATGCCGCCTGCGGAATGGCGCTCCAGAGCGAACCCCCAGAATAGGAAGATTGCGCAGCTCAGCGAAATGAAGGCCAAGCCTAGCAGACGTGACCTACTGATGCTCCGGTACACTCGCGAGGCTTTCGGCCACACAGTCAACATGCTTCAGAATCCCCCAAAAAACAAAGGAGAGATGCATTGGCAAGTTAATTGCTCAACGCATCTCTCCTCGAAGCATCCTTAGCCAAGACGTTTGCCGACCAGCCCTACGTTGGCATATTCTAGGCCAAATTACTACTCAATACAGAGACAACAGTGGTGAATTCCGTGTTAATCCCCGAGGCTAGATTCCTCATGGTGGCCGCGCAAGCGAATGAAACCAAAGCAACGAGGAGAGCGTACTCGACCAAATTCTGGCCGCCTTCCAGCGTCGTCAAGCACTGCCATCTATAGACGAGATTTGCTAGTGAAGGCCGCATCATGCCGCCTCCTTCTGAGCCCGAATGGTTGAGGCAGTTGCCGGCTCAGCGGTGCCGCTAAATAACTTTCGGCACACACCGCTCCCGCAAACGCGTGGGACTTGGAGACCCCAGTAATTCATAACTTGGACTATGCCAAGCTGGAAGCGAGGGTGCTGCTGATGGAGCTAAACGCAGTGTTGAGACCGGTGGCCAACTTGCCCATACCGGCGGTGGCGCCAAAGGCAACCAGAGCAACGACCAGGGCATACTCGACCAGATCCTGGCCCTCTTCGCGATTCGTCAGATCCTGCAACTTCACATAAAGCTTGAGAAGCATCGTATTCATTTGTTTTCTCCCCGTTCGGTGATTTCCCAGCCGATTGCCGGGATGCCATAGTTAATGCATGTTACATGCCATTCATTCACGAAATAGATTTTTATATATATCAATAACTTAGATAGAATCGAGTCGGGAGTATTAAACCTCAAGTGTAAACATTTGTATACAGTTCCAAGCAGAAGAGATCAGTGCTGTTTACAGCGCACGTAAAAGCCTGGACTCAAAAAGCTCATTCAGATTATCGGCCTGAAACAAGAATCGTCCTTGAACAGAAACACAAGATTGACAAGGAGATGATCTCATCAATCGTCTGAAAGGGTAAATGCTTCGCCCTCCGGCCTGAAGTAAAATAGGCCCTATGGTCAGCACAAAAGTGATTCCGGAGCCAGAGGCAAAGGCTGACTTTGCGGACTTCACAATCGTCGGGGTTGCGGCGGTTGCGCTGGCATTTACTACCTTACTGCTTTGCGTGATGCCGCTGAGCAACTTTGCCGGTGGCCGCGACTTTGCTATTTATTGGGCTACAGGTCAGCAACTTGCCCACCACGTGGATCCTTACGATAAGTTCGGGATGGCGCGGACCGAGCGGGCCGCTGGCCTACCGGAGTCGGCCGGTGTCCTCTATATGCGTAATCCGCCATGGGATCTTCCGCTGGCGCTTCCTCTGGGCTGGGTCAACATAAAAATTGGATCACTTGCCTGGTCTCTGACTCTGGGTGTCTGCCTGGTTGTTTCCACTCTCCTACTCTGGGGCTTACATGGCCGTCCCAGGAACTGTCTATTATGGCTCGGCATTTCTTTTGCACCGGCGTTGCTCTGCCTTTTGATGGGACAGACCTCCCTTTTCGCGCTGCTGGGCTATGTTCTTTTTCTCCGACTGCATAATAGGCACCCGTTTTTTGCTGGAGTCTCGCTTTGGCTTTGCGCCATGAAGCCGCAACTCTTTCTTCCTTTCGGCGTTGTTCTGGTGGCTTGGATTCTTGTTTCGCGGAGCTATCGGATTGTGGCTGGCACTGCGACCGCATGGGCCGCCAGTTGCGTGGTTGCCTATAGTATTGATCCCACGGCATGGCACGATTATGCGCGTATGATGCATGCGGCTGATATTCAGCGGGACCACATCCCTTGCCTCAGTGTCGCGCTGCGTTTCTGGCTTGCGCCGCAGATTTCCTGGATTAGCTATTTGCCTGCCCTGGTGGCTTGCGTCTGGGCTCTGGGTTACTTCTGGCAGCGGCACCGAAGATGGAACTGGATGAAAGACGGCAGTTTGCTCATGCTTATCTCAGTTGCAACGGCACCGTACGCCTGGGTATACGACGACTCTCTTGCTATTCCCTCGCTGCTGAATGGCGCCTATCGAACCCGCTCGCGCATCATGCTGGCAATTCTTCCTTTAGGCAGCGTTGCGATGAATGTCGAACTTTTTTGTGGGATAAAGATTTCTACAAGCTTTCTACTCTGGACTGCGCCGGTATGGCTGTCTTGGTATCTGATTGCAACCAGAATTCTGGGATGTCCTAGCCCTTCCAACCAAATGGCTGATGGCATGAATTGACGGATGAAAATGCTCGCGATTTTTCTCAACCCGGCGATTGTTGGTCTTGCATCGCTCTTCCTCGCCATTGTTTGGATGCTGCGCGATGAGAAAGACAAGAACCGCCCGCTGCTAGTTTTTGCCCTGATCCTGAATCTCATCTTTGGCACGATTCAGAGCACTATGTTGGCCCGCGAAGGCGCACTGTTGGCTTTAAAGTATGATCACATCCTGCTTCTTCTGGATCGTTCACTTGGAATTTCAGCGGCTTCGGTGGCAATTCCTTTGCAGGGTTTTTGCCGGGTGCCACTTCTAGTGATTTATTTATCGTTAGTGCCGATGATGATCGGTTGGATCGCAGTAACTCGATACTGGAATTCGCGCGGGTCGGTGGTGCTGGCATATGCCGCTGAATTGGTCGCAGGTCCACTGCTGTATGCCGTCTCGCCGGGCTGTGGCCCGGTTTATGCTTTTGCCGCACAATGGCTTCATCCTCCAGCGGTGCATGCAGAGGCAATCAGACTCACTTCTTTTCCCAATGCATTCCCTTCGTTGCATCTTGCCACGGCGTTTGTCTTTGTGTTTTTTGCTCCCGGCAGAGGATGGCGAGGTATTTCATTAGCTTTTTTCACGCTTACCGCGCTCGCTACGCTTTCAACCGGAGAACATTACGTCATCGATCTAGTTGGCGGTCTTGCAACCGGCTGCTTTGCGGCCGCCGTCGGCCGGCGCGCGACCCGCAGTGCTCTCTTTTATCTAGGCGTCGCGCTGGCATGGTCGATGGCTGTGCGTTTTGGATATCCGCTCCTGATAGCTTACCCGTTGGTCACGCGCACACTTGCGGCATCGACGGCCTTGCTTGCAATCAGCGCGGTGTTCAGAGAGTGGAGCTTCCGTGCTACACAAGCTTCGAGCCGTGCTGGGTAAAATATCGCTCGCGAATCCAAAAGGCAACATTGACCAGCCCGATCAACGCCGGTACCTCGATAAGCGGGCCAACCACGCCGACGAACGCTTCGCCGGAGTTCAAGCCGAAGACCGCAACAGCTACCGCAATCGCCAGTTCAAAATTGTTGCCCGCGGCCGTGAATGAAAGAGTAGCCGACTGAGCGTAGTTGGCGCCCAGCCGTTTGCCCATCCAGAAGCTGACCAGAAACATGATCAGGAAATAGATGACGAGCGGAATGGCAATGCGAAGAACATCGAGAGGCAGGCGCACAATGAGATCGCCTTTGAGCGAGAACATCACCAGGATTGTCAACAGCAGTGCGACCAAGGTGAGCGGGCTAATCAGCAGAATGAATCGCGTCCGGTACCACTGCTCACCCTTGATGCGCATCAGCACATAACGCGTAATGAATCCGGAGACGAATGGAATGCCAAGATAGATCGCAACGCTTTGGGCAATTTGCGCGATGCTCACTGCGACGATGGTTCCCTGAAGGCCGAACCACTGTGGGAGCACGGTGATAAAGACCCACGCATACAGGCTATAAAAGAGCACCTGAAAGACGCTGTTGATGGCAACCAGCCCATCGTCATAGTCGGTATCGCCGCAGGCCAATTCTTTCCAGACCATGACCATTGCAATGCAGCGCGCTATGCCGATATAAATC
>JBEKDN010000088.1:0-15949 GCA_050014335.1 Occallatibacter sp. | reverse complement strand
AATATCGATACGTGGTCGCCTTTTTCCGGAGCGCCCTGCCACATTCTGTGGGGGATCATCTTTGATCTCAAGATTTTCCATCCAGGACTCTGCCTCATCGCTCTCGACAAGACTTTGAGCCTCTCTAATGATCTCGCCCGTGATATGCGGCTCTTCAGCCGCCTGAAAAGAAGCGGGAGTCAGCCTGCCATGCGCTCGCACGAGAAGCGCCATGCAATTGCGTGCAAACGCAGGCCGATAAAGAGCCTGCTGATCTGGCTGGCTCGTGAGCATCATTGTGATTCCCCGACAGACACGGCTGGATCGGGCTGCAACGAGTCCGCAATTATTTCACTCGCGTCCTGAATTGCTTGGGTCTGAGTCCAATGCAGGTGCTGAAGAGGCTTAAGCAGGTACGTTCGGGGACCGTCGTAGACCCGAATATTCCGGTTGAAATAGAGCCATTGACCGTGTTGCTCCGACAGAAGCGATCTTGTCTTCGCAAGCTGTCTAGCGTCGCGATCGGAGGCCTCAACTATCCGAATGGGCTGCGTCGTCGTGTGCGTGTGAACAATTTCAACGCACACTAGGCCTGAGCCGTCGCCAATCAGAATGTCAACCTTGTGTCTGCTGCCACTTGATCGCGCGACGAAACTGTCCAATTCGTCGCGAAGCATCTTTGCATAGTTCTTAAGTTCTTCAGGCTTTGGCTGACCAACCGCCGAAGCTCCCGTTTTGCCTTTATTCAAATCAAGCCGAACGTGGACGAGATCGTGAACGGCAGCTCTCGCCCTTGCAGACAGTTTCAGGCTGTCCGCAGTCAATTCGTTAAGTGTCTTTACTAGCTCTGGACGATTGAAATCCTCTCTACCCGCACACTGGGTCGATATCTGACTATATAGCGTTTCCCAATCATGAAGATCGCCGTCTCCGTGAAAGGGCAACGGTAGTGATCGAAGAGCTTTAAGAGTATTTCTGGGTATCTGAATCCCATCCTCCGTTGATGTCAAGAACTGATGGTAGGTAACAAAATCGGAGTTCAGGAATAGAGCAATCGCTTTGAGAAGACTCTTATCTCCCTTTGGCGACACAATTCCAATCTGCCTTGCAGGGACTACTAGAAACTCCTCGGTGTAAATAGCAAAGTTGCGCGACGCTCCTACAATTACGTGGGGCGGTTCGTTGACTCGCATTGGGCCGTCGAATCCGCCGCGCATCCGAACAATGGTTTCATCTTGCTTGATGTGCATCAGAGCATCAGTGGGGAAACGGCGCAGAAACTTGCGGTTTTTCAAAAGACTGACATTTACTGTCAACTTCTCAGCCAACTCCCCGTGTTGTTCAGTACGCTCGGTTTCACTTTGCTCAAGCGACCGAATCTCAAGTTGCGCAAGCGACCGAAGTTGAAGTCCTTCCGAGATGAACAATACCTCATCGTCCTCAAGTGTTTCGATCGTTGAAAACCGTTTTTTTACAGCAGCAAGAACCCTGCGATCGATCTCCGAACCCCACATCCCAATCTTCCATGAGAGTGAGTCTCCATTGATCACATACCGATAGTCGATCTCTCGAAGATCGCTGGCGTTTACGACGATATTCCAGGTCTTCCTCCTGCCTCTGCTTTTCTTTCCGCAACTCTCCGGCAGATTTGCAATCATAGGCGAAAAGACTTCAATCGAGGAATCGCTTGTTTCATGCTCGACTTTCTCTAATCGCTGCGAATAAAAGAAGGCCGCTGCTGGTAGAATGGCGCGGCCTCCAAAGAGTACATGCCTAAGATTGGCGAAGTTCGCAACAGACCAAAGCTGATTCTTCTTCAGGAATACTTTGCGGAAAGCCGTTGACTCATACTTGAACAGGGTCATAGCCGGAAGCAGCAACACTACCGCGCCATCTGGGGCCAACACTTCCGACGCTCGCCATACGAAAGCCTCAGCCAACTGGTTCCCGCCGACAGGGTGTTCTTTGCGCACACCCTGCATCCATTGCCACGCCACCTCGTCAACCGGATCAAGTTTCTTCGGATTCAGTTCCTTCCACGGCGGGTTGCCCACGATCCATTGAAACGGACGGGGCCGTCCCTCTTTGTACCAGCACGTTTTATCATCGAAGGCATTTTCATTGAAAATGTTGACGCCACGAAGAGCCGGAAGCTTGAAGCTGGTCTCCGTAAGATCGGGTGGATTGATGTACTCCAGAAGAGTGAGCGCCAGACTCAACTCAGCGATCTGGCATGCGTCTCCGTTGATATCAACGCCAAAAATGTGGTCAGTCAGCAGCTTGCCCAGTTCCGCTGGCCGCAAGCGACGCCCGACTTCCCTGCGACGCCTTTCGATCAGCTTTCGATAGCATTGCACCAAAAATGCTCCCGAGCCGCAGGAAGGATCCAACACCCGCATCCCCCGTTCGAGAGGTTTACGTGCGTCGAGCTTATCCAACATGAAATTTACGAGCGGAACCGGAGTGTAATAGGCCCCCCGAGCTTTGCCCTCCGACTCACCCGAGGGACTCAGAGACTCATGCAAAAACTGTTCATAGATCACAGAAAGAGTCTCTATCGGGATGAACGAGAAATCGTAGATATCGAATAGTGGAAGCTGGCCGGATTGGGCCTGCTCACCCATAAAGACAGAGGCGACCTTTCGCAGGTTCCCCGCTCCAAATTCCCTGATCTTTGTTGAAGAAAGCGGGAAAACAGCGCCATTGAGCCACTCGTCCAAGTGATCTACCAACTCTATAAAGCTATTCAAACGCGCATCGTGGCTAAAAATGTGATCTTGGTTAATCTCCCATTTGCCGAGCCTACTGTCGGACAGAATATTCCGTTGGCGTAGATAATGGATGTAAACGAACTTGCCGATCATGGCATGCGCTAGCTTGCGGTCATGCACGCCACCATCCTCGCGTAGCCAGTTGTCAAGTTTGCGAAGGTTCTCCAAAAGTTGCCAATCGACTCTTTTATCGGGGGTAACGGCACTCCCCAATTCGTTCCATACTCTACCCGAATTTATCGACTTCGCATGAAGAGCTTCGTTAAACTTTTCGAATACCCCCAAGGCGCCGTTGAGAGGGTCGCCGGATGTATCCCTCTGATAGCTGAAACCAGGATAGAGCCGGATCGCAAGCGGACTCACAATTATCAGGAAGGGAACAGCATTTTGATTCCATACTTTTTTATGGATTTCGCGGGCTTCGGCCTCCGAGTCCGCCTCGCATACATAGACCACCGGCACATTCGATTGCGATTGATCAAAGGAAGAGGCGTTGAGCAGGTAAACGCCCTGGAGACGGCACTCATCTTGCGCCTTCCGGAAAATGTGGCCGAAGTCGCGATCTCTCCCGAGGGATTCACCGCGGAGGAAGTTCGGCGAATCGCTATAGCCGAGCGAATTCAAGAGGTTGAGCAATTCCATTGCACTTCTCATCTCTCAGCTTGCGATCTTCCGGCTCATGAATCGCGCTATCGTATTTCCGCAATTATGCCATCCGAAGGTCATATTTGGCGAGGAAAAACGATCAAAAGCCGTGGCTTGCTGTCTGATCAGGATTGGAGGTTGCGCAATCCCGATTCGTGCTAATCGGAAGCTCACTTCCACTCTGGGGCGTATTGCCAGCGGGTGGGGCGGAGGGCGATGTATTGGACTATGCGGGGCAGGTTGCCTAGGTTGGGGCTGCTGGCGTGGGGGAGAGATTGATGCCAGAGGACAAGGTCGCCGGCTTGGCCCGCGATGGGCTTGAGTCCGGGATGGCGGAAGATGGCCTGGCGGGGATCCTCAGACGGCGGCAACTGCTGGAGCCATGAGGCTAGGGTGCGGTGAAATCCGGGAATGCAACTGAAGGCTCCCTGATGGGCGGGGGTGTCAGTGAGGTAGAGGATGCCTTGCACGCCGAAGCAGTGGGGCGGGGCAAGGGAGGCGTCCCAGTGGAGATGGGGGCCGGGAAATTTCCAGTCGTCGCGCTCAGGGGGGTTGAAGCCGCCCTGGTCGATGGTGGGCCAGAGATCCTGGCGGCCCCATAACTGGGCGAAGGCTTTGACGAGGCGCGGGGATTGTCGGTTGGCGATAAAGGCGGGATGGCGGAGCAGAGGAACCCAGATGGTCTTGCCGTACTTGTTGCCGTACCAGGTGGATGGGCGGCCGGGGTCGGCGGCCAGGAACTCATAGATGGCAGCGGCGGCGGAGTCGCGATCGGCGTGCGAGACGGCGTTGTGGACGACAAGGTAGCCGTGCTCATCCCAGAAGTCGAGTTCGGCAGCGGTGAGGCCGGGGAGATGATCAAGGGGGCCTGCGGCGGATTCCACAGGCTTGCCGGCGAGGGCGTCGCGGAGGCGGGTTAGGCGGGGCTGGTCGATTAGGTCGCCGTTGGTTGACCAGCCGTTGGTGGCGATGATCCAGTCTTCAAAGGAGTTAAAGCCGGTGTGGCTGGCGGAGTGGAGAAAGCGGCCGGTTTCAAGGATGTTGAGGCCGAGGCCGGAAAGGAGGGTATTTTCGAGATCCCACTCGCCATGGTCTGGGGACTTGGCCGACGGATTTTTGATTTTGAGCGAGCAGCGCCGCCAGTAGCGATGGAGATAGGGGATTTGCAAGCGGCCAAGGGTTTCTGGAGGCTGGGGCTGGGCGACGGGAAGCGCGGGATTGGCGATGCTTTCTGTTTCCATTGCTTTGAAGGACCTTCCGTTAGGAATGTTAACCGGCCACCTGCTGTTGGGCCAACTGCATTTACGGTGGGGCTGGGCGCTGGCTATCCGGTCGCTGGAGTTGGTGGACGGACGAAGGCGCGGGCGGGAGGATTTTGCAGGTATTTCAGTTGAGGATGGTGTTGTCAATAAGGCGCGTGGCGCCAACCCAGGCGGCTACGGCGAAGAGCGTGCCGGGAGCGGCGGTCGGGGCTGGCTGGAGTGTTGCCCAGTCGACTAGCTCAATGTAGTCGATGCGGATATCGGGTTCGGCGGCGAAGATTTGCCGGGCTGATTCGATTAGCGCGCTGGCGTGGCGCTCGCCGCCGGCTGCGAGGCACTCGACGTGGCGGATAGCGCGGCTTAGGACCAGGGCTTGAGCACGCTCGGCGGGGCTGAGATAGACATTGCGTGAGCTAAGGGCCAGGCCGTCCGGCTCACGAACGATGGGGCATACGACAATTTCCGAGGCTAAACGCAGATCGGCTACCATGCGGCGGAGAACGGCCACCTGCGCGGCATCCTTCTGGCCGAAGTAGGCACGATCAGGCTCGGCGGCGATGAGGAGCTTGGCGACAACGGTGGCGACGCCGCGAAAATGCCCAGGGCGCGATTGGCCGTCCAGACGAAGGCTCAAGGCAGGCACATCAATAAATGTCGAGTCGGAGCCATGGGGGTAAAGCTCTTCGACGGGCGGCGCGAAGATTACGTCGGCGCCCTCAGACTTGGCCAGCGCGCAGTCGGCATCAAAGGTGCGCGGGTAGCGGGCGTAGTCTTCATTGGGGCCGAATTGCGTGGGGTTGACGAAGATGCTGACTGCAACGAAGCCAACGGAATTATGGGCGGCGCGGATGAGCGATGCATGGCCGGCGTGGAGTGCGCCCATCGTGGGCACCAGGCCGATGGTGTTGCCGGGATCGTTCCGGGCCTGATTTCTCAGTGCGCGAGACCATTGGCGCAGTTCTGCGACGGTGCGGAGGATTTCCATCAGGCCTTTCGCAGTGCGATTACGTTCTCTGCGGTGTCCGGATCGGTTTGGAGGGCTTTGCGCTCCGCGTCGGGAAGGTGGTAACTCTCTTCGTCAGAAGGGAAGCCTCGGCGCTCGACATCCTGGCGATACTCTTCGACGGCTGAGCGGATGAGCGCGCCGGCGTCGGCGTAGCGGCGGACGAATTTGGCTGGCGGAGCGAAAGTCATTCCAATCAGGTCATGGAAGACGAGAATCTGGCCGTCACAGTCGGGCCCCGCACCGATGCCGATGGTGGGAATAGGCAGCTCGGCGGTAATGACTGCGGCAACTTCGCGCGGAAGGCCTTCAAGAACGATTGCGCCGGCACCTGCCTCGGCCAGGGCCTGGGCGTCGGCCAGGAGCTGCTTGGCGGCGTCCGCTGTGCGGCCCTGAACACGATAACCACCCATACGGTGAATGCTTTGCGGCGTCAGACCCAGATGGGCGACTACCGGGATTTCACCTTCTGTGAGCGCGCGGACCAACTCAAAGCGCGGGCCTTCGATCTTGACCGCTTCAGCACCGGCCTCCTTGATGAAACGAACGGCGTTGGTCACTCCCTCGGCGACTGAGCCGTGATAGCTCCCGAATGGCATATCGGCCACCAGCAATGCGCGGTGCACGGCACGGCGCACGGCGCGCGTGTGGTGGAGCATTTCATCCACGGTTACGGCCAGGGTGTTTTCATGACCCAGAACCACCATTGCCAGCGAGTCGCCGACCAGGATCATGTCGATTCCGGCCTCGTCCACCAGGCGGGAAGTGGCGTAGTCGTAGGCGGTGAGCGCAGAAATGGCTTTGCCCTGCCGCTTCATCTGAGTCAGCATTGGCATGGTGATTTTGGTAAGTGGATTTTTATGGGAGGCGGAATCTAAGCCGCCAGGGAAGTTGGTAATGCTCATTTTGCCTCCAGTGCCGCTCCGTCAACTCAGGATGCAGCCCGAACATACTGAGTATACGCCCATCGGGCGGCAGTAGAGAATCCGCCAGGACAGCCGTACCTGGGCGATTCTTAATTGCAAACAAAGGACATGGTAAAATTCGGGGCGTGAGGGCGCGCTGCGAGCGGCTGATCACAGTGAGAGGTGTTTGGATGGCGGTAGACGAAGACGGCTGGAAAGAACAACTGGCGTTTGTTTCGAGCTACATCGTAGGGTTCGGTTTTGCGGTGATGAAGCTCTGGCCTTTTGCGGCGGCCTTTCAGACCGGCATCAGCGTTAACTTCTGGACGGCGAATTTTCCCTCCGAGGGAGTCAACACTCCTCTTTGGGTGTTTTGGTACTTGACGGGCGCGGTTGCGATGGCAGTTACCGCCATCACGCTCGCCACGGTTCACATTTTTTCTCGCGGATTGTGGCTGGCTTTCTTTTCCGGGCCGAGCGCGAATCCGTTTATGGCAGGCATGAGCCGGGCGCTTGATCGATCGCGAAAGATATCCTATGGCGCGGCCTTTTTTCTTCTGTTTTATGTGGTGGTTTTTCTGGTTTTTGGCGCCTTGATACTGTTGAGCGCGGGAGTTGAGAACGCGCTGACCTCCTTTCTTTCCCTCTCACTGAAGTCGGCCGGATGGATCGCGCGAATTCTCGTGATCGTCATTCTGCTGTCGATATGGGCGTACTTCAATATCAAGTATTGGCCGCGCATTATGCGCACTCTGTTTGATGGCCGGGGCCAGGATGCGGTTTCCGGTGTATGGGCATTCATTGTTGCCATGCTTCTCTTTATCGTGATGTGGTTCATAGTGATCCAGAATTGCTTCACGGCGGAGGTGAATCTGCCAGGCAAGGTTTTTCAGCGAAGCCGTGGCGACCTGATTGAGGTGGAGCTGAAGCTGGGTGGGGCTACCTCCGCTGTCAACGTTGCGCAATTGAAGTTGATGGATACAAACGGGGCACAGCTCAAGACCCTTTCCGCACAAGATCTGGGCGATGGCAATTATCTTGGCATTCTTCAATCGCGAGATCTTCCAGAAGGCCGCTATGAGCTGGCGCTCGAGTACCCGCACTCGTCGTTCGACAGCTCGTTTCCGTTTCTGCACAGGCGGATTGTTGTGCAGCGGTGGTTCCTGGCAACTCCTTTATCATGAATAGATTAGTGAATTGTGCTATGCTTTTCGCTTACGATTCCTTTATCCGCACTGCACACTGGAAGGCAGGATGCTTTCACCATTCGTTACAGGAATCTCCGCGGGAGTTGGCGCGACGACCGGTCTCGGTTTGGCGGTGGGAGGCTGCGCTTACGCGGCATACTGGCCAGCTTCGCAGATTTTCGGCACGGCGCTCGTCGCCCCGGCGCGCCCCGGCGAACTGGCGCTCACATTTGACGACGGTCCGAACCCGGTCTGGACCCCGCGGCTCTTGGAGGTCTTGGCCAGTCATGGAGTCCGAGCAAGCTTTTTTCTGGTAGGCAGTTACGCGCAGGCCCAACCCGCGCTGGTGAGAGAGATGATTGCAGCCGGGCATGTGGTCGGGAATCACTCCTGGAGCCACTTGAACCTGGCGTTTGCTCCGGCCGGCAAAATTGAAGAGGAGCTGACACGGACGAGCTCGAGGCTGGAGCAGATCACTGGAGAGCCTTGCCGCTACTTTCGCCCCCCGTTTGGCGCACGCCGGCCTGAGACTTTGCGCGTCGCCAGAAAACTGGGCCTCGTTCCAGTGCTATGGAACGCGATGACCTCCGACTGGAAGAACCCGTTGGCAGATGCAATTGCCGAGCGGCTTTCACGCAAGATCGACGCTCTAACCCGCCGTGGGCGTAGCACCAATATAGTTCTGCATGACGGCAGCCACCTGGATCCAACCGCGAACCGCGCGCCGTCGGTCGCAGCCGCGGACCAACTGATACAGCGTTACAAGGTAGACTGTCGATTTGTCTCTTTAGATACTTGGAGTTAGGCTATAAAGGCGACCCTTTGAAGCCCCTTACATCACTCCCCGGCCAACTGCTCCAGAAGCTCGTCGAAGTCTTCCAGCTTTGCGTATTCGATGATAACTTTGCCGCGGCCGTTGTGGTCTTCTATGTGGACCTTGAGGCCCAGGGCGCGCTGCAGACGCTCCTGAACCTCGCGGATGTTGGGGTCGATGGAGAGCTCGGGCTTGGGGTCTTTTTTGGCGGCGCGCTCAGGGTGCAGGAGGCCTTGCACATAGCTCTCTGTTTGGCGAACAGATAACGAAAGACTAATGACGCGCTTGGCAGCATTTTCAATCTCTGCGGCGTGCTCGAATGCGAGCAGAGTGCGGGCATGGCCAAAGCTGAGTTCGCCAGCCTCAACCAGGGTCTGCACGGAAACAGGTAACCTTAATAAACGCAAGAAGTTAGCAACGGAAGCGCGGTCCTTGCCGGTGCGCAGGGCCATCTGTTCCTGGGTCATGTGGAACTCACGCGAGAGCCGTTCAAAGGCACGCGCCTGCTCCATGGGATTGAGGTCAGCCCGTTGCAGGTTCTCGACGATGGTGATTTCCATCGCCTGTTCGTCAGAGACCTGACGCAGAATGGCTGGAACAGTTTCCTTGCCCGCCAGCTCAGAGGCTCTCCAGCGGCGTTCGCCGGCGATCAACTGGAAGCGGCCATTTGCGAGCGGGCGCACTAGCACAGGCTGTACGACACCATTAGCGGTGATGGAGGCTGCTAGCTCAGCCAACTGCGCGTCGTCCATGTGGGAGCGGGTTTGGAAGGGATTGCGGTCAATCAGAGCGAGCCGAATCTCCATCGGCTTGCCACCTTCCGCGTCAGCAGTTGGAGCGGCGGCACTAACAGCGGGAGCAGTGGGAACCCGCGGCAAAAGAGAGTCCAATCCCTTGCCCAGGGCGCGGCGTTTGAAGTCCGGGGGAGCGGTTGTCATGGTTTAAAATCCTTTATTTCTGAGTGATAGCCGGGGCTTTCATTTCTGTATTGTGGTCGGCGATGCGGCCCTTGGCAGGCGGAGGCTCGATGGAGTTGCGTGCCATGTACTCTCCGGCAAGCTCGAAATAGGCCTCGGTGCCGCGCGAGCGGGCATCGTATAGAGCTACAGGCTTGCCGTGGCTAGGCGCTTCGGCGAGACGAACGTTGCGCGGAATCACAGTCAAAAAGAGGCGTTCGCGGAAGTATTCGCGCAGGGTCTCGGTGACCTGCTGCGAGAGATTGGTGCGATCGTCGTACATGGTCAGCAGCACACCCTCAATGATCAGCGACGGATTGAAGGCCGCGCGGACCCTTTCCAAGGTCGAGATCAATTCAGAGATGCCTTCGAGGGCAAAATATTCGGCCTGCATGGGAACGAGCAAGGTGTTGGCCGCCGTCAGAACATTGAGGGTTAGAAGATCAAGGGCAGGCGGGCAATCGAGAATAACGAGATCATATTGGGCCTGCACCGGCTCCAGCGCGCTTCGCAGGCGGAGAGCACGGTCGTCTGCTAAAGCAAGCTCGATGTTTGCGCCGGTAAGGTTCTTCGATCCTGGCAAAAGCGAGAGCTGATCAATCTCGGTGGGCAGAATCACCTGCTCGGCGAGCGCGTCACCCATCAACACGTCATAGACTGAGCGGCGGGTGTCGTCGCGTTGAAAGCCGAGGCCTGAGGAGCAATTCGCTTGTGGGTCGCAGTCGACCAGAAGGATCTTGAGACCTTGCAGTGCCAAGCAGGCGGCGAGATTGATGGCGGTTGTGGTTTTGCCCACTCCACCCTTTTGGTTGACAATGCCGAGTATGTTGCCCATGACTTTCAAGAGTAAAGGGAGGAGCTGCAGAGCGATAGCGGCTTGCATTGTGGAGAACTGCGCCCGCCTGTGGAAAGCCTTTGCATAGCGGGGAGGCAGTGACCGGACAAGTACATGGTGGGGAAGGGTTTTGCGGGAGAGGGCGTGAGGAAGAGCTGGCAAAGCGAAGAGAGGCTCTTCGGTGGAAAACTTCTAGTTTTTTGAGTAGAAATTTGGGATTGGCGATTGTTAGTTGCGATGAGTTCCGAGCTGGGACAGAGCCCGTTTCGGGCTGTAGGCGGAGAATGTTTCACGTGGAACGTTTACTGCTTTGGGCTGACTTCACAATTTGTTTCACGTGGAACAGAGCCGAACGCCATTTGAACGGAAACATGACGAAAATCTTGCCGGATTGCTTGCCCGTGCTCTCTTACTTCTCTGGCAGATTGAGATCCCGCTGACCGATGAGAAGCGATCGGTCGTTGCTGTCTGCCGGCAAAAAAGCCTCCGACCATGAATAACCTATACCGGCTGCAGCTTTAAGCGCGTCATGCTCCCGAGTCGTAGTCATCAATGCGAGCCATCCACCTACGCGAACCAAACAGCTGGCGGCCTGGACGGCTAATTCCATCTTATCCACGGCTCGCAAGATAACACAGTCAAAGACGGTGGGAAGCAACTCAGCCCGACCAGAGTGAACCTTTGCGTTGCCGGTCCCCAAGACGCGCAACGCTTCACCGAGAAAAGCCGCCTTCTTTCCCTGAGATTCGGCAAGGGTTACAGCGATCTCTGGCCGGCAGATCACTATTGGAATTCCGGGGAAGCCCGCGCCAGAACCGAAGTCGAGAAGGGTTGCGATCCCAGAAGGCAGGGCGCGCGCGCAAGCAATCGATTCTATGAAATGCCGGCGCAGAATCCCTTCCTCATCACGAATGGCGGTGAGATTCATGCGAGCATTCCAGCGAAAAAGAAGCGAGTAATACTTTTCAAATTGCCGGGCCCGCGTCGCGTCCAACGGAGCCTGACCGATTTCAATCAGAAGCTTGTTAAGCCTTGAACCTGTCGATTCCGCCTTTTCGATCACGCCCGCGTCACCGGTTCGCGCCCCTCCGACGAGGTGTCTTCAACCGGCGCTACTGATTCTTCGATACGCCGGGGTTGCCAAATCACCGCAGCCTGCACAAAGGCGGCAAAAATGGCACGGGAAAAGGCGCTCTGAGTGTAGGTCCGCTCCGGATGCCACTGCACTCCCACAACAAATTGGTCGCCAGAGTCGAGTTCTACAGCTTCGACTACGCCGTCATCAGGGGAGATCGCGCTTACTTGCAAACCATCGCCCGCGACCCAAACCGCTTGATGATGGCTCGAATTAACCTGCAATTCATCTCCTGTTCCACGTGGAATCATGCCAGCAAGGCGCGAACCAGCCGTAATTTTTACCGGATGCGCTTCGACAATCTCGCGCCCTGGCTGATGATTGACTACTGTCTTAAGATCCTGCACCAACGAGCCGTTCCGCCATACATTCAGGCTTTGCACTCCGTAACAGATGGCAAGTACGGGTTTACGCAGGTTGAAGGCCTCTTGGAGCAGCAATTCGTCCACAGCGGTTCGAGCAGAATCCGACGCGCCACATTCTGGCAAGCGCTGCTCGCCATATCTTTGCGGATCCGCGTCAAACCCGCTACCGGGCAGAAGAATTCCCTGCACACCGGCGAGAAGCCGGGCTACGCGGTCTTGACGCTCATGAAGTGGGACCAGAATAGGCGTTGCCCCCGCGGAGCGGAGCGCAGCAAGATAGGGAGGCAGAGAGCGCTCGTTGTACGCTGAGTCGCTGCTGGTTGGTTCGGGAATTGCAATATGAACGCACATGGCAGCATCAGTGTTATCACAAAAGTGTCAAACTGCGATAGGGCCAGGCTCGGGAAATCAAATCTCAGTACCAACAGCCTCAACCATGCCTCGCGCCTCCACATTCCGCTCTGCAAAAATCGCCTCGACAGATTTCCGCAAGAGCGCAGTCAGTTCGTCAGTCTGCCGCATGGACATCCCCGCCGTCTCGATCGGCTCGCCGACAGTCAAGGCCAGTTCTCCCGGATAAAAGTGGGCAGTGTGAATTGGCAGCAGGTCGAAGACTCCGCTCAATGCCATTGGAATCAGCGGAACTTGCGCCCGAATTGCCAGGAATGCCGCGCCGGAGAGAAATGACTTTATCTCTCCATCGGGAGTGCGCGCACCCTCCGGGAAGACAAACAATGACATGCCGGAACGGAGCGCTTTAACGCCGACCGCTAGGCTGGAGAGCGTGGCTCGCGGATTGACGGTGTCGATAGGAATCTGCCTGGATCGATTTAAGTACCATCCTATGAATGGGATACTCCATAGATCGGTTCTCGCCAAAATGCGAAATTGGAAAGGCAACGCGGCAAAAATTACTGGCGTGTCCATATACGAAGTGTGATTGGAAACGTACACGGCTACCCGGTGTTTCTTCAGGTTCTCCGCCCCGTTGACGCTGAGCCTGGACCAAGAGGCCCATAGGCAACCGCGAGCCCACACCCGTGCAATCCTGTGCTGGATGTTGCCAGTCTTGTCCACCAGCGAGATCAGCAGCGAGAGGCTCCCGCAGACCGCGGTGATCACTCCAAAGAGCGGAACCTGGATCAGGTTTGTCCTCCAACGGTAAGTCCACGGCAACGGATTGGGACGCTGTCTCACTATTTGATCTCCCGATCTAATAACAATGTGCGCGCTTCACCCACCAGGTAGACCGAGCCTGAGACCACGATCTGCCCGCCACCGGAATGTTCCTCGGCATATTGCATAGCCTCACGAACTGAGCCGGCGCTGGCCGTCCACGTCCCCGTTGCGCTGGCCGCGGCTTCCAGTTCCGCAATCCCTGTCGCGCGTGCGGAGTGAATCGGTGCGAAGATTACCTGGTCGAATATCGAAAAAAGAATCTGCGCCATCTCATTGACTGGCTTGTCACGCAGGCAACTGAAGATGAGCTGCCGGGGATGCTTTTCACTCAGGATTCCGGCAAGCCCGGACCGCAGAGCCCAGGCTCCGGCCGGATTATGCGCCACGTCGAGGATCCACTCCACGCCGCTGGCCGCAATGCGCTCCAGCCGTCCCGGCCAGCGGGTCTTTCTTATCCCTTGTGCAATCGCTTGCGGAGGAATTGAAAAGTGGTGCGTCGATGCCAACTCCACCGCTGTGGCAATGGCCAACGCAATGTTCCGCTGCTGGTGGACGCCCACCAGGGGCGAGTCCACTTCGACCGCCTCGCCAAGAACCTGCACCGAATAGCGGCCACCGGAACTCGCCCTAACCGCAGGCATGTAAACCACCGCATTCACCCCACGCACATCCAGCTCGGTAGCTGCCTCGCCAAGCACCTGGTTGGCCTCTGGATGCTGCGGCAACGTGATCAGAGTCCCAAGGCGACGGAGGATGCCAGCCTTTTCACGTGCGATTGCGGTAATCGTATCGCCGAGCCACTCAGTATGATCGAGTGAAATGTCGGTAATTACGGAAACCAGCGGATCGACGATGTTGGTAGCATCTAGCCTCCCGCCCATGCCGACTTCCAATACTGCCAACTCAACTTTGGCGTTGTCGAAATAAAGCAGCGCGATCACCGTAAGAATCTCAAAGAAGCTGGGAAGCTGTGGCAGGATTTGCGCCAGCACAAGTTTCTGTGCTGTATCGTGAACTCGAAAATAAAGACGTGCAAAGTCCTCGTCGGCAATTTCGGCGTCGTCAATGCGAATGCGCTCGTTGACCTGCGACAGATGCGGCGAAGTGTAAAGTCCCGTTCGAAGCCCTGAGGCAGTCAGGATCGAAGCCAGCGTGGAAGCGGTCGAGCCTTTGCCGTTGGTCCCGGCAATTAGCACCGAGGGAATCCGTCTCTGTGGCTCACCCAAAGCGCCCAGCAAAATGTCAATCTCGTCGAGCGAGAATTTACGCCGCGGCTGCCCGGGACGAGTGTAGAGCTCGGCGGTCATGGCGTTCAATTCTTCAATTGCAGCGCGATAGGACATGGACACTCCAGTATAGAGGGGCTTGCCTATCGACGGCAGCCGTGTAGCAGACACATCTCGCCACGCTTCACTCTCGAGAATTCCTGAAACGAAATCCGCTTGGCCCTCACTACCTTCCATGCACGTGAACACGGGATTCTGCACGATACATCGAAAGCTCTTCCTCGCGAAATCATTCTGCACGAGCGTTCCAATTCAGTCAGCCAAAATCAAACTTCCCAGCGCGGCTGAACGGCCTGAATCCCCCCAACCTACCCAGCCTGTACCGTTGGGTGGATGTAGAACCATGGAGATCAAGATGAACAACCGAGTCGTAATGGCAATTCTCATTAGTGCAGCTGCACTTTCATTTTCTCCGGCGCTGCCTCACGCCAACGCCCAGGAAACCCTCACCTATTGGTACTATCAACCTGCCTCCGCCGGCGCCACGCGTCAACCGCGCACTGGCAACAGCGCGCACTTTGTGGCGTTCGATGGGCCCGTAACCGTAGGCGGAACGTTGACTCCCGGCGCAAGCAACAACGTGGAAACGGGAGTCACAAACACCTGGGTCAATACCAGCGTAACGCCGCCTATCACATACACTGTGGCCTTTGTCAGCATCAATGGCGGAGCGGGTGGCGACATCACCGTATTCCCGGATTCAGGCGGAAACCTTCCCCTCTCCGAACCCGTGCCTGTCCCCAACACGGCGAATCCGCAGATTGCGGTTAACGCCTTTTACTTTCCCTCGGGGGGCGGGCCTTGTCCTCCGACGTTGGTTTGCGGCACGAGCGCTGACATTGACCAATTCGGCGAATTGCAGGGAGCGCTGCTGGACGACACATTCGTGAATGTGTTCATTCCTCCCGCCACTGTGGCGAACGCCGGACTGACTATGACCGGCAATGTGGATGGCATAGTTGCCACGACGAACAATGCAGTGCGCATCAACGCCGACCAGACCACACCGACCGGAGGCAATTTCGACCGCTGGGTTACGGCGTCCGAAGGAAAGATCGGCACCAGCCCTAACGACCTGGATGTCGCAAATCTGACATGGGATTACGCGCTGGCGCTTTACCACTCAACCTGTCCCGCTGGGTCCACATGGACCACGACCCCAACTGTCAGCCAATGCAAGATGAATCCCACCTGCCCGGCTGGAGAATATTGGAATACTATCGCCAAGAGATGCGAGCTTACCGGTGGGCCTGGGCCAATCTGCCACATGTGCGCAAAGGGTCAAATCTGCACGGAAGTTGGAGTCGAATGCAACTGCCTCCGGTGCACACCGGAAGGTCAGACTCCCCAACCTGTTCGCCCCATGCTGCAATAAGAGCCGAAATTCTGTGCTTGCCCAGGATCTCAGATGGGAACCTGGGCAAGCACCTAGGCTCAACTACGCAGCAGCAGTTGCAATGCCTCGCGGGCATTCTGCAGGCAGCCGCGCGCTTCATCTTCAGAGAGAAGTCCTTGGTGCACAGCCTTCCTGCCGATATCATTCACCATGTTGGCAACGCGGGGAAAATCAGCGTCAAAGCCAGTCATGATCAGGTTGTTATTCACTTCGTGCAGCAGATTACCGAGC
>JBEKDN010000087.1:0-16022 GCA_050014335.1 Occallatibacter sp. | reverse complement strand
GGTCGCGGCCGGCGAGCAAATTATTCAACGGACGATAGCCGGAGAGCGTGTGGCAGGAGCCGCACTCGCCGCGGAAGATGGCTTCGCCGCGGGAGTAACTCGAAGTCGAGTTATTCCAGACCCAGTTGGAGTGTGCCAGATAGCCTTCCTGATTGATGCGGGCGACGTAGGGAACGCGGACGCCGTTTGAGTACATCCAGCGACCAATGACGTAGGGCTTGCGCAGCATCTCGCGCGAGTACTCGCCCGCGCCGGTGGCGATCAAGGCCAGCAGCAAGACGGCGATGGCGTGCGAAAGATTAAAGTCGATGGGATTGCGATAGGCGAGGAAGTAGGCAACGCCGACGATGGTGGCCGAGGTGATTACAATAAGCAGCGCTATGCGCGTGATGATTGAAAAAGTCCCAGATCCGATGGTGTCAATGCCTAGCGAAAGCAGCGCCTGCTGCGATGCGGGAACCATCCAGAGATACCAGACGAGGATGAAAGGCGTGGCTACAAATGACGGCAGCAGCCAGCGGACACTCCACTTGACCATGCTGGTTTTTAACTCGGCCTGCTTTTCGCCGTCGATGCGGCTGGCGGTGATGAGCGCCCAGATGCCGGCCAGGGCGCAGCAGACGCAGGAGCGCAGGAAGAGGCTCGGCCAGTAAGTCGGATTGAAGAAGGCGTTCCAGAATTTGCTGGCCTCCTGGCCGGTGCCCGCAACGCCAATCCATGTGTCGCCGGGCGTGAGCATAAAGGTGAGAATGCCGTTGATGATGACCAGCGTGCAGACCGAGGCCACGGAATAAACCCAGCCCACGACGAGATGCAGCTTGGCGTCGATGCGGTCCCATGTGTAGTAGTAAACGGCAATGGTGGTCAGCTCGACCATGAAGAAGACCCACTCAATGGCCCAGCCGAAGACGAAGTTGTGAATCAATGTGCTGGTGGCCTCGGGATGCGTGAGGCCGATGGCGAACCAGATGCCGACACCGCTGACGGTGCCGAAGACGGCGGTGAGGACGAGGAAGAACTTGGAATGGCTTGCCAACTGCTTGAGCCAGTCGGTGCGGAGCTGACCCTCAGGCATGCGCAGGGCCTTGCGCTCAGCCAGCGGCAGATAGACTCCTCCGCCGACGGCGAACTGCGAGATCATGACGTGGAATATGGCGATAATGCCAATGACCCAGCCGGAGCCGAGGTACGGAATGTCCCAGAATGGATAGTTCATGTTTGTTCTCTCTAGCCTCTTATGGCCTTAGTTCTTTGCTGTTGTTTGCCCGTCTGGTGGTCCGTCAGCAATTCCAAATACAAAGTCCGGACTATCATTTGGGTTCTTTGGATGGCAATCTTTCCGCATAGCTCGTATCAGTGAACTTCAAACTGGCCCCCATTTGCGTGTATCGTGCTTAAAATCGTCCGAAGCAATTCCATCTTGAAAAGTCTTGAGCGCAATCATGACACGCGGTGGCGCAACAAGTGCTAAGCTGCTTGCCGCATCTGCATATCGCCGAATCTCAGTTGAGTCAGACCCCTTACGAGCAGCTCTTGAAAATGCGGCAAGATATTCTATGTAATGTTCCAGCTTTTTCTTCCGCCAATCCTCTTCATGATCGCGTTTCTTGCAAAAAAAGTATGTGAGCGCTTGTGTGACAGTCACCGTGCCAAGAGCTACTGCACCGGAGACAAGGGCTGTAAAAACCGTTCCATCCATAGCAATTACTCCTCGTGCAAGTTAATCAGACTAACTAATCAAGCATTCCCTCAGGGGCTAAAGCCCGCATTCGTTTTGTTGCCTTTGCGGCACGACTAAAGCCGTGCCCTTTCAAAACTTCAACTCTTTCAAAGGTGCCTAACAATTGATCCCTGTTCCCTGCTTTTTCTACCGAATCGTCCAATAACCGATGACCGTGGTGGCTAGCAGGGCAAAGACCGCAAGCAGGCCGAAATAATGCGCGGCGCGGGCGCGCTGTCCGGATTCCTTGTCCTTGTCGTAGAAGGGAATCAGAACCCAGAGCGCGATGCCGAGCGTAAAGAGAAGAATGCCGGCAATCTCGCCGGGCTCGCCCTGCAGCCAGGGAATCATGCCCAGCAGCTTGAGCATCTCAAAGGGACTCATGAAGTACCACTCGGGATGAATGCCAACGGGCGCGGGCGCCAGAGGGTCGAATTGTTTTCCTAACGACCAGGGAAAGACCGAAGCTAGCAGCGCAAGAATATTGAGCGAGATAAGCCACATGGCCAAGTCTTTGCGCAAAAAATTGGGGATGAAAGGCATGGTCTTGCGCTCGGCGGGCGGCAGGGTTTCCATACTGGGCGGCGAGGCATTGCCGTGGCGCTGCACCAACCACAAGTGAAAACCCAGCAGCGGCAAAAAGATTGCCGGCAGCACGACGACATGCAGAGCGAAGAAGCGCTGGACTGTAAATTCGCTCACGTCGGGCCCGCCGCGCAGCATGTTGGCGATTACCGGTCCGATCCAGGGAATGGCTGCCGGAATCTGCAAGCCGACCTTGGTGGCGAAATAACTCAGTTCGTCCATGGGCAGCAAGTAGCCGGAGAAGCCGAAGACCGATGCGATTCCCAGCAGCGCCATGCCGCTCAGCCAGCCGAATTCGCGCGGCTTGCGGTAGGCCTTCATAAAGTAAACCGAGAACATGTGCACCAGGATGGAGAAGATCATCAGGCTGGCGGACCATGCATGAGCGGAACGAATGAGCCAGCCAAAGTGCATCACGAAAGTGATCTGGCGAACCGACTCATAAGCCTCCGCGCCGGGGCGGAAGTAAACCAGCAAGAGCACGCCGGTGAAGCACTGGACGAGAAATAGAAAGAGCGAAATCCCGCCCCAGTAATACCAGAAAGACTGCGAGTGGACGGGGACGGTTTTGTGACGCGCAAAGGCGGCCAGCTCACTCAGTCCCAGGCGCTCATCAATCCAGTCGTAGATAGATTCTGAAGTCATACGGCAATCCTTTAGAGATGACAGGTAACAGGTGACAATTATGCCCGCGAGACATCCACGCCGGTTTCGGAGACGGCCACTTTGAAGAGCTTGAGCGGCTTGGGCGGCGGGCCGCTCACATTGTCGCCAGTGTAAGGGTTGTACACGCCGCCATGGCAGGCACAATGAATGCGGTCGGCCTGCGGTTCAAACTGCACCGTGCAGCCCAGATGCGTGCAGACGGCGGTCATTGCCACCCATCGGCCATCCGCATGGTGAATAAGCAGCGCGGGCGAGGCGCCAAACTTGAACATCAGCACCGAGCCGGGGGCCAACTTTTGCGCATCTTTGAGCGTCACTTCGGTGACCGCCGTTGCCTCCATCGCCATCTCCTCTGGCGAGGCCAGGTAACGGTAGATGGGATAGGCCAGGGCAGCGGTATAGGCCAAGCCCGCGGCTCCGGCGGCGACGAGAAATGCGCGGCGGGTATTCTTTTCGCCAGACTCCCCGGCAACGGCTTCGGGGGCAACGGCTTCCATATGGATTTGTTCGGTCATAGCGATCTTTTTGCGCGCAATCAAGCAGCGCCCTCCATAACTTTTCTGGCGCTGGCCACAACCGAGACCAGCCAGCCTACGACGCCCAGGCCGCTGACAAAGAGGACCAGAAAGAGTCCGACGACCCACCAGTTGGTTGCCACGGCGCGATCCCAAACGTCGTATCCCTTGCTGAGCAGCGTCAGGTCGCGGACTGCGTCACGGTAGACGACTAGCGTTAACTCGATCAGCACGGCAAGCAGCGCACTGACCCAACCAACCCAAGCCGCCGCAAGCTTGGCAAAGCCAACGACAGCGGCCGCTGCGACGGCCACCGCGACCAGCGCTAGCCAGCTGTATCCGGCAAAGCCAAAGAATTTGTAAAGCGGATGCGTAACAAGGCCAACCTTGACGATCTCCGGCTGCACGCTGGCCGCCCAGACTCCCGCAACCAGATAGACAATGCCGAAACCAGCGGCAACCTTGCCGCCGAAACCAGCCAGGAAGCTTTTCTCGTCCGCGGTAAAGGTGGCGCGGCCGGCCAGATATATTAGCCACAATCCGCCAATGAAGAGTCCCCCGGCCATCATCATTAGCCATCGCGGCTCGAGCGTCGGGTCGCCGGTGGGAAGATAGGCACCCATCGCCGAGGCCGAATACATCCGCTGCCATTTCTCCGGGCGCAGCATCAGCGTCATGTTGGTTGAGAGCAGGCGCGCAATGCACCCGGCAAGCAGCCATGCGGTGAAGCCGGTGCAAGCGGCAAACTTGCCCGCCTCAAGGCGCGCGCTGAAGCGGTAGAGCAGCCAGTAGGTCAGGGTGAGCAGGGCAATGATCGAGATCCAGTAGATGCCGATCAGCACGCTGCTGGTGTAGAGCGCGCGTCCGTAGAGGACTTGCGCAAAGAGCAGCGGAGGCACGCCGAGGTTGATCACAAACGTCATAACCACGGTGAGCCTACGGGCCAGCGCGCGCGCTGTAACCGCACACGCGGGCGAGGAGCGGAAGAGGCTGAGCACGACGGCCAGCAGCAGTCCGCCGAGCAGCATTTCAACAGCGACAAAATGCAGCGCGAGAGTGACGATGTGCAGGAGCTTGAGGAGCCAGATGGGCGCGGGAAGCGGAATGGGGTCGACAGCGGGAAAAGATTGCATGGTTCCCTTTGTAACTTAGAGGATGTGTTTCAGACTAACACGGTCCAAAATGCCGTATGTGATGGCAGTCACAGGAGTTTAATTGAGGGCAAAACTCCTGTCGAAAGCCGGCACAAAACGATGGTACATGCCGCTTGCCGCTCGTCAATAGCGAGCCAAGATATAAATTCATTTGTGCGGATACGCATTCCATTACGGCACATTACCGCCGGATTGGAATTTACCGGGCTCTTCCAAAAAAATAGAATTTTACCGCGCATATTCCCATAAGTGAACGCTTTTAATTCTGCTTATGCCAGTGTTCGCTGACTAAGTAAAAATGCCCTTGTTTCACGCATAGATTAAAGCTCCTCAACGCAATTGCCGATTGATGGGGCAGGGACCTTGGCATTCTGTTTCGTTCCTTTACCACGGTTTCCGGTGTGCTCCCGCATTGAACGGGCGTATCTCCGGTTCGTTGCCAATGATTAGTTGGAGTCTTTGGCCGATGAGGTTCCCTGAGAAATACCGCAAAGGAGTGGATTCTGGGGATCTAAGTTATATGGCTTACCAGATTTGATTGCCATTGATATTGGGAGCTTCGATTTCTGATTAATAAATATATTTTCAATCATCCCAAATAAATAGAGTTCCAGTTCCTGCCAATTATGTTTCTTGAAACTTGCGCACTGTAAATCCATGGCTCAGGCCTTCATGTCACGCGCCAGTTTGCCGATAACAGAAAAGAGTTGACACCGAACAAGTCCTGGGCCATCTGCTCTCACGTTCGCTGAAGCAGCGATGTAATCGTGCGGCTTGTCAAGGATTGGTTGACCATTGCATGCACCGGGGAGATTAATTCCGGCAATTCCGCGAAGGAGACAAACAATGAACCGACTTTTAGTAGGCGCTTTGGCGCTTGCCTTGGGGGCTATTCCTGTATCCGCATAAAGCTTGGAAGATCTGAACATTCAGATCCACGGCTATGCCACACAGGGGTTTCTCTACACGACAAACAACAACATCCTGACCACGCAGTCAAGCACCGGAAGCCCGGACTGGACTGACGCTGTGATCAACCTTACCTCGCAGCCTATGTCGAAGCTGCGCATTGGCGTACAAGCCCGGTACTTTCTGCTCGGCAACTACAGCAACCAGCTACTTGTCGATTGGGCCGCGGCCGATTATAAGGTCAATGAGAAGTTCGGTTTGCGTTTCGGCAAGGTGAAGACTCCCGCCAGTCTTTACAACGAGATCCTGGATATCGATCCCGGTTATATCTGGTCGATCATGCCGCAGGGCGTTTATACTCTCTCGAGCCGCGAATCATTTCTTGCGCATTATGGTGGAGTGACTTACGGCAAACTTAGTCTCAGCAAGAGCGCCGGCAAGCTTAACTACTGGGCCTGGGCCGGAGAACGGGTCATAGCTTCCAATGACGGATTTTTGCTGCCTTCGGCTGAGAAAGGAATTATAGTTCCGAATGGCGTGAATGGCTGGATGGGAGGAGCGCATCTTGCCTGGCAGCTTCCGATTCAGGGACTCAAGGTTGGAGCAACCTACGCTTACCAGGGGCCGCGAACCGGAACCTTTAGCTATGCGACAAAAGGTCTTACGTATACCGGAACCATGGTCCGTTCAGAAATCAAGAATCCGGACTACTACGTTCAATATGAAAAAGGCAAAGCCATGGCGGCCGCCGAGTGGGAACGGAAGGCGACCTATTACGAGATAGACACGATCACCGCGGGCGCCACCCCGCTTCCAACTCTAGCAAAGATTCCGACCGATCCTCACATGTGGTATGCAATGGCGACTTACAAGGTTACTGGTAAGCTGACCGCTGGAGCCTATGACAGCCAGTGGATCAATCGCTCGGCTGCGTTTTCCAAATCGGGGGCGCGTTTTTCAAAAGATTGGGACATCTCAGCACGCTATGACCTGAACGAATTTCTCTATGTCAAGGCTGAGGAACACTTTATCAACGGCACTGGGCTTGTCTACGACACGAATATGAATCTCAGCGGCCTGAAACCCACCACCAAGCTTACCCTCTTCAAGGTTGGCGTCAGCTTCTAATACGGACGAAAGGAGAAATTGAAATGAAAAAGCTAATAATTGCATTGTTGTTCGCAGCGTCCGCGTCGATCTTCGTCGTCCAGGCCAAGGCCCAGGTGATTGTGATCGCCAACCCCAGTGTAAAGACTTCCGATGTATCGAAGAACGATCTCAGGGATGTTTTTACCGGTTCTTCAACATCGCTCGGTGGCAGCAGCGTGGTGCCGATTCTGCTGAAGGCAGGCACGGCTCACGAGGAGTTTTTGCAGGCCTACATCGGCAAGAACGATACGGCTTACCGCGCAGGCTGGCGGAGTTTGGTCTTTACCGGACAGGCATCGATGCCCAAGAGCCTGGATAGCGATTCGGCGGTGGTGGAGTTCGTCGCGCATAATGCGGGCACGATCGGCTACATCAGCAAAGCGACGCCGCACGAGGGCGTGAAGGTGCTGACGGTGAAGTAAGTTGACCGGAGGAAATTTAAGGCCGCGACAAGGGCGTTTATCGGCTCAAGTTCGGCCCCAGTTCTCCGATGAAAGATACATAGCGGCACAACAAATCCCCGCATAGGGGCGACGAAGTCCTGGCGGAAGGTGAAACACCATGTTTGGACAAATGATGATCAAGGCGAGGATTCTGGGCATACTGGCGGTGCTGGCCGGCGGTTATCTGCTATTGCTGGCGATGGTGCAGCTTTCTTCCACGGCGACGCACAGCCGGATGTCGCAGATTTCATCTTCGCTCTTCCCCGCCGCGTTGAAGATGCAGCATGCGCAAGCGTCCTTTGAGCGGATGAAGAAGCATTATGGCGATGCGGTGGTGCTGCAAGACCCCAAGTCTCTGGATGCCGCGGAGAAGGATGCCGAGGCCACGGCCGATGCGCTGGGAGAAGTAAAGAGCGTGCTGGCGGCGCTGCCTGAGCTGGATCAGCAAGCCGACGGACTGTCCGCGCAGTTCTCAGCGATCCGCTTGCGGGATCATGACACTTATGCGGCGATTCTGGCGGCGACGGGCGGACCGAGCGACGATCTGATGGCCCAGGTGGGCGCGTTGGGCAAGGATAACAAGGCGCTGACGGACGCGATGGGCGAATTCGACAAAGTGATCTCGGCGAGCTTTCAGGCGCAATTGGATGTAGTGGACGCATGGAGCGTGCGCAGCCGCGTGGCGGGGATGATCATGCTGGTGTTTGCCATTCTCAGTTGCGCGGCGGCGTGGTGGGTTGTGCAGTCCAAGGTAGTGCTGCCGCTGCGGACGCTGGCGCTGCGCTTGCAGGATATTGCCGAGGGCGAGGGCGATCTGACGCGGCGAATCGAGGTGAATGGGCGCGACGAAATCGATGAAGTGGGGATATGGTTCAATGTCTTTATTGGCCGTATTGAAGAGATTGTGCGGCGCGTAGCCGAACACGCGGGCACTCTGGGCGCGGCAGCGACGGAGCTGGCCGCGGCAGCGCGCGAGACCGCGGCCCATGCGACGCAGGAGCAGGAGCAGGCGGCGCGCATCAGCGCAACGATGAGCGAAATCTCGTCCTCGGTACAAGAGATCAGCCAGACAACGCAGAATGCGGCAGTGGACGCCCGCAAGGCTGAGGAGAGCGCACACGCAGGTGGAGAGACGGTGCAGGCGACGGTGCAGACGATCGGCGCGCTGCTTGAATCGAATCAGGAGACCTCATTGCGGATCGAAGAATTGGGCCGCTCCAGCCACGCGATTGGCAGAATTATTAATGTAATCAATGAAATTGCGGGACAGACAAATCTGCTGGCGCTGAATGCCTCAATTGAAGCGGCGCGGGCGGGCGAACATGGGCGCGGCTTTGCGGTGGTTGCGGGCGAAGTGAGGCGGCTTGCCGAGCGCACCAGCGAAGCGACCAAGGAGATTGACCAGACGGTGCGGGCGATTCAGCAAGGCACGGGAGAAGCGGTGGAAGCGATGCGCTCAAGCATGAGCCATGTGCAGAGCGGCGTGGACTCGGCGCGCTCGGCGGGCGAGGCGCTGACCAGCATCATTCACGGCTCGGAGTCGGTACAGAAGATGGTGACGCAGATTGCCGCCGCAGCGACCGAGCAATCGTATTCGACGCAATCGGTAAGCGCGAACGTGAACGAAATTGCATCAATCATTCAGCAGACGGCAAGCAGTTCACAGCACTCGGTGGATGCTTGCCAGCAACTGGCATTGCTGGCCAACGAACTGACAGGATTGGTGGGCGCGTTCAAAGTTGGATGATAGGTTCACAAAAAACGTGGCGCGCATTGAAGCGCGGATGTTGCAAGAAAAAACTGCCGACCTTGCCGGATCGAATCCGGGAGAGCGGCAGTTTCAGTTGCGGCCATAGCTTAAAAGGTAATGCGGCCGGAAAGTTCGAGGTTGCGCGGTCCAGCGCCTTCAGCCGTTTGCAGCGCGGTGATGGTGCCAAAGCCACCAGAGTCCACCTGCATATTGGGCGGCTCATAATTGCGATGATTGAAAAGGTTGGCCGCCTCAACGCCCAATTGGAATTTACTCTGCCGGTAGAGCGAAAAGTTCTTCATCATCGAAAGAGAGAAGATGGCGGTGCCGGGGCCGACAATACCGCCCACAGGCGCGTTGCCAAAGCGGCCGATGCCGATCTCGGTTTTGGTTACTGGATCAAAAGTTTGCAGGTTCAAATACGGAAAAGCCGCCGGATTCAGCCATTGATTTGTGGTGCGATGGGCGGCATAGGGAGAGATGTTCCGGACCTGGTCGGGGCGGGTTTGGCCCACGGTAGTGAGAATGTTTGTGTTGGCGGGATCAACCGCCTGTTCATAGGGCGTAAGAAATGGTCCGCTCTGAATGACTGTGACTCCGGCCAGTTGCCAGCCGCCGGCGAGTGCATCAGCCAGCGAACCAGTCGAAAACCAGCGCTGGTTGCGGCCGAAGGGCAGGGCATAAAGATATGTCGCCAGGAAGCGGTGGCGGCGATCGTAGATCACATTGCCGTAATCCAGGCGCGGGTGAAAGCGGTCGGTAAGAAAGCTGCCGCCAGCAACGGCAAAGGCGCTGGGCGTGGCCCCGCCGTCGTTGGAAAGGTCGCGCGTGAAGGTGTAGCTGGCATCGAAGGAAAACTGCTTGCCGTTGTGGCGCGAGAGTTCCACTGTGCCACTGTTGTAATTGCTTACGGCTGCATTCATGACGCTTTGAATCACGGCCCAGGAAGGATAGGAAAGGTTTGCGCTGGCTTGCGCATAACCCACGGTGTTGGCCGGTACTTGGTTAAGATCTTCCATGGCTTCAAGATTTGCGCCGTGACTGCCGGTATAAGAAAGACGCGCGCCAATGCCATGGCCGAGATCCTGCTCGACTGTAAGATTCCACTGCTGAACGGAAGGGTCGCGGTAGTGGATGGGAAATGCGTAATCAAAGTTGGCGGTTCCGGTACTAACACTAGAGGAGCCGCAAGTTGCGCCAGTCATGTCCATGTTAAAAGGACAAGCGAAGGAGAGCAGCGGGGTCACTCCATCGTTTTCAGGTGTTTGATAGTAAGTGGCAAGATAACTGGCATGAACGGCCCATCCGGAGACCAGCGAGAAACCGAGTGGCGTTTCAAGGAAGCGTCCCCAGCCGCCGCGCACCACCGTCTTGTCACTGTCAAAAGGCCGCCAGGCAAAGCCAAGACGCGGACCCCAATCCGTCTTATCCGTGTAGCGCAAGGACTCGGGAAGGCCGTCCTGCGCGGCGGTCATAATGGGTGTCGGGGAAATGGCGGCGGAAAAATCCGTTGAGGTGTAAGACTCGGCCTTTGCGTTAGGCACCACCACAGCGCCGTGCACGGTCGAGCCATCAGTTCCCGCACCGTTGTAGCTCGGATCGAAGACGGCGGTGTTGTAATTCGTATCGCGGATAGGTGGGTGCAGCTCGTAACGCAGGCCCAGGTTGAGAGTGAGACGGGATGTGATCTTCCAATCGTCCTGTGCGAAAAAGGAATATGCGTAACCCAGGCCGTTCATAGCAGGTTTGTTGGTGGAACTGACTTCGGTATAGTCCGGATAGCCAAGCAGGAATTCGGTGTAGGGGTCGCCGATAGTCTGGCCCACTGTCGATGAGCCATCGAAGACATACCATCCAGATCGGTAGTTGCCGTAGACGTTATCATCGTGGTCGCTGATGCGCCTGAAATCAGCACCGAATTTGAAGGAATGATTGGCGTGGGTCCAGGTCAGGTTGTCCAGGGCCTGAATGATCTGTCCGCGCTGCATGCCGGGATTGCCCGCGCCCGTGGACATGAAGCCGTTGCCGATCACCACCTGCGGGGCCTCGGACCAACTGGTGTCCGGCTGAGGAACGCTGAGTCCGGTCTGGGTCAGCAGGGAGTTCGTGGAGTAACTCTGCGTCTCCGAGGTATGTTGGGCGTTGTAACCGCCGCGAAACTCATTCAAAAGTCGCGGCGAAAAGACATAGTTATAAGCGAAGGTCAGACCCTCGTCGATCTCGGGAGTATTGTAGCCGCCTTGCAGCGGGCTTCCGGCCTCGGCGCAGTATGTGTAGACACAGGTAGCCGAGGGCGCGGTGGTAACCTGACGATTCTTGTATGAGAAGCGCGCGAAGACGGATTGCTTGTCGGAGAAATGCTGGTCCAGTCTCACATCGCCTTGATTGGCGGAGATCGGTGAAGGAAAGTTGATTTGGTAATTATTTGTAAAAGAGTCGATCGGGCCTTGGTTGGGCTCGGGCATAAGGTAATTCAGTAGGTTGGCTGAGATCGGATCTACGGTAATTGCGGAGGTGTTGTTTATCTGAGAACCGTCGGGGTTGTAAATCGAATAAAGGCCTGAAGGACAATTCGCAGTCGGAGTCCCCACCGAGGATGCCACTTCACCTTCGCAGTAGGTCTGATAAAGGTAATCCGTGATGTTGCCGTTCCGCATATCCATTGAAGGCACGCTCAGCACAGTTGGCGTCTCGCGCGGCAGGCGCAGTCCTTCATAACTGGCAAAAAAGAAGCTCTTGTCTTGTCCATCATAAAAATGGGGAATGCGTAACGGCCCGCCCAGAGTGCCGCCAAAGTCATTCATGATGATCTTTGGCTTGGAATTTGCGAATGGATTGTTGGAGTTCATGAAAGTGTTTTCATGATTTTCGAAGACCCCGCCGTGAAGGTTGTTTGTGCCGGCTTTAGAGACTGTGGTGATGTCGGCCACGCCACTGAACTCGGCATTATTGTTGGACTCACTGACGCGGATCTCTTCAATGGAATTGAAGGAGGGAAACATCTCGTTAACTGGGCCGGAGTACTCAACCCCTACGCTGGAGATTCCGTCGATGGTGACGCTAAGCAGCGCGGCGGTCGTGCCTGCAACATCCAGTGCCCCGCTATCATCGGTCTGGACGCCGGCCTCGGTAGTAAGCGTGGAGATGGGACTTGTCGAACCGGTGGAGCGCGAATATATGGCAACGGGAAGCTCGACCAACTCGTCGCCAATCTTGGTCTCCGCCAGATTGGAAACATCTGTTGTAATCACAGGCGCTACGTTGTCTTCGACTATGACAGTCTGGGTCTCCGAACCCGGCTTCAAAGTGGCGTCCATGCGCCGTGTCTCGCGGGCCGAGAGGGCGATCTCCGGGAGCGATTCCTTCTCAAATCCCGGCGCCCAGATCGTCAGAGCATACCTGCCGACATCGATGTTCTTGAAAGTGAAGTTTCCGCTATTATCCGTAGCCACGGTGCGCATTGCGGAGTTGCCGGTATTGACCAGAGTAGCCTGCGCGCCGCGGATCAGATCGCCACTGGAATCGCGCACCGTGCCCAGAACCGTGCCGAAGGTCGATTGCGCGGCCAGCCTGCCGCTTGTCATCGATACAATGCAACAGATCAGCAGAAGCCATGAAACCATGTGCCCACGCAGACGGGCAGGGGAATAGGATCGATTCATCAAAACGCCTTTCAAAAGAAAGTCCCAGGGAGAGTCAAAGCTTTGTGTTTTTTTAACTTTGTATTCATTTCAAATGTATCGCTTGTAGCAGGGCTTAAGCGGCTTTTTTTGCATTTTTTTTTGCTTCCCGGCGTCAACTCGCCTAAGCGGCAAACTAACCCAACGCTCAAGCTCTCTCCACTGTCGGATTTCGCGGAATTTGCCCCCTTTTCCCGACCTTCCACCAATCAGATTAGTTGCGGGCAAGAGGCCAAAGGTGCTTCAATGGAAGTATTGAAACAGGGGTGCTCCACAATGTGGGGCTGAGAGATACCCTCGAACCCGATCCGGATAATACCGGCGTGGGAAGCTTTCCAATTCAGGCAGCCTTCTTCCTCGAATCAGAGCGTGAGTTCTCTTGTTTCATTCAGTTGTAGACAAGGGGAGTTCATGCACATTTCCGCTGTTGACGGGCCGGCCCGCTACTTATATCCATTTATTTCTCGCAATGCAGTGGCGCTGTTGTTCTTCTGCCTGACTACGTCCCTGTGCGCGCCTGCGCAAAGCCCTGTGCCAGCCGCGCCAACTTCTCAGCAAACCGCGCCCAACGCTACGGCCTCGCCTGTCATTCCGCGGGTTGTTACGACCGTGGTGGTGCATGATCAGACGCCGGAGGAGTATCTTCCCAACACTGTCACAGTGGGCACGCTGGACGGCGCCGCTCTCAAAGACACCCCCATCTCGGCCACCGTGGTGACGCGTGAGCTGCTCACCGATCAGGACGCGCGCTTGCTCTCCGACGTGGTAAAAAACGATGCATCTATCGGCGAAGACTATGCGCCTGTGGGTTACTACGGCGACTATGAGATTCGCGGCTTTACCATCGATCTAGCCACGGGACTTCAGATCAACGGTCTGACGATTGCGGG
Source organism: Occallatibacter sp. (assembly GCA_050014335.1). Taxonomy (GTDB): domain Bacteria; phylum Acidobacteriota; class Terriglobia; order Terriglobales; family Acidobacteriaceae; genus Telmatobacter. The sequence continues at coordinate 2,561 of JBEKDN010000087.1, read as the reverse complement.
GGAACAGGATGTGCCTCTGGAGAATAAGGAGCGCGTCGAGTTTCTCAAGGGCATAGCGGGCGTGGAGAGCGGCGTGGCCTCGGCAGGCGGGCTGATCGACTATGTGACCAAGCGGCCGGCAATGGTCGAGGCAGTCGATCTGGCCACCGATCATCGCGGCAGCGATTACGGCACCGTGGATCTGGGCCGGCTCTTTGGAGCGCAAAAGCAGGTTGGCGCGCGCGTGAATTTGGCTGGCGAAAAAATCATGAGTTACGTAAACGACGCAGATGGATGGCGTGCGGTGGGTGCGGGCTCGGCGGATTGGAAGATGAGTTCGAAGGCGACTTTGAAAGGCGACTTCGAGTATCAGCACAAGGTGGAGCGCTCGGTCTGCGGGTATCAGTTACTGGGCGGGGATACTCCTCTCGACAATCCAGCTCCGCCTAAGCTGAGTGAGGTACATCCTTCGACGATGCTCGGCGAACAATCCTGGGCCAAGCCGAATACCTTTGACACCTTCAACACCGGAGCGCGGTTGGATTACGATATTTCGCAGTCATGGAAGGCGTTTGCGGAGGGAAGCTTCAGCCACTCGCTCATCGACGATAACGTGGTCTATGCCTATGGATGCTACAACGAAGCCGAATGTGTTCCTGGAACTACTTCGCCGCCATGGCTCTTTGCTCCAGACGGAACGTACGACATTTATGACTATCGTGATCCCGGTGAATTGCGCATTGACGCTCAGGCCGAGGTGCTGGTTATTGGTCACATCAAGACCGGAGCCATTTCACAAGACCTCAGTGGTGGGGGCGAATTGTTTCTGCGGAGTGTGCAACAGCCAGGATTCTTTACTATTCAGAACCCGTTTACAGCTGCCGTGGCCGATGGCGCGGCGTACTTCGACATCGGCTCTGAAAATATTTACCAACCGGCCGCGATAGCGTCCCCCGGCACAATCGATTCATTTGAGAACCCGCGTCAATCCGCCGGCCCACGTCGGCTCGACCTAGACGATCATCAAGCGTCGGCTATATTGCAGGACCGGATTCATCTACCTGGCCGGGTTCAACTAATCTTCAGTGGGCGAGAAGATTCGCTGCGCGATCATAATTACTCGGTGGTTGCCACCAACCCCTGCTCTCCAACCCTCAACAATGTGCCGGGGCCTGCCAACGATCCGTGCCCGACAACGTACGGCGCGTCAAACCAACCTAACTACTTTGTTCCCACTTTGCCAACACTCAACAATAAGATGATCTGGCTTCCGCAATACGCGATAACCTTTAATCCGCTGCGGGACTTGACCCTTTATGGCAACTATGGTGTGATGCTTTCGCTTGGTCCGCAAGCCCCGTTTTGGGCGGGAGGTTATTTCTTAAATCCGTTCTACACTCGCCAGGTCGAAGTAGGAGCGAAGTATGAGCCGGGGCAGCGCATCCTTTTAACTACTGCGCTTTTTCATATGCGCGCGCCTTTTTTCTATCCAATGACGATTGATGCACAGGGCGATCAAAGCTTTGTTTCCGAAGGCCGCGAGACGCACGACGGCATCGAATTCAATGCGGAAGGGAAGGCCGCGAACTGGCTGCGGCTGACAGCCTCGGCTGCCGCGATTCGCGCCATCTCCAACGACACCGGCACGCCGGCCTACGACAACAAGCAAGTGATCAATGTACCGCATTTGCGCACGGCTTTGTTTGCGGATATGCTGCTGCCGCACACGCACCGACTACATCTGATGCCGGGCTGGGGCTACACCGACCGAAAGGAGGCAACGCGCGACGACGCGGTTTACGTCGGCGGTTATAACCTCTTCAACATGGGCGCGCGCTACACGCCGGGTGGCGAACAAGGACACGTAACGCTCCACCTCTATGCAGATAATATTCTCGACAAAAGATACTGGAAGGATACCGGCGCAAGTTACGGCGACACATTCATTCATCTAGGCGCGCCAACAACGGTTCGTCTCTCTGCGCATTACACTTTTTGAGAATCTGGATAAGAGAGAAGAATGAGACTGCAATGAGCACGAAGGCAATAGCACACGGATTGGACGGCAAGCTGGTCGCGCCCGACTGGCCACCGCTCACGCTTGCCGAAGTGCGCTCGCTGCTTGCTGAGTTTCCCGGCTGTGGAGGTCCGGCGAAAATTCTTTCAGTAAGTCCGCGACCATTTTCCGCTGCAAGCGTGGTGGATGCCGGCGGCAGGCGTGTGTTTGTCAAACGCCATCACAGAGCCGTGCGCGACCGGGAGGGATTACTAGAAGAGCATCTCTTTATGAGTCATCTGCGAGCAAATGGAGCGCCCGTGCCTCTGGTCTTTGAAAACGGTTCCGGCGCGACGGCCATCGAATGCGGCGAGTGGACCTATGAAGCGCATGAAACGCCCGCAGGCGTGGATCTTTATGAGGATGCGCTCTCATGGACACCGTTCTTTTCCGCGCAGCATGCACGTTCGGCAGGTGAGGCGTTGGCGCGGTTGCACGTAGCCGCGCAAGGATTCAATGCCCCGCCGCGCAAGGCCCAACCACTTGTCGCAAGCTTCACGATCTTCGCGGCAAACAAATCAAATGC
>JBEKDN010000086.1:0-16045 GCA_050014335.1 Occallatibacter sp. | reverse complement strand
AGTTTGGAACGGCATACTTGAAGAAACAAAAGCACGCAGAGGCTAAAGCCCACGAGTTGGGCGCGGTTGAGCGGCACGACTAAAGTCGTGCCCTGACGCTTCTCGCGACTCCGTTGGCATTTTCAACCTGTGAAATTGTGAACTCATCAGCCGAAGAAGTCTGCCCCACCGCAGGTGGCTAAGCGTTCAGCATCTCCTGTAGCTTGTTCAGCGTGCGATGCAGGTCCTTGTCGCCGCGTCGCTGCTCGTCGATCTTGGCAATCGAATGCATCACCGTCGTGTGATGCTTGTTGCCAAACTGGCGGCCGATCTCAGGCAGGCTGGCCTCGGTCATCTGTTTGGCCAGGTACATGGCGATTTGCCGTGGCACCACCACGTTGCGCGAGTTGTTTTTCTGCTTCAGGTCGCTGACCCTCATGCCGAAGTTCTCGCTGACAGCGCGCTGAATCGCCTCAATGGTGATCTTGCGCACTTGCATATCGATGAACTGCTTCAGGCACTGCTGCGTCGACGCCAGCGTGATCTCCATGCGGTTCAGCTGGCACCAGGCGATAAGCCGCACCAGAGCGCCCTCAAGCTCGCGTACATTGGTGCGCACGTTCGAGGCCACAAACAGCGCCACGTCTGTCGGCAACTGCACCTGCTCGCTCTCTGCTTTTTTCTGCAGAATGGCCACCTTGGTCTCAAGATCCGGCGGTTGAATATCGGCAATCAGCCCCCACTCGAAGCGCGAGCGCAGCCGATCCTCGATCTCCGCCAGTTCCTTGGGCGGCCGGTCCGATGCAATCACAATCTGCTTCAGGCTCTCGTGCAGCGCGTTGAAGGTGTGGAAGAACTCCTCCTGCGTGCGCTCTTTCTGGGCGATGAATTGAATGTCGTCGATGAGCAAAACATCGACGGTGCGGAAGCGGTCGCGGAAGCTGGTCATGCGATCGTTGCGCAGCGATGTGATCATCTCATTGGTGAATTTTTCAGCCGAGCAATAGCAGATGCTGGCCGAGGGCTGGCGGCGCTTCACTTCATGCCCGATGGCGTGCATCAGATGCGTTTTGCCCATGCCGACGCCGCCATAGAGGAAGAGCGGATTGTAGGCGCGGGAGGGTCGCTCAGCGACAGCGAGCGATGCGGCGCGCGCAAACTGATTGCCGTTGCCGATGACGAATGCGTCGAAGGTGTAGCGCTGGTTGAGCTGCGCGGCGGTGGACCAATCGAAGCGCGCCTGCTCCGGCGTGCGCGCGGGCGCGGGCGCTGTGGGGGCATGAGCGGGGATGGGCGGAAAGCCACCGTCTTTGCGCGGCTTGGGGATGGAGGGATCCTCTTCTGTAGTGACGAAACAAACGTCGTCCAATTCCATTTCCTGCTGCTCGATCGCCTCCTGAATCAGATCGCTGTACCGGTCCCCGAGGTGCTGAAACTCCATGGAGGGAACGCGCACATAGAGCGTGCGTCCGGCAACATGGCTGTAGCGCGTAGGCTTGAACCAGGTCTCAAAGGACTGGCGAATAACTTTCTTTTCCAGTGCCGAGAGGATCTGAATCCAGGGATTGAGTGCCGTCGCCGGCGAAAACGCAAATGCCATTGTGCTGATCCTTACCCGCGCCATTTGTGACCACTGGTATGGTTAATCCCAAGCATTTTGGCAAAAAATACGGCGCGGCGCAAAGCACTTGACTGTGCGCCCGACTGTTGCTTACCAAGTACCTGATTGCCGCTGGTCGGCCCTGGAGAAATGACCTCGGGGCCTGGGATAAAACCGGTTCCGTGAGACGCTAGGAAACTTACTAGAACGGTCCCAAGATTAGCACATTTGGAGGGCGAAGTAACCCCTCATTTACATAAGTTTTTTTCGCAAAAATTAGTTGCACCAAGGATGGTGAAACAAGCGTTGGTAAGATTACCAGAGTGTGTTTCCGGGCGCGATTCAGTTACACGAAACTCCCCCGAGTGGGTCCATTTTATGCGGTGCAACGCGAGTTGCCGGCTATGCATCTAAGAAAGGCTTTTGTAGCTGGCCGCAGTTGCGACTGGATTCTTGGGCCAACCTGCGATACACTTAATACTTGCCGTCAAGGCGCAGATTTTTGAAGAAAATAGGAGGGCATATTCATGCCCAAGCGCACATTTCAACCCAATCGCCGTAAACGCGTGAAGACCCATGGTTTCCGCGCGCGCATGAAGACCAAGGCTGGCGCAGCCGTATTGAGCCGCCGCCGCGCCATTGGCCGTAAGCGCGTCGCTGTCAGTGCTGGCTTCCGCGACTAATCTTTATTTGGCGTTCTCCCCTTCCCCTTTATCCCAGCCCACAGTTGGCGCCGGAATGGGTTCCATCTCCAATGGCTTTCCGGCCAACTCCTTCACGGCGCTGCTATGACTACCCCACTGAAGGCTGACCGGCGCTCGTCGCTAACGGGCGCGCGACTGAGAAGACACGCGGATTATCAGCGCGCTTATGCGGCGAGCCGCAAGCGGCAATCGGCGTCAATGAGCTGGTTTCTGGCGCCGCAGCCAGCCCCCGATACAGTTTTTGAGCCCGCGAAGGGACCGCGCGTAGGCCTGACCGCAGGCAAGGTGCTGGGCAAAGCGCATGAGCGCAATCGCATCAAACGCCGCATGAGAGAGGCGCTGCGCCGCCATGCGGAGCTGCTGCCGGCGGGCTGCGACCTGATCCTTCATCCCCGCCGCACGGTGCTGACGCTGGAATTCAAGAAACTTGAAGCGGAGGTTGTGCGTATCCTTCAGCAGGCCAATCTAGAGGCGTCGCGGATGACGCCGAAGGCCGCGGAAGCCGCGAAGGCGACACTATGACGCGGACATTGCTGGCTATGCTCGATTTTTATCGGCGCTGGATTTCTCCGGCTATTCATACGCTCAAGCCGGGCGGCTGCCGCTATCTTCCCACGTGCTCGGAGTATGCTTCCGTCGCCATTGCCACCCACGGGCCGGTTCGCGGCGTTGGGCTGGCTATCTGGAGGCTGCTGCGCTGCAATCCTTTCATGCGCGGCGGATTGGACCCGGTGCCGCCCGCTCCGCTTCACACCATTCCCCAACCCAAGCAATTACCATAAGAAGAGCGACGCCGGACGGCGCGCCCATGACGAATAGGAAGTTTACCTTGGCAGAAATACGCAATCCCAATCTTCAGCCGCAGGGCGGCGACGGCGGTAGCGGCGGCGATATGCGCGGCCTGATGTCGATCACGCTCCTGGGTCTTGTTCTCCTTTTCGGCTTTCAATATTTTTCCAAGCCCAAACAGCCGGCCACGCCAGCGCCAGCGGTGCAGAGCGCGCCGCCGCAGAACGGCGCGACGGGCCAGATGCAGCCGGCCACCGGTCAGCCGCAGACGCCCACCGGAACGATTCAGGCCGCCAGCGCCACACCGGCCATTGCTGCCTCTGAAGTGACGGAGACCACGGTCGAGAACGATTACTACAAGATCGTTTTTACCAACCAGGGCGCGCAGGTGCGGCACTGGATTCTGAAGAAGTACAACGACAGCGACGGCAAGCCGCTGGATATGGTGCAGCCGCAGGCCTCGGCGCGCTTTGGGTTGCCGCTCTCGCTTTATACTTATGAACCGTCGCTGACGACGCAGTTGAATCAGGCGCTGTATCAGGTGGCGATTTCTGGCGCGGCAACTTCGATGGGCGTCTTGCGGGCTCCTGGGTCGGTGAGCTTCCACTACGCGCAGAATGGCATCGACGCGGTCAAGACGCTTCACTTTGATTCCAGTTATGTGATCACGGTCGAGAATCAGGTTACGCGCAATGGGGCGCCGGTGCGAACACTGATTCAATGGCCGGCCGGGCTGGGCGACATGGATGAGTTCAATCCGGCCAAGCCGCGCGGGGGAATGATTCCCGCATCTACCAGTTCGCAATTTGCCTGGTCAGTGAATGGCAAGGACGACTCGATTGCCGCCAAGAAGATCAGCGGCAACGCAACTTATGAACTGCCTTACCAGTATGCGGCTATCTCCGACCTATACTTTACGGCGGCCTTTCTGCCGGATGAGCCGGAACGCACGAATGTGGTCACGCTGCATAATTCGATCAATCTACTGAGCGATCCAAGCGATCCGAACAGCCAGCAGAAGCCGGCCGACGTGATCGGCCTGGCTGTGGGCGACAGCAGCGGCTTGACGCGCCTGCGCCTCTACGCCGGGCCTAAAGAGACCAACCTGCTCAAGTCGATTCGCGCCACCGGCGCGGACGGCAAAGCCAGCGGACCCACGCTGCAACCCCTGATCCAATACGGATTCTGGACATTCATCGCCAAGCCGCTTTACCTGGCGCTGCGCTTTCTGCATGACCATCTGGGCGGCGGAAGCGATGACTGGGGCTGGGCGATCATCATTGTGACTACTGTTTTCACTGTGGTGATGCTTCCCTTCCGCTTCATGGCGCTGAAGTCGTCGCTTAAGATGATGCGCATTCAGCCCAAGGTGGATGCCATCAAGGCGCGCTACAAGAATCTCAAGGCCACCGATCCAAAGCGCGCGGATATGAACTCCGAGATGATGGAGTTGTATAAAGTGGAGGGCGTCAACATGTACGGCAGTTGCCTGCCGATGCTGCCGCAGATTCCGCTCTTCTTTGCCTACTTCCGCGTGTTGCAGAATGCGGTGGAACTGCGCCAAGCCCATTGGTTCTGGCTCAGCGATCTGTCTACGCCAGACCCCAGATACATACTGCCGATTCTCATTATCCTCACCATGTTTCTGGTGCAGATCAAGACGCCGACACCGGGAATGGAACCCAGCCAGCGCCTGATGATGGCCTTCATGATGCCGGTAATGATGGGCTTTTTCCTGTTGCACTACGCCTCCGGCCTGGCGCTTTATTGGGGCACCAGCAATATCATCAGCCTGGCGCTGCAACTGGGAATCAACCAGTCTCACATTGGCAAAGAAATGCATGCAATTGCGGCCAAACGGGCCATCAAGAAATCGGGCGGCAGCGGACCTGCTGGACTAACACAGAAGCGGAAGTAGGAACCAATGGCAGCAAATGAAAAGCCCCGCTCAAGGTTGAGAGGGGCTTTTCATTTTGTGTGACGATCGATACTCATTTGCGCAAAGGCGCGCCGAGTCAGACTGACTCGACGGCGTTGATCTTTTTTGCGATGCCGAAGGCCAGCGGTTCGATGGAGGTATGGAAGAGAGAGCGCTCGCGCACCGGCAGTTCCGCTAGCAATTCAGAAAAGGGCGTGATCTCGCAACCCGGAAAGGCCGTGAAGCCGGCAGTGTCGGCCATGCGGCAACTCACGTTGATTAGATCCGACATCCCCCACGAACCATCCTTACGGGGATCATGGTGGTCGCCGACAATCTCTTCAAACTCGGAGGGCAGCTTCCAGTCCACAATTAATTGGCGGCCGGCCTCGCAATGATCCCAGCCGAAAAGCTTGCGCTCGACTTCGAGAAAGCTCCTCGGTGTTCCACTATGAACACCCAGCGGAACGCTGTACTCCCTGGGCCGGATCACGGCCAGCGCCAGGCGTCCAATGTCATGCATTACCCCGGAGGTGTATGCAACATCGCGATCAATGAAGCCAACGGATGCCAATTCATCGGCAATGAGCGCGGTGGCCAGGTTGTGCCGCCAAATGGTTTTCATCGCCGGTTGATTGAGCGCCTTACCCATGAACCCACGCACCCCAACGGTCAGGCAAAGTCCTTGAAGGTTGCTTGCGCCCAGCACGGCAATTGCCTGCAAGACGCTGTTGGCGGGAAAGCGCGGGGCATAGAGAAGCGAATTGGCAATGGTGAGGACTTCGCTGGCAAATGCCGGATCCGAAGAGATCAACTCACTCAGTTGGTGCAACTGCACGTTCTCATTGTTTGCCAGTTGAAGGATGCGAAGAGCAACCTGAGGGAATGGCGGAAGGCGAAGGTGAGCCCAGGACGGAGCGACAGTTACATCTTTTCGTCTCTCTATCTGCAGCATCGGAGCCTCCCTTCGCAAGCACGAACTCATGGCGCCCGCCAATCTCCGGCTCACGCGCTCGGCACTTTACCAAATACCTGTGCGCCGCAGAGGAGAAGCCGCTGAATCTGTTTTCGGCGAGCTGCGTGATTCCATCAGTATGGATAGGTTGAATGATAGAAAACTAATGATGAGGTTTAGTTAAGAATTCTAACTTCGGCGTAACAAACACTGACTTGGTCATGCTTTTTTTATGCGGCGAAAAAGCAGCAGCAGCGGAATGCAGGCGAATGCGAGAACGGCAATCAAGCGGAAGTTATCCGCGTAGGCCAGCAGCGCCGACTGCTGCTCCACGCTGCGGTAGAGCGCACCCAGGGCTCTGTGCTGCGCGCTAACCAAATCCGTACCCTGTAAATATAAGTTGGCTTGCAGGCCGCGCACCAGCATGCCCGCGACGGGATTGCCCGCTCCCGCATTCGCGGCAAGATAATTCTGATGTGTCTGCGAGCCGCGCACCAGCATGGCCATGATGCTGGCAATGCCGATGGAGCCGCCGACATTGCGCGCAAGATTGTAGATGCCGGCCGCGTTGCCAATATCCTGCTTGCGCAAGCGGCTCAACGTCATGGTGGTCAGCGGAACAAAGATAAAGCCCATGGCGAATCCGTTGAGCACGTTGGGAACGACGACCGAGACCATGCCGATTTCGAGACTGATGTTTCCCAGCATCCATGTGGATGCGCCGAGCAGCGCAAAGCCAAAAGCCATCAGCAGTCGCCCATCGATGTAACGCACCAGAATGCCAACGATGATCATGGAAGCCATTGCGCCAATGCCGCGCGGGCTCACAGTCATGCCGCTCTGCAGAGCTGAATAGCCCAGCATGGTTTGCAGAAACAAGGGCAGCATCGCGGTAGCGCCATAGAGGACGAAGCCGTACATGCAGGTAATCAGCGTTCCCACGGCAAAGTTGCGGTCGCGAAAGATGCGCAACTGCACGATAGGTTCCCGGTCAGTCAATTCGCGAATCACAAAGAAGATCAGCGCAAGAGTTGAGATAGCGGCCGTCCAGCAAATCCACGGGGCCGCGAACCAATCCGCCTCCTGGCCCTTATCGAGAACCAATTGCAAGGTACCGAGCCAGAGCGCCATTAATCCGAATCCGAGATAGTCGATTGCGCCGCGGAAGGCCTTGCGCAGATAGGGCGGATCTTCAACATAGAGATTGACCATGAAGAGGGCAAGAATGCCGATGGGCAGATTGATATAGAAGATCCAGCGCCAGGAATAACTATCGGTGATCCAACCGCCCAACGTGGGGCCGATGACCGGCGCAACAATCACGCCGACGCCATAGACGGCCATCGCGGTGCCGTGCTGGCGGGGAGGAAAACTCTCGAGCAGAATGGACTGGGCCAGGGGCTGCATGCCACCGCCGCCCACGCCTTGCAGGATGCGCGCGACAATCAGCATGGGCATATTCAAGGCCACGCCGCAGAGCAGCGAAGCGGCGGTGAAGAGCAGAATGGAAACGAGCAGCAGGCGCTTGCGTCCGATGCGCCGCGCAATCCATCCGGCGGCCGGCAACATGATCGCATTCGAGACCAGATAGCTGGTGAGAACCCAGGTTGATTCGTCGGTGGAGGCTGAAAGGCTGCCCGCAATATGCGGCAGCGCGACGTTGGCAACCGAGGAATCGAGCACCACCATGAAGGTGGCCAGCATGACCGACGCGGCGATCATCCACGGGTTCGCTTGAGGCTTCCAATCGGAGTGTTCGGCCGCCTCGACGTGCCTCTGGCCGCGCTCCGCGCTCATGCGCCGTTCCCGTTCATGCACGGGGCTTGATTGTCATGGGCCATGCTGTCATTCTAATATGCTGATGGTTGGGCGGCGTTCAGAACGCCCGTTGCCCCATACGATAACCATATTGAAAAAACCGGAAGGAAAGATGCGCAAATGGCGATGAATCGACGTGAATTGCTGCAATGGATGGGCGGTGCATGCTCCGCGCTTGCTCTTTCTCGCTTTGCATCGGGACAAGCCGCAAGGTTTATCGGGACACGCACATCGCTCGATCGCTACCGGATTCCGGAGTGGTTTCGCGACGCCAAATTCGGCATCTGGGCGCACTGGGGACCGCAGTCGGCTATTGAAGATGGGGACTGGTACGCGCGCAATATGTACATGCAGGGATCGGAACAGTACGAACACCATTTGCAGCACTACGGCCATCCTTCCAAGGTTGGCTACAAGGATATGGTGAAGATTTGGAAGGCTGCCAAATGGGAGCCGGAACATCTGATGAGCCTCTACAAAAAGGCCGGGGCAAAGTATTTTGTCAGCATGGGTGTGCATCACGACAACTTTGACTTATGGAACTCGAAGCATACGCGCTGGAATGCGATGAATATGGGGCCAAAGAAGGACGTGGTAGGCATCTGGCGCGATGCGGCGCGGAAGCAGGGATTGCGCTTCGGAGTCAGCGAGCACTTATGGATCAGTTACAAGTGGTGGGCCGTGAGCCACGGAGCCGACAAAACCGGATCGCTGGCCGGCATTCCGTACGATGGCGCCGATGCCATGTACGCAGATCTCTATCATGACGTTGCTAGCGCGCGCTTTATCAACAAGCTGGATTGGAACGACGATGGAATTCCCGATGCGTGGAAGCGCCACTACCTTGACCGCATCACCGACCTTATCGACAACTATCATCCCGACCTTCTTTATACCGACGGGCACCTCCCCTTTGAAGATTATGGATTGAAGATGGTGGCGCATCTTTACAATGTGAGCGCGCAGTTGCACGGCGGAGTTACCGAGGCGGTTTATACCAGCAAGGAAGAAACAGATTGCGCCATCGGAACCTGCGCGCTGGATCACGAGCGCGGGGTTGCCGATGGAATTGCAGAGCATCCCTGGCAGACCGACACCTGCATTGGCCAATGGCATTACAAGCGCGGCCAGCAATACAAGTCCGCAAAAAAAGTCATCGATCTGCTGGTGGATATTGTCAGCAAGAATGGCAATCTTCTGCTGAATTTTCCGCTGCCCAACTCTGGAGAACTGGATGCCGAGGAGATGAAAGTTCTGGAGGCGATCACCGCGTGGATGGCCATTCACAGCGAAGGCATTCATGCTACGCGGCCGTGGAAGATCTATGGAGAAGGCCCTTCGACGAAGGTCAAGATCGACACGGGCAACTTCAACGAGGACAAGCAAAAGGATCTAACCGCCGACGACATTCGCTTTACGGCGAAGAACAATACGCTTTATGCCTTTGCGATGGGCTGGCCGGAAAAGGCCGTGGTGGTGAATGCGCTGGGCCTTAACAGCGCGCAGAATCCAGGCAAGATCGGCCGGGTTGAAGTGCTGGGATGGAAGGGCGATTTGAAGTGGAAGCAGGACGAAAATTCGTTGACAGTGCAGATGGCGGCGGAAAAGATTTCCGATCTGGCTATTGCGTTGAAGATTGAATTCGTCTAAGCGGCCGCGAAGTTTTGCACAGTTGAGCGCGTCGCAATTTTTTCAGCGGCTGCATGTACCATGAAGACAGACCGCTCATGACAGACACAAAAAATCTCTCTCCCGCAATTCTTCTTCATATCACAGAACTGCTGAATCTTCCGCTGCGCGGCCTGGTAGCTGTGATCGAATTGCTTGACGACGGCGGCACGGTGCCCTTTATTGCGCGCTATCGCAAGGAGGCGACGGGCAATCTGGACGAGGTGCAGATTCTTGCCATCGAGGAGAAGCTCGCCTACTTTCGCGATCTTGAGGACCGGCGCGAAACCATTCTGGCCTCGATTGCCGAGCAGGGCAAGCTGACCGATGAATTGAAGGCGCGCATTGAAGCCACGCTCGATAAAAGCGAGCTTGAGGATCTGTATCTTCCCTACAAACCCAAGCGCAGAACCAAGGCCACGATTGCGCGCGAGAAGGGACTGGAGCCGCTGGCGGCATACCTTTGGGCGCAGGAGAATACCGCGCAGACGCTGGAGATATTTGCCGCGACATTTGTGAATGCGGAGCTTGGCGTGGCGTCGGTGGACGAGGCGTTGGAAGGGGCGCGACACATTGTTGCCGAGTGGATCAGCGAGAACGCCGACCTGCGCAAAGCGCTGCGCGCCCTTATGTTCGATGAGGGTGTTGTGGTGAGCCGAAAGGTTGCCGATGCGGTTGACGAGCAGGAAAAGTTCAAGATGTATTACGAGTACTCGGAGCCGGTGAAGACGATTCCCTCCCATCGCATGTTGGCGATACGCCGCGGCGAAGGCGAGAAGGTTCTTTACTTTTTGATCGAGGTGGAAGCGGAGCGCGCAATTGCGATCATTCAGCGGCACGTGCTGCGGCTGGCGGGCGATTGGACACGGCATCTGGAGATGGCGATCGACGATGCGTGGAAGCGGCTGCTGAATGCTTCGATTCAAGGCGAGATTCGTTTGGAGTTAAAACGCCGCTCAGACACGGAGGCGATCAAGGTTTTCCGCGACAATCTTTATAACTTGTTGCTGGCTCCGCCAGCTGGACCTATTGCCGTGCTGGGCATCGATCCGGGATTGCGCACCGGCTGCAAGGTTGCGGTGGTGGATGAAACCGGCAAGCTGCTGGCGCACGATGTGCTTTATCTGCATACATCGAAGCACGGCAATGCCGAGGCAGCGCCGAAGCTGGATGCGCTGTTGCGCGCGCACAACGTGAGAGCCATCGCCATTGGCAACGGGACTGCATCGCGCGAGACCGATGCGTTTGTGCGGGAGTTTTTGCGCGAGAAAAAGATCGATGGAATTTTTTCAGCGACGGTGAGCGAGTCGGGAGCAAGTATTTATTCGGCCTCGGCAGTTGCGCGACAAGAATTTCCCGATCTCGATTTGACGGTGCGCGGCGCGATCTCGATTGCGCGGCGTTTGCAAGATCCATTGTCCGAGCTGGTCAAGGTCGATCCGAAATCGATCGGCGTGGGCCAGTACCAGCACGACGTGGATCAGCGCCAGCTTCAGGAATCGCTTGAGACGGTGATTGAAAGCTGCGTCAACAAAGTGGGCGTGGATTTGAATACGTCGTCATGGACGCTGCTGCGCTTTGTGGCCGGAATCACTGAGCGAACGGCCCTGAACATTGTCAGCTTTCGCAATGAGAAAGGGAGCTTCCATTCACGCGCGCAAGTGCTGGAAGTAGCAGGAATCGGGCCGAAGACTTTTGAGCAGGCAGCGGGATTCTTGCGCATACGCAACGCCGACAATCCGCTGGATTCGACAGCCGTGCATCCCGAGTCCTATCCGGTGGTCGAGCAGATGGCATTCTCACTGAAGACGACTGTGAAGGAGTTGATCGAGCAGCCGCAATTACTGGAACAAGTTGACCGCGGCCAGCTCTCGGCCGGCGCTTATACCGTGAACGATATTCTGGCCGAGCTGCGCAAGCCTGGCCGCGACCCGCGCGATCAATTCGTTGCGCCAACCTTTCGCGAAGAAGTGCGCGAGATGGCTGACGTGGTTGTCGGCATGGTGCTGGAAGGCGTGGTGACGAACGTGACCAAGTTCGGCGCATTTGTCGATATTGGTGTACATCAGGACGGACTGGTGCACATCAGCGAGCTATCCAACAAATTTATCAAGGAGCCGTCAGAGGCTGTAAAGACGGGACAAATTGTCAAGGTGAAGGTGCTCGGCGTGGATCTGAAAGCCAAGCGCATTGCGCTCTCCATCAAGGCGCTGACAGCGCCAGCGGCGCGGCCAGGTGGGAAACCCGCGGTCAAGGTTATTGAGAAGCCGCAGCCGACGATGGATGAAAAGCTCGCCGCGCTCTCAATAAAGTGGAAGAGCAGATAGCGCGGCAATTTTTGCGCGGTTTAAAGGAAGACCGGGTCGATAATTTTCTTGATTGCGCAGGATTATCCTTGTATTCGCGTGAATTCTACCGATAAGATAATGCCTATCCCTATCGCTGGAGGAGCCCCATGAAGGACAAGCATAAGAAGAAGCACGCGGAGAAACAAGCCGAGGCAGTGCCTGCAAACGGCGCTCTCAAGCACGGAGATATTCCGTCGCCCGCGCCGTTGGATGCCAAGTGCCAGCAGATTGGCAAGGATGTGAACTACGATAAAGAACTGGCCCGCCTGCAAGTGGAACTGGTCAAGCTGCAGGAGTGGGTTCGCGTGGAAGGCTTGCGCGTGGTGATTCTCTTTGAGGGCCGCGACGCGGCAGGCAAGGGCGGCGCCATCAAGCGCATCACCGAATCGCTGAATCCGCGCGTCTGCCGGGTGGTGGCGCTGGGCACGCCGACTGAACGCGAGAAGACGCAGTGGTACTTTCAGCGCTATGTTCCGCACCTGCCCGCGGCGGGTGAGATGGTGCTTTTCGATCGCAGTTGGTACAACCGCGCCGGCGTGGAGCGCGTGATGGGCTTCTGCACCGACACGCAGTATCAGGAGTTTATGCAGAGCTGCCCGGAGTTTGAACGCATGTTGCAGCGCGCGGGGATTCATCTGATCAAGTATTGGTTTTCCGTGAGCGACGAGGAGCAGGAGCGGCGCTTTCAAGAGCGCATGAAGAATCCCACGAAGCGCTGGAAGCTGAGTCCGATGGATCTGGAATCGCGCAAGCATTGGGCCGACTACTCGCGCGCCAAGGACGAGATGTTTGCGATAACGGACACCAAGAATTCTCCATGGTTTGTGGTGAATGCGGAGAACAAGAAATGCGCGCGGCTGAATGTGATTCAGCATCTGCTCTCACAGTTTGTCTATCGCGATTTGACGCCGGCGCCGCTGGAGTTGCCCAAGCTGGAGAAATCGAAGTACGTGCGGCCGCCGATCCAGGAGCAGAATTTCATTCCGCTGGTTTATCGATAGCGCAGGGGCGGCATCGACTGGAAACAGAATTGCCTATAGGCGAGGTCGCCGGAGAAGACGCCTCGCTTCGGCCTCGCATTTTCTGGGTTGCTTCTGGGTTTATTCCTAGGATTTACCCCTAGCCCAAAACGGAACTTTTGGGACGGGTTGAACCGCTCATACTAGAATTCTGGAGTGCGGGGCCAAATCCATGCTACACTTCATGTAATCGTAGAATTCGATCTGAAGTTTTTGCCTGTTTCGGTTACCGCCTACTCGCAAACTTCCACATTGCGTTCGCGGTAAATTGGTAACTGAGGAGCAGTACAAAAATGGAAACAGGCACAGTCAAGTGGTTCAATGACGCCAAGGGTTTTGGATTTCTTAGCCGTGAAAACGGAGAGGACGTCTTCGTTCATCACACCGCCATCCAGTCGAACGGATTCCGTTCGTTGCAGGAGGGCCAGCGCGTCCAGTTCAACGTGACCAAGGGCCCCAAGGGCTGGCAGGCAGAGAACGTTCAGGTTGTCTAAGGGTTACCCCCTTCCAGCCAGTACGGATTCAAACAAGAAGAGGGATGGCAAAGCTGCCGTCCCTCTTCTTGCATTTGGTGGATATTTTGTTCTTGCCGTATGCCGCGCGGAGGCATTTTAAAGGAGTTGATTATTTTTCAGCCTGAATCGGGCTTATTTTTCCAAAGACAAATTTTTAGCCAATCCACTACCGATCACTGTCGGAGGTTGTTTACGCCGCCGGCTTGAGGCTCTTGAGATTGATCTGCGGAATCGCCGGGTGAAGGCTCTCTTTGGGTGTTTTGTGGGTGCCAAGATATTGCAGCACATCGTTAATGGAATCTTCAAAGCGCCCGCCGGTTTTATGGGTAGCTTTTACGCCTTTGGCGACTAACTGGCAGACTTCAAAACGATTCATTCCCTGCGCCAGGGCGCGGTGTATCTTTTCGGAACGCATGACTTCACTCCGGCGAACAGGTGATTGTTGCGTGCGGTGCGGAGCTCGTCAGGAGCGATCGGACGGCAAGGGTCAAGCAGCTTGTTCTCTTACAACATCAGCTCTGATTCTTCAGGACTCTCTTCATTGTACGCCGGAAACCGTTGCAGCGCCGGTTTTCAATGCGGTTTGGAGAGCTGCTTGCAATGAGAAACCGAATTGGAACGAGCGTCCTCATTCCAAACGTTTTGAGCACTCTTCTCCGTTTTCGGCCATCTTTCCCTTTCGTAAAAGCCCCCAAAACGTCTAGTCTCATCTTGCGCACATCCGCGCCCAAAAAAGGAGAATTCCATGAAAATGTCCCTGCGTTTTGCCCTCGTCGCCGCCCTGGTTGCGCTCTTCGCATCTTTGCCTTCGTTTGCCAGCCTATCTGGAGGCGATCCTCATCCGCCCACCGCGACATCGTCTTCAGTGCGGTAGGGGTTTGCCGCAATCTCACTTCAGGAAGACCGAAATAACCGTAGTCAATTTGCGCTTTTACGCGCCACAAAAAAGGAGAATTCCATGAAAATGTCCCTGCGTTTTGCCCTCGTCGCCGTTCTGGTTGCCATCTTCGCATCCCTGCCTTCGTTTGCCAGCCAGGATGGCGGCAATCCTCATCCTCCCACTGCAATATCGAACTCCGCGCGGTAGGTTTTGTAGTTCTCTCTGTTCTCAGCCCCCCAAGATCGGAGAGAATAAAACTTACGAGGGACAATGAATCTGTCTGGGCTGGATTGGGTTTTGTGGGTCAGCTGCTTTCTCGGCGAAGCCGCTCTCTTCACGATCCTTGTCTATCGGCGCAGGAGCAGGGAGTTTCCTGTCTTCACCGTACGCATAGGTTTCACTGCCGCGATAGCTCTAGCGCTATATTCGATCTATGAATGCGGCTCCTCTTTGTGGTATGCGCGCATCTACTATTTCGAAGATCTTCTGGGTTTTGCGTTGCGGCTCGGCGTGATCTGGGAGGTCGCGCGCATCGTGATGCGTCCGACCGGAAGCTGGATCAAGGACGCAAAAAAGCAATTCATCCTCGGAGGTGCGGCGGGTATTCTGCTGGCCGCCGCGCTCTCCTGGATGCTCTCGCCGCCTGTCTCAACCCTCCTCAACCGCATCGAGGCGCGGTCTAACTTATTCACAGACCTGGTCGTTTGCGAGCTTTTTGTAGTCATGCTGCTGACCGCCAAGCGCCTCGGGCTGGGCTTTCGCAATCACGTCTTCTCATTAGTGGTTGGCTGGTCGGGCTGGGTGATGGTCGCGATGGCTGTCGATCTTGTACAAGGTTACTACGGTACCCACTTTTACTTCGACGCGTTGGATAATGTCCGGAAGCTTGCTTATCTGGCGGCTCTGGCTTACTGGATACTTCAATTCTGGCTGGATGAGCCGGCTCGGGAGGAGATTTCTCCGGAGTTACGCGAGTATATCCTTGCTTTGCATGAGCGTGTAAAAAATGATCTTGACAGGGTGAGTGAGCAACGGTAACATCTCTGAGATGACTTTTTTGCAGTTATTTCTGATTTCCGCTGGAAGTTGCACGCTGCTTTGCATTTTAACCTCTCTGCTCTTACAGGTGCAGAAGCAGCGTCGTCGCGGCTGGCACAACCTTGTCGCCGACCTGTATCGGCTTGATATGGTTGAGCTATCCGCAATCGCGGTGGACTATCTTACTCCGCGCCGCAACCAGATTGACATCGAACCAAAAGAAATCTGGGAGTTTCTGGGCGGGTACCAAGGCTTGCGCAAGATGCGCGAGAATGCTGAAACCATGCTGGCGCTGGCCGCCTATGCGCAACGCTGGAACTTCCAAGAGGCCGTGATTGTCACTGAGCGCATGAGGCTGGATGCGGCAACCCTGCGCCGGGCCATTCGGCGCGTGGAACTTGGCCTGCTTCCCTCCAAGCTGCTGCGCCGCTACCAGATGACCCTTCCGCTGCACGCGCAAGAGGCATCTTCGGCCTACTATTTGATGCGGCAGCGTCTGCTGGCTCTATATGGAACGAGCCATTCGGGGCTGTATCCCAAGCTTGCCGCGGCGCTCTAAGAAACTCCTCGCATTGAACAACCAGCCGCCATCCCGCGGCAACAGTCTTCGTTCCGCTTTCGCCGCCGCGCAAACCCTGTTATTCTAAGGGTCACATGCACCCGGCCCACGGGGAATTCTGAAGAGACCTGAGTGAAAGAGGAATCAAGTGGCAGACACCACCAAGATTGAAGATAAGCAGGAACGCAAAGCAGTGAAGCGTGCGGCTCGCAAGAAGGCCGCTCCCAAGGCGCCACGCACCGGCCCGCGCGGAGA
>JBEKDN010000085.1:0-16172 GCA_050014335.1 Occallatibacter sp. | reverse complement strand
AATGCCGCTGAGAACCGCCTGGAGGTCGAGGGCGGGAGCGGCGGGGTTGCGGCTGGAGGCGCAGTAGACTCCGTGCTGTCCCACCATGATCAGCGAGTCGGTGAGCAGATCGAGGGCCACGGCCAGACGGCCGCGCTCGATACCCATCATGAATTCGAATTTTTCCAACTCGGTACGCCGCTCATCGAAGACACTCATGGCTTCAGCCTACCGGAACTACCTGCGGTGGGGCTAGACGCTGGCTGGCGCTATTCCTCCGCCGGCTCTTCGTCAAGATTTTCAAGCGCGGCTAGTGCCTCGTCAGGCACGTCCCACTGGCGGAGAATTTTGTAAATTACGCTGGTAGAAAACCCGGCGGCCACCAAGCGGCGCATGATGCGCGCGGTGTCTTTCTCGTTCTCCGGCTTGCGAAGGCGCTTGCGTTCCAGATGCCCGCGAGCGAGGGCTTCTTCGTCGGTCTGGCTGTATCGGGTTTCCAGAGTCTCAGCGATGAGCGCGGAACCTACGCCCTTCTGCTGCAAGTCCTGGCGGACACGGCGCTGGCCGAGCTTCTGGTCCTCCTGGCGAATGCGGGTATAGCTCTCAGCGAAGGCTGCGTCATTGAGATAGCCGTGCTCGCGGAGGCGGAGGAGAACAGCCGCGATCGCCGCGGCGCCGCGTTCCCCTGGTTCGACGCGCCGGGTCATGAGGCGACGCACTTCGGCTTCAGAGCGCATGGCGCGGCCGAGCGTCTTGACCGCGAATTCATAGAGGCCGGCTTCATTGAGGAACGGCTTGGGCTTGGCGGATTTGCGGGCAAACGGCATAGGCGGCAAAATACGGTCAGGCAACAGTATAGCGATGCGAGGGAGGGAGTGGCGCCTGCACGGGCGAGAGGCGCTACTTTGCCATGCCCGCCGCCTGTATGATGAGAATCAAATGCGCTTGGGTTCTGTAGTCTCTTCATTGGCGGATTCCGTTGTGGTGCTCGCGCCCGCACTAGGGCTGGTTGCTGTACTGACGGTGACGCTGGCGGGTTGCCGATCGCTGCCGCCCTCCAAGCTTCCGTCGCAGTGGACGCTGGAAGAAGCGCGCGGGGCGCAGGTCTTTCAACTGAAATGCGCCCGCTGCCATTACCCCACCACTACGCATGGACTGCACGGGCCGGGGTTGCAAGCGATCACGAAAATCAAGGCCATGCCCAGCGGCGCGCCGCCCACCGACGAGCGGCTTACGCAAATCATCGAACAAGGCAGGCTGGAGATGCCCGCGACGCCTTTAACCGACAGCCAGCTAAGCGATCTGCTGGCCTATTTGCATTCACTATGACCGAGCCCGCCAAAAACGAAGGAATGCAAGACGCTCCGAACGAAGCAAGCGCGACGCCCGATGCCGCGGCGCGGCTTCAGTTGGGGCGCATGAAAACCCTGTTGCGCCTGCCGGGGTTGGCGGCGGTGAGTCTCTACATGATGATGCTGGCCGGGATCAATATTCTGGGCGTTGCAGCGGGACAGATGCCGCGGGGCTTTCTGATTTTCTCAGCGCTCTTTATCGCGGCGGGATGCGGCTTGCTGCTGGCGTTGCGCTGGGCGTGGGCGTTGACGCTGACGGCTGTAGTTCTGCTTGTGGGGCTATTCTTCTGGAAGTTTGCCGCAAGTCACGACTTTCCTTATGCGGTTCAAGGACTGCTGAATCTGGTGTTCTTTCTTTATCTGGTGCGGACCGAGGTGCGGGCAAGGCTGCGGTAGAGAGCTACCAAATCACCTTGCAGAGATTGGCCTTGCGAATATTTCCGTCCTTGGAAATCAAGGTGCAATCTTCAACGATGGCAGTCGCGGCAATGATGCGATCCATCGGATCGCCGCGGAAGGGAGCTGGCAGTTCCCCAGCACACTGGGCTATCGCATCGGAGACCGGAAACACTTTGAACCGGCTCCTGATGCGATTGAGAAAATAATGATGCGGCATTTTCGGCTCAATTCGACCAAGACGAATCGCGTTTGCAACTTCATAGATTGTCATAACAGAGATGCATGAAAGCTCTCCAGATGAGTCGGCTTCCCTGATTGCAACTGCTGCCGCGGCTGAAATCTTGTCTGGAGTTAGTGCGAGCCAAATCACAACATGAGTGTCGAGCAGGATCACTCTGCAACCTCTTGTTCAAATCGATCCCATTTCTCGTTGAACATGCGATCCCATTCCTCATCGGTATGCTCGGATGAAACGATATCTCCTGTGATAGTCGCCATCCCTCGTAAAAAGCCGAAAATATCTTCTGGTTTTTCCGTGGGCGCCTGTTCATCTGGAAGCGAAATCCGTGCGAACGGTTTGCCCCGTTTGGTTATCAGTATTGGCTGACCGGTGGCATTCACCTGGGCCATCACCCCAAGGCACTTGGCCTTGAACTCGCCTGCCGCCATTGTTCGCATCGGGACCCTCGGAGTTTTAGTATACTCCTGACCATGGTCATCTGACTATGGTCAGGTAGAGATCATCTCAAGAATCCACACTCTCAACCTCATCGGGAATTGAAAATCGGCACCATAGGGCGAGGTACAGCCATGCGATGCTCATCGAGTGCGATCTTGCACTGGCACGCGAATGAAACTGTCTGTTCTCCGCGATGCTATAGTCAATTTTATGAACCGGTTCGGAGTTATAAGCGCATTCTTTTTATTTGCAGCGATCTCTGCCGCGCAGGGAATACAATCGGGCTTTCGCGGCGGCCCGGACCATCTGGGAGTCTACAGTGCGCGCCCTCCAAAACAGCTTACGCTTAAGTGGGCTTTTACAACCAGCGGCGCGATTGTCTCTTCGCCCACCGTGGCCGCCGGTGTTGTTTATGTGGGCAGCGCGGACGGCAATCTTTATGCATTGGATTCGGCTACCGGAAAACTCCGCTGGAGCTTCGACGCGCATGGGGATGTGAACTCCTCGCCGGCAGTTGCTGACGGCACGGTATACGTTGTCAGCCAGGACGGTAATCTTTATGCGGTCGATTCCGCCAGCGGCAAGCAACGGTGGTCTTTTGCGACACTCGGCGAGCATCGCTTTACGGCTATGGGGATCCTCGGCGCGCACCCGTCAACGGAGATGATGCCGGACCCGTGGGACTTTTTTCTATCTTCGCCAGCGGTAGCCGAGGGGGCTGTGTACTTTGGCAGCGGAGACGGTCACATTTATTGCGTTGACGCACACACGGGCGCGTTGCGCTGGAACTTCAAGACCGGCGACGTGGTTCATAGCTCACCCACGGTGGCTGGGGGCATGGTCTACGTGGGAAGCTGGGATACGTACTTTTACGCATTGAATGCGGCGACCGGAACGCTGGCGTGGAAGTTTCAAACCGGCGAAGACCCGAAGGCGCATCTTATGACCGGGATCCCAGGCTCCGCGGCGGTTTCAAATGGCATGGTTTTTTGGGGTTGCAGAGACGCTAATTTTTATGCGCTGGATACCAGGACCGGCGCATTGAAATGGAAGGTTCCGAACGATGGTTCCTGGGTGATCTCTTCGCCGGCGGTCGCCAATGGAGTGGTGTATTACACAACCTCCGACAGTCATCGATTTCAGGCGCTGGACGCGGTCACGGGCAAGATTTTGTACTGGCTTCCGACCAATGTTTACTCATTTTCATCCCCGGCGATTGCGGGCTTGCGCGCTTACTTTGGCACATTCGATGGCCAGTTGCATGCTGTGGATTTGGACAAGCGAGCCTATGCCGGCGGATTTGCCACGCCGGGCTACACGGCCAACGGCCCGCGCTATCTTGCTGCCGATGGCGGGTTGAAAGCCGATGGGATATGGACTGGCGACACGCTGGACGACATGATTATTGGCGTGCGCGGCAAGATCTTCTCGATGGGCTCGATTCTTTCTTCTCCGGCCGTGGGAGATGGCGCAGTCTACTTTGGCAGCGTGGACGGCAAACTTTACGCGCTTGGCGATTGAATGCGGCGGCTGTTTCTCAGGCTTTGCAGGGCCACATCCCCGTTACAATAAGAGCTTGATGGAACTGGTGCAAATCTCGGCGGTGCGCACGGCTCCCGCGCCAAAGCCGGAGTGGCTGAAGGCCCGCGCCCCGGTGGGCGAGAACTACCACGGCCTCAAGCGCCTGGCGCGGTCGCTGCAACTCAATACAGTTTGCGAGAGCGCGCATTGCCCCAACATTGGGGAATGCTGGCACCACAAGACCGCGACGTTCATGATGCTGGGCAACCTGTGCACGCGCCGCTGCGGCTTCTGCGCCGTGCCGAAGGGGCGGCCCGAGCCGATCGACTTTGATGAGCCACGGCGGGTTGCGGAGGCGGTGGCGCAGTTAGGGCTGCGCCACGCGGTGGTCACCAGCGTCAACCGCGACGACGATCTGATTGGCGGCGCGCGCGCCTTCGCGATGGTCGTCGAGGAGATTCGGCGCCAGGCGCCGGGTTGCCGCGTCGAGGTGCTGATTCCCGACTTCCAGGGCAATCGCGAGGCGATCCAGATTGTAGTCGAGGCTCAACCTGAAGTGCTGAACCACAATACCGAATCTGTGCCTCGGCTTTATCGGGTTGTTCGCTCTGGCGCGCGCTACGAGCGGACTCTGGATTTGTTGCGCTTTGCCAAAGAGCTTCGCCCCGAGGGGATTACGAAGTCTGGTGTGATGGCGGGCCTGGGCGAGGAGACGGTCGAGCTGCTGGAGGTCTTCCGCGATCTGGCGGCGGTGGGTTGCGATATTCTCACCATTGGCCAATACCTGCGCCCGTCGCGCGACCACCTGCCAATGGCTAGGCTTTACACTCCGCGCGAGTTTGCCGAGTTGAAGACGGCGGCGCTCAAGATGGGCTTCCGCCATGTGGAAAGCGGTCCGCTGGTACGGTCCAGCTACCATGCGCATGAGCAGGCGGCTTCAACGGGGCTGGCCGTCGTATAGCGCAGCGGGGACTTCGCCGATGGCAGCGCAAGTTGTAAAATAGCCGTTGGCAATCTGCTCGACGAGGACGAAGACAATGGCAGCTTCAATCATGGCCGGTATCCCGGCGCTCAAAGAACTTAACACCGACCTGCGCCGCCGCATGGACGGCGCTGTGGCCACCTTCCAGGCCAATCTGGCCGCCACCCGCACCGGCCGCGCCAGTGTGCACATGCTGGATCAAGTCAAGGTGGAGTGCTACGGCACGCATATGCCTATCAACCAACTGGCGCAGGTCTCGTCGCCAGAGGCGCAGTTGATTCTGGTTGCGCCATGGGATCCGACGGTGATCAAGGATGTGGAAAAGGCGATTCGGGCCTCCGATCTCGGCTTCAACCCGATCTCGGACGGCAAGGTGCTGCGCATTCCCGTGCCGCCGATGACCGAGGAGCGCAGGCGCGAGGTTTGCAAGCATCTGGGCAAGGTGCTGGAAGAGCATCGCACCGCGATACGCAATGTGCGCCGCGATGGCAACGACGCGCTGAAGAGATTTGCCAAGGAAAAGAAGATCAGCGAGGACGAAGAGAAGCGGGCGCTGGAAGAAGTGCAGAAGATGACCGACGAAGAGATTCGCCGGATGGAAGAATTGTCGCACAAGAAGGAAGCGGAAGTGATGCAGGTGTGATGGGGGCTGGATGCGCGCTTCTCCCTACCGCAAAATGGCGCGGAAAAAATTACAGCCCGGGCGCGGATTTCCGATGCCCGGGCTTTTCAATCAAGAGAGGTCAGTGCTTTTCCGCCGCCGAGGCAATCTTGGCTTCGGCTTCATGGATGACGCGGAGGGCTTCGGTGTAGGCCGCTTCGCTGTCGCCAGCCTCGTTCCATTCCTTCTGGCCGCGGGCTAGCTGCTCCTGGGCGCGAGGCACGTCGATCTCCTCGGGCTTCAGAGCGTCGGAGGCGAGGATGGTGACGCGGTCGCCAAGCACCTCGACAAAGCCCCAACTTACGTTGTAGCGCAGCAGGCTGGCCGCATCGCCGGACGAGCTGCCGGCCTCGCCAGTTTTCGGGTCGGCTCCGCCGTGAATGATCACGTCGCCAGCGCCAAGCTCGGCCATCAGTGGCGCGTGGCCGTAGAGCACCTCGAAGTAGCCCGACTTCGACGGCAGATCGACTGCTACAGCCGCCTGATCGAAGAAGGTCCGCTCGGGAGTGACGAGCCGTACGCGGAGTTGATTGGTTTCGTCAGCCATAAATGCCTTAGCTCCTAGCTGCTAGCTGCTAGCTCCTAGCTAGAGGCTAGAAGCTAGAGGCTAAAAGCTGTATTACACACTCGCCTTCATCTTCTCGGCGGTTTCCAGCACTTCTTCAATTGCGCCCTTCATGTAGAAGGCCTGCTCGGGGATGTCATCGTACTTGCCTGAGATGATCTCCTTGAAGCTGCGCACGGTGTCAGCCACCTTCACGTACGCGCCGGGGATGCCGGTGAACTGCTCGGCTACGTGGAAGGGCTGCGAGAGGAACTTCTGCACCTTGCGGGCGCGGGCCACGGTGAGCTTGTCTTCTTCTGAAAGCTCGTCGATGCCGAGAATCGCAATGATATCTTGCAGATCCTTGTAGCGTTGCAGAATGCGCTTGACGCCCTGCGCCACGTCGTAGTGCTCCTGGCCGACGATGCGCGCGGAGAGAATGCGCGAAGTGGAAGCCAGCGGATCGACGGCCGGATAAATTCCCAACTCGGAAAGCGGGCGGCTCAACACGGTCGTCGCGTCCAGGTGAGCAAAGGTTGTTGCCGGAGCCGGATCGGTCAAGTCGTCGGCCGGCACGTAGACGGCCTGCACCGAAGTGACGGAGCCTTTGCTGGTTGAAGTGATGCGCTCTTGAAGTTCGCCCATTTCCGTGGCCAGATTCGGCTGGTAGCCGACGGCCGAGGGCATGCGGCCCAAGAGCGTGGAGACTTCGCTGCCCGCCTGCGTAAAGCGGAAGATGTTGTCGATGAAGAGCAGCGTGTCGGAGCCTTCGACGTCGCGGAAGTACTCGGCGACGGTGAGCGCGCTGAGGGCCACGCGGAGACGGGCTCCGGGCGGTTCGGTCATCTGGCCGTAGACCAGGGCGCACTTGGAGTTGGCCCAGTCGCCGGGCTTGATCACGCCCGACTCGGACATTTCCAGCCACAGATCGTTGCCCTCGCGGGTGCGTTCGCCCACGCCGCCGAAGACCGAGTAGCCGCCGTGGTTCTTGGCCACGTTGTTGATGAGTTCCATGATGACGACGGTCTTGCCCACGCCAGCGCCGCCGAAGAGGCCGATCTTGCCGCCCTTCAAGAATGGCTGGATCAGATCGATGACCTTGATGCCGGTCTCGAACATCTCCTCGTGGGTGGACTGCTCGTCAAAGAGCGGCGCGGGCCGGTGAATGGGCATGCGCGTCTTTTCCCCAATAGGCCCGAGATTGTCCACCGGGTCGCCGATGACGTTGAGCACGCGTCCCAGGGTCTCTTTGCCCACGGGCATGCTGATGGGAGCGCCGAGGTCGATGGCCTTCATGCCGCGGACCATGCCGTCGGTGGCCGTCATCGCCACGGTGCGCACCCGTCCCTCGCCCAGGTGCTGCTGCACTTCGACGATCACGCTGATGGGCGCGGGGACGTCGAAGCCATCGCTGACGACGCGCAGCGCCTGATAGATGGGCGGCATCGTCGCTTCTTCAAACTGCACGTCCACCGCCGGACCGGAGATCTGAATTACCTTGCCGATATTCTCTGCCATTTTTCTGCCTTCTTGAAATCAAACTTGTGGGTGCCTCACCCTCGCCGTGTACTTGTTTTTGCGGCTAGGGTGGGATTCCACGAACCTACAGCGCAGCAGCGCCGGAAACAATCTCGATGATCTCCTTGGTGATGGCCGCCTGGCGCACGCGATTCATGTGCAGCGTCAGGTCGTCGATCATGTCGGAGGCGTTGTTGGTTGCCGAATCCATCGCCGTCATGCGAGCCGCGTGTTCGGCCGCAACCGACTCCGTCATCGCGTGATAGAGCATCGAAGTGACATACTGCGGAATCAGCCCGGCGAACAACTCTTCCGAGGGCTGGTCGTAGATGTAATCCACCTGCGCGGTGCCGAATTTCTTTGCTTCCTCGTCCGCCTCGGCGGTATCGACGGGCTCGATTTCAATGCCCGCGCTGAGAGCGGCCTCAGCGGCGCGCTCGGTCTCTTCTTTGCTAGGCTCGGTGGCTCCGGTAATCTGCGGGATGCCGATTTTCATCAGCGGCAATAGCTTCTCAACCACCAGGCGCTGCGCGATAACCGACTTGAATTCGTTGTAGACGATGTAAGCGGCGTCAATCTCTTCATGGATGTAGCGGGCGATGATGCTCTGCGCCAGCTCGAAGACGCGGCTCTGTTCGAGCTTGAGCAGCATTCCGGGATGATCGCCCGTGACCTCGACCGGCGCTTTGCGCTCGCGAGTCTTGAAGATGTGCGGATTGTCGCCGAGTTGATCCGACTCCGTGTGCTCGCTGTAAACAGCCTCGGGATAGCGCCGCCGCATCAGGTCGCGCGCCTTGCGGCCCACCGCTTCGACGTCAATTTCCTTGTCGGTGTTGCCATTGATGAACTGGAAGGCCGTCTTGAGGATGTTGGCGTTGAATGCGCCGGCAAAGCCTTTGTCTCCACTGATGACTATCAGGAGGATGCGCTTCTCAGGGCGGGTGACAAAAAGGGGATGGCGCAGGTTGCCGGTGGCCTCGTCGAAGATATCCACGCGGCGGGTCAGCGATTCCAGCACGCTGGTGATCATCTTTGCGTAGGGACGGGCATTGATCGCCCGCTCCTGCGCGCGCCGCAGCTTCGCCGCCGAGACCATCTTCATGGCCTTGGTGATCTGCCGCGTGTTTTTCACGCTGCGGATGCGACGCCGTAAGTCGAGTACGTTTGCCATAATCAGTTCTCAGTTGCGTCTTGCTTCTGTTACGAGGAACTAAGGGACTAGGGACTTAGGGACTAACGATTGCCTGTTTCCTGCTCCTAATTCATTCCCCTTGTCCTAGCTCATCTAGATGCTCGTAGAGTGACGGAAGTAGTTTGCGATCAAATCGAAACTGCGTGGCCGTTTTGGGAAGCTCGGTTGGCCCAATGTGTGCTGCAGTGTCCCCCCAATGGCACGGCACGTCAACACGAACCTGGCGAGCCGTCGCGTCTTCTTTAATGATCCACTTCCAGATGTTCTCGCCGAGAACGTCGTTGCGTTTGGTGCACGTCACGTAGTTCTTCCGAATGTACAGAATGAACTCGTCGTTTCCCATCTGGATGCTCGTGCTCATGCCTTCCTCCTGCATGGTTATGTTGAAAGTGACGTGTCCCTTAATTCCTGGTCCCTGCCTCACGCCTTTGCCGCCGCCTCAAGTTCAGCTTTGAAGTTGGCCGCGTATTCCTTGAGCGCGGCGTGGAGGCCGTTGCGCAGGTCGTCGTCGAGCGCCTTCTTCTTGGTCAGTTCCTCGATCAGGGCGCTTTGCGCCGAGTCGAGATACTTGTAGAGGCCAACCTCGAAGGCGCGAATGTCCTTGATCTCGAACTGATCCAGGTAGCCCTGTGTGCCGGCGAAGAGGATGATGGTCTGCTGCTGCCAGGTGAGCGGCTGGAACTGCGGCTGCTTGAGAAGTTCCGTCAAGCGCGCGCCGCGGTTGAGCTGCTTCTGAGTCAGCGGGTCGAGGTCGGAGCCGAATTGCGCAAAGGCGGCGAGTTCGCGGTACTGCGCGAGGTCGAGCTTGAGCGTCGCGCCCACCTGCTTGACCGCCTTGATGGCAGCCGAGAAGCCCACGCGAGAGACCGAAAGACCTACGTTCACCGCCGGACGAACACCGGAGTTGAAGAGGTCGGTTTCAAGAAAGATCTGGCCGTCGGTGATGGAAATGACGTTGGTCGGAATATAAGCCGAAACGTCGCCGGCCTGGGTCTCAATGACCGGCAGCGCGGTAAGCGAGCCACCGCCTTTTTCCTTGGACATTTTTGAAGACCGTTCCAGGAGGCGCGAGTGGAGATAGAAGACATCGCCCGGATAGGCTTCGCGACCCGGCGGACGGCGCAGCAGGAGCGAAATTTCGCGGTAGGCCATGGCGTGCTTGGAGAGATCGTCATACATGACCAAAGCATGCTTGCCGTTGTCGCGGAAGTATTCGCCGATGGCTGTGGCGGCATAAGGAGCAATGTAGAGCATTGGCGCGGGCTCACTGGCCGAAGCCGCGACGATCACGGTGTGGCCCATCGCTCCGGCTTCAGTAAGCGTCTGGACGACTTGAGCAATGGACGACCGCTTCTGGCCGATGGCGCAGTAGATGCAGATCAGGTCGTTCTTGGCATTGTTGATGATCGTGTCGAGAAGGACGGCGGTCTTGCCCGTCTGGCGGTCGCCGATGATCAGCTCGCGCTGGCCGCGGCCAATGGGAATCATCGCGTCGATAGCCTTGAGACCGGTCGCCATGGGCTCGCGCACCGGCTGGCGGTCGATGATGCCCGGCGCGAGACGCTCGATGGGCAGCGACTCGGTGGAGGCAATCGGGCCCTTATCGTCGATCGGCTGGCCGAGAGCGTTGACCACGCGGCCAATCATTCCCGGGCCAACAGGCACACTGAGGATTTTGCCGGTGCGCTTGACTTCGTTGCCTTCGCTCAGTTCGGTGTAGTCGCCCAGAATCACCGAGCCTACCGAATCTTCTTCGAGGCTCAGCGCCAGCCCGGCGATGCCGTGCGGAAAGCTGAGCAACTCGCCGGCCATGACTTTGTCTAGCCCATGGAGGCGGGCAATGCCGTCGCCAAGCGATGTGATGGTCCCGACTTCATCCACCTGGACCTTCGCGTCGTAATTCGCGATCTGCTCGCGTAAAAGCTGTGTAATCTCGTCTGCCTTGATCTGCGCCATCTCTGTCCTTTTACAGTGGACGGTGAACAGTGGACAGTGAACAGTGAAAAACCTGCTGCTTCTGACCGTTGTCGACTATCCTCTGACCGCTGTTTTCTATCCTCTGAACACTGATTCCCGAATACTGACCACTGTTCACTGACCACTGATCACTGTTTTCAACCTGTCAAGCCTGCCGCGAAGCGAGCCGTCATAAACCGTCGAGCCAATGCGCACGACCGTCCCGCCGAGGATCGATGCGTCCAATTTGAAGCTGGCCTCGATGGGCGCGCCGGCAAGCTTGCCGACTCCGGCGTTGAGGCTTGCGCGATCCGCCTCGTTCAACTCGCGCGCGGTTACAATCTCAACCGAGCGAATCCCTTGCCGCTCCCGCATTTCGGCGCGCCAAGCCGCGGCAACCTCTTCGACCGCGCCGATGCGGTCATTTGAAATGAGCACCGCCAGCAGGTTGCGCAACTGCTTCTGGAGGCCCAGCTTGGCGTTCATCTTGTCAAGCAGTGCAACCTTCTGTGTTGCGGCCACGGCGGGATTTGCAAAGAGCGCGCGCAACTCGGCGCTGCCTTGCAACGTTAAAAGAAAATCGCTGAGCTGGCTGTCAAGAGCGGCCGCATCGAGCTTTTCCTGGCTCACGACATCGGCAAAGGCGCGGGCATAATGTGCTGCGAAGGCTGCCATCTAGTTCTGCCCTCCGTTCCTTGCGCCGCTTCCGGCCGGGGCCTTTTGCGCCGCATCGGAGAGGAACTCGGCAATCAGGGCGCGGTCGGCTTCTTCGGTCAGCACCAGTTTGCCGGCCGCTTGATCGATGGCCAGATCTGCGGCAAAGTGGCGCAGCGAGCGCCGTGCCTGCGCGGCCGAGGAACTGATCTCTTGCTCCGCCGCGGCGACGATGCGGGCCGTCTCATCTTCGATAGTGGACTTGATGCGCTTCTCGTCTTGCAGGCTCTCGGTTTCAACCTGCGCGCGTATCTGCGCAATCTCGCCGTCGAGGCCGGAGAGCTTGGCCTCAATGGCTCCCAGCCGCGCGTTGGCCTCGGCCGTCGCCTTGCGGGCGGCTTCAAGGTCCACGCGGACTTTCTCGCCGCGTCCGCGAAGCAGCTTGGGAAGAACCTTGATGAGAGGAATGCCGATAAGCAAGACGATCACGCCAAAATTGATAACCTCAAAGAGGCTGGCGGCAAACTCAGGCGACTTGTTGAGCGTCTTGGCCGTCCACTTGACGATCGGGCCTTCGAGGCGGAAGACATTGGCCTGGGCTTCGTCGCTGTCGGGCTTGGCGGCTTCTGGGGACGAGACGGGAGCCGAGTCGGGCTTGGATGTTTCGGCGGATGAGACGGCGTTCGAGCCTTCCACGACGCCTTCCTCAATTGCGGCCTGAGCCGTCAGATGAAGCGGAGCGGCCAGCAGAGCTGCCCCTAAAGTCAAGCCTAGAACGGAAGGATAAATGCGGAAACGCAGCATTGAATTGTCCAGCAATCTCAAAGCGAACCCCCGGCGGCCACGGGCAGCACGGCGCGCATCACCTGATTGGCCAGATCCGCTGCCGAAGCTTGCAGGCTGGCCCGGGCGCTGGCGGCCTCAGCCTGTAGTTCCGCTTTGGCCTGGGTAACCTTGACGCCGGCGGACTTGCGCGCGGCATCCAAAACGGCATCGCGCTCTACTGTCCATTGCTTGATGCGAGTCTCGCGGAGTTTGAAAATCTCAGCCCGCGCCTGACGCAGGCTCTCGGCATACTGAGCGGCCCTGGCTTCAGCCTGAGCGATAGCCTTCTGCGCGTTCTCCTGGGCGCCCTCGGTGCGCGCGCGGCGCTCAGCGAGCGCAGCGGTCAACGGACCCTGGACCAGGTACTGATAGGCCGCGACGAGCACGACAAAAAGCAGCATCGTGGGCACAGCGCCGAGAAAGAGAGTTTCGAGTTGTTGAAAGATTTGTTGCATGCCGGTCCGGTTGTAGAGATAGCCTGATTTTCAGGCATTCAAAGGCCATTTTTCCTAAGTGGATCACCTTTTTTGTATCAGGGGCGAGGCCTCAAGTCAACGCAATCGGGACCAAACGGGCTGGGTAGTGTGACTGCTGTCACGATTCGGGAATGATTACTGATTTGGTACTTGATTTCTTTCGGAACAAGCCTAAACTAAGAGTATCACCTAGACCCGGTCCAGGGTCCAGCGGGTTGGCAGCCTCGGGAAGTCCTTCCACTCCCGTAATTGCCAGCCCGCCTCTCATTTTGCGGCAGATTACGGCAGACTTTTCCGCTACGGTTTGGCGGCGGCCTCAGGCGTCAGCAAGCCTTGAGCGCGAAGCCACGTCTCCAGCAGATTAGGCCACTGATCCAGGGCCGCGTCGCCTTTGCCCAGCCCGGTGCCGTGCGGGCCATTGGAGAAGATGTGCGCCTCGGCCGGCACTCCAGCCTTTACCAGAGCCTGATAGAAGCGCAATCCCTGCTCGAGGGGAACCGTTCCATCGTTGAAGGTATGGAACCAGAAGGTCGGCGGCGTTTCTTTGGTCACATACAGATCTGGAGAGTACGCGGCACGAAGCACCTCGCAGGAGTCCATCACGTTGAAGAGCTTGCAGTAGCTCAGATGGCTGGTGTCGCTGCTGATGGCCCCAATCCACGGATAGCCCAGCACGAGAAAATCCGGGCGGCTGGAAACTCTTTCCACGGGGTCCTCGGCGGCGGGGTTGCCCGGAAGGAATTGTGTGCCTGCGAGCGCCGCCAGGTGTCCGCCGGCGGAAAAGCCGATTGCAACAATCCGGTTGGGATCGATCTGGTAATCCGCCGCGCGGGCTCGAACTGTTTGTACCGCGCGCCGCGCGTCGATGAGCGGAATCGGCAGCAGGTAGCCGTTGGAGCTGAGCCGGTAGCTGACCACAAAGGCGCGGAAGCCGCGCGAGGTGAACCAGTCGGCAACCTGCCGCCCCTCCAGGTTGGCCGCGAGGTGCATGTAGCCGCCGCCGGGAAAGATCACGACAGCGGAGCCGTTTTGGTGGCCCTGCTGCGGCTCGAAGATGGTCAGCGTCGGAGTGTCTTCGCAGGCTTTGCCTTTGGCGAAGGGTGCATCGCCCGGCCATAGGCGAATGGTCTGAATGCCCAGGAAGGCATTGTTATCGCCGGGTGCCGCGCAGGGGTGGTTTTGGGCCCGCGCCGGCAAGAAAGCCGTGAGACCCAGAGCAATCATCACAAAAACAATCTTCACAAATAGCCTCGATCCAGATGGTGAGGATTATAGCCACATTGCCGTATGGCCTGGGCAATTGCTTGCAGCTTGCGTGGTCAGCGTTTCAGCCAGATCCAGACCATAGCGGGCAAAATAATACGCCGCGCCGTGCTGCCGCTCCTGCAGCGCGCCGCCGGGATAGAGCGCATGGCCAATCGCCTCGGCATGACGGTTGAGCGAGGCCTGGCGCTGCAATTCGAAATTGGCGGCCAGAGTGCGCAGGCGGCTCATCTGGTAGCGGATCTTGCCGGCTGCTGTCTCCGCCGATTGGCCTAGCCCGGCATCGAGCATCCGCGTCCACTCGACCAGCGCCGTCAGTTCGGCGTCGAGCGCGGAGCCTGCGGCGGCGAGCTTTTGCTTGCCCTCAATGGGCATGGCGCGCGCGGCGAGCAATTGCGCCAGCGAGGACGGACTCTCAGCCCCGCCGATCTCGAATACCCGCTCCAGAGTTAGCTCATGTTTGTGCATGAGATCGCCAATCGCGGGCTCGATCAGCGTGGCCGAAAAGCGCGGCAGGGACGGGGTGATGCGCCCCAGGATGCGCTCATAGAGAACAGCGGATTGGGCAAAGTAAGCGATCTCCGCGGGTCCGCCGACGATGGCCGAAGTGGAGAGCAGAAAATCCTGAAAGACGGGGCGGAGCAGCGCCGAAGGCGAAATTCGCTCGGGTTCGGCTTCCAGAATGCCCAGCAGATCGGCGGTTGTAAAGCTCTGGCGGCCGGACTCCCAAAGGCCGTTGGGTTCTTCGGCGCTTGCCGGATGCCGCTTGAGAGCGACGCGCGCGCCGGTGCTTTCGTCGATGAGGAAGAGCAGGCTCGATTGCGGCGTCACGGCGACTTGCGCGTGATAGCCGGCGGCTATGAGTTGGGCGTTGCGCTCGAGAAGCGCCTGATGCAACTCGTCCGCGCGCTCGATTGCGGCTTTCAAGACTGGAGCGCCGATGCGATGAAAATCGCGACCGCTGGCGTCGAGCACGAGCAGGCCTTGCGCGGCAAAAAGCTTGGAATAAAAGTCGGCGAAGGCCTGGGCAAAGCTGCGGCCTGGCCTGTATGCCGCGGCAAGAGCATCCGTGGCGTCGGAAGCACCAAGCAACTCCCGCGCCTCGGCGACGAGGGGCGTAATGGTCTCATCGAGCAGAATGCCGCCGACGGGCTGAGATTCTGTCGTCAATCCCGCATAGGCAAGCTTGTGCAACTCGCGGCGGGCGGGAAAGACGATGTGGTTGATTTCGGCGAAGTCGTGGTCTTCCGTGGCCAGCCAAAATACGGCCACATGAGGGCAGCCGCACGCAGTGCCCTGGCGGGCGCGGGCCAGCGCCGTGGCCGCCTTGAAGGGCGTGAAGAGCGGACCGCCGAAAAGCCCGACCTGCTGGCCGGTCACGACTGCTCCCGCCCCGTTGCGTAGAGCCTCCAACGCGGCAGCGGCGGCTGGGGATGGCGCGGAATTCCGCGCGGCCAGAAGACTGACGACCTCCTGCCTATGAGAGGGGAAGGGAGGCCGCGCCTGCCAGCCAGAGTCAGTTGGCAGAGACGCATAGAAGGGCTGTACGGCGGGGCTTCCTGAGCAGTAATCCAGAAAGAGCCTGCTCAGGCCGGGGACAACGGAGATGGGATGACACTCTGCGTTCAAAGAATCGTTCTCTCGACGGTCTGGGCTGACAGACCGGAATCTCGGCCTGAACTTTGAAGGCGAACGCAATGGCGCGCCGGTGAAGTGGGAGTTCAGCCTTTGTTTAGGATGACACGGTGAGCCGATGCGATGCAGGAATGGCCATGCGATGCCGCAGCTCAATCGCACTTGAAAATACCGGTCCTGAACAACCCTGCCCAATAACCTGCTCGACAACCTGCCCAACAGCCTGCCCGGTCGCGGAGGAATCTCCGCCAACTCGCAAATCCGATGCCCGCAACTGCTGACTTGCTAAATCTCTAACCCGCGCTGCGGGCCAACAGCCGCATCTCCTTTAAACGCTCCCCTTATTTTTTTGCGGCAATTTTGCGGATAATTACCATCCGTTGGAGGATTCTATAAATAGGAAAGGAAGATCCCGCCATGACCAAAAACTTGTTTTCAACCGTCCGTTTGGCTCGCCCCATCCCTCCAGCCATGCCCCTTCCTTTCGCTCAGTTTCGCACTTTCTTCTCCAAAAAATCCGCCGACCCCCCCCCCCT